>NZ_JBHYWI010000101.1:0-29225 GCF_042751525.1 Kitasatospora sp. NPDC059408
CTCGGCGTCTCCATCGCGGGCCTGGCCCGCGGCGGGGTGACCGAGGCGCTCACCACCGAGCAGATCGACGCCCTCAAGGCGGAGAACCCGCTCTGGCTCCAGCACGAGCGCGCCAACCAGGTGGACGTCCGCAAGGAGACCGCCCGGATCAAGGCGAAGCACGAGAAGGAGGCCGCGGAGGCCGCCGCCAAGGCTGCCAAGGCCGCGAAGGCCTGACGCTCCCCGCCCCCGAAGAACCGATGCCGGCCCCGTCGCCCGAGAGCGACGGGGCCGGCATCGTCACATCCCGGACGAGCTGCGCAAACGGCACGCGGACCGGCGCGCGAACCGGCTGCACGAACGCGAACCGGCTGCATGAACCCGCAACGGCCAATGCCGTCCCAGGGGTTGCGGACCCCTGAGGTTTCGTCATAGGCACCTCTCATGAACGAGCAGACTCACCAGGCCGAACTCGCCGCGCTCGCCGAGGAGTACTTCGCCGCCGAGAACGCGCACGACCCGTTCGGCGCCACGCTCAGCGGGGTCGCGGGCCACGCCCACGAGGTGCCGGACCCGTCCCGGGAGGCCGCCCTGGAACACCGCGCGGTGCTGCAGGGCCTCGGGACGCGGCTCGCCGCGGTGCCCCTCGACACCCTCGACGGCGAGGACCGCATCACGCACCGCGTCCTCGCCCGCCTGATCGACAACGGCACCGGCCGGATCACCCACGGACTCGCCGACTTCAGCATCTCGGCGACCATCGCGGCGCCCCAGAACGAGGCCTTCCAGTCCCTCGTCATGACCGCCGTCGACCAGGAGGGCGCCGACTCCTACCTGGAGCGCCTGGCCGGACTGCCCGGCTACTTCGACGCCTGCCTCCAGCGCTACCTCGACGCCGCCGTCGAGGGCCGCCGGCCGCTGCGCAGCGGCGTCGACGCCGCGATCGCCCAGCTCGACGGCTACCTCGCCGGGAGCCTCGCCGACGACCAGTTGCTGCGCCCGCTGCACGGCCGCCGCGAGGCGCTGCGCGCCGAGACGATCGTGCGCGACGGCGTGCGGCCCGCGGTGGCCCGCTACCGGGCGGGCCTGGCCCAGCGGCTCGCGGCCGGGGCCCGGCCGGACACCGAGGCCGGCGTGTGCCACGTGCCCGGCGGCACCGAGGGCTACGCGGACGCCGTCGGCCGCTACACCCGGCCCGGGCTCACCCCGGAGGAGATCCACCGGATCGGCCTGGACGCGGTGGCGGCGCTGCGCGAGGAGTTCGCCGAGCTGGGCGCCACGGTGCTCGGCGTCGTCGGCACCGACCGCGTGCTGGCCGCGCTGCGCGAGGACCCGGCCCTGCGGTTCGCCGACGCGGCGGAGATCGTCGCGCTCGCCGACGACGCGCTGGAGCGGGCCCGCCGCGCGTCCGCCGGGTACTTCCGCGCCTACCCGATCGCCGACTGCGTGACCCGCGAGATCGACCCGATCGAGGCGGAGACCGCGCCGCTCGCCTACTACCAGCCGCCGGGCCCGGGCGGCCTGCCCGGCACCCACTGGATCAACACGCTGCGCCCGCACACCCGTTTCCGGTACGAGTACGAGGCGATCGCCTTCCACGAGAGCGTGCCGGGCCACCACCTGCAGATCGCCGTCGCCCAGACGCTGCACCACCTGCCGGAGTTCCGCCAGAAGCCGACCGGGCAGCTGACCGCGCACGTCGAGGGCTGGGGGCTGTACACCGAGCGGCTGGCGGACGAGATGGGGCTGTACAGCTCGGAGCTCTCCCGCTTCGGCATGCTGTCGCTGGACGCGCTGCGGGCCGTGCGGCTGGTGGTGGACACCGGGCTGCACCACTTCGGCTGGTCGCGGGAGCGGGCGATCGCCTACATGCGGGACAACACGGCCACGACGGAGGCCAACGTCCGCAACGAGATCGACCGGTACATCGCCTGGCCCGGTCAGGCCACGGCCTACCTGATCGGCCGCCAGGAGATCGTCCGGCACCGGGGGCGGGCCCGGGCGGCGCTCGGCCCGCGCTTCGACGTGAAGGAGTTCCACCACGAGGTGATCGGGCACGGCAGCCTGCCGTTGGGCGTGCTGGACGAGCTGATCACGGACTGGATCGCGGCGCACTGACGCCCGGGGCCGCGGAGGGTGGGGGCGGCCGGTACGGGACCGGCCCCACCCGTGTGTTCGGCCCACCGGGCCCACCGGGCTCGGCGCGCGACTCGGCGCGCGACTCAGCACACCGGGATGAGCACCGTCAGGACGAAGGTGTGCGGGTCCGGGTTGGCCGGGGCCTCGTAGGTGAGCGTCGCGGCGATGCTCGTGCCCGGGCTCGCGGCCGGGTCGACCTGGAGCGCGAAGCCGCGGTTGTACTGCGACCACGTGTTGCCGACGATGTCGTCGCAGGTGGCCGTGGTGCCGTCGGCCGAGATCGCGCACTTGTTGGCACTCGGCGCGCTGTCGAGCCACTTGGAGCCGGGCGGGAGCTTGGCGGTGAGCCGGCCGCGCCACGGGTAGTCGGTGGAAGGGCCGAGGTTGCGCTCCAGCACCTCGAAGTCGGCCGGGTTGCCGGGCGCGGCGGGCTTCGGGGGCCGCCACATCTCCAACACCGCGTCGGTGACGGGCGCGGAGGTGTCCCAGGACCAGGTGGTCGAGCTGTCGTTCGGGTTCTGGTCGGCGTCCCAGGTGACCACGGCGGTGCCGCCGGGGTAGGTCCTCGGGCCGGGGGTGGTGCTGATGGTCTCGCCGTAGAGCTTCTCCGTCTCGCAGGTGGCCGGTGCCAGCCCCTTGGCGACGGTGAAGCGGATCCAGTTCCAGCCGCCGTCCACCGGGCCCGCGTGGTCGGTGGTCAGGCGCATCGACGGATCGGCGGGGCCGTTGACCACCAGGGTCGCCCCGTCGGCCGGCGTCTCGGAGCCGTTGTTGCAGACCGTCACCAGGATCGTCCCGACGGCGCCGGGCGCGGACGGGAAGGACGGCGGGCTGACCTGGACGCTCAGGTCCTTGGCGTACGTCGAGCGGTGGGCCGGGCCGGCGGCGGCCTGGGCGGCCTGCGCGGCGGTGAGGGAGAGCGGCAGCAGGGCGGCTGCCGCGAGGAGGGCGGGGATCCGCATGGGGTGACTCCGGTCGGGGGGTCGGAGAGGGATCAGAGCGGGGAACGCCAGCGAGCAGTCGTTCGGTGACGAAGCTACGCATGCTCGACGGGCCCCGCCCTTCGGTTACTCCGCCCGACGTCAGTCCCCTGACGGGCCCCCGGAACAGCACGCGACCGGCATCCGGGACGGCGGGCGGGACGGCACGCGGGACGGCGGGCGCGGCGGAACGATTCCGCGCGCCTGGCCGCGGCCTCCCGCGCCCGACGTGGCGTCACCCCTTTGGCCCCTTTGACACGGTAGTGTCCGCTGGCGCGGTATCCGGCGGCCCGCCGGCCCGCAGCTCACGCACACCCACCTGGAGGAACTCGTGCCGGCTCCCGCTCGCGGTGCCCTGGCCATAGCCGCGGCCGTCCTGCTCGCCGCGGCCGCAGGCTGCTCGTCCAACACCGGACACACCGCCAAGCCCGCCCCCACCAGCGCGGCCGCCAAGGGCTCGGCCCCGGCGGCCGGCGACGCGGCCGGCGCGCACGCGATCCCGGTCGGCGTCGGCCCCAAGCCCTCGTACGACGTGCAGGCCCAGCCCGCCGCCGGCACCTGCAAGTACCACTACACCGCGGACAAGCAGCCGCTGCCGGACCCGAACTGCACCCCGGGCGCGACCAGCCCGGCGGTCACCCAGGCCAACCTCAACGACACCGTCTGCAAGCCGGGCGGCTACACCTCTGGGATCCGCCCGCCGGCGAACATCACCGGCAAGGAGAAGGCCGAGAACGCCAAGTCCTACGGCTACACCGGCCCGATGGGCGACGCCGAGTACGACCACCTGATCAGCCTGCAGCTCGGCGGCGACCCGAACGACCCGCGCAACCTGTGGATCCAGCCGCCGTCCCCCGACCACGTCCCGGGCAAGGGCCCGAACAATCCCAAGGACACCGTCGAGACGCACCTGCACACCGCGCTCTGCAAGGGCCAGGCCACCCTCGCCGCCGTCCAGCAGGCCATCGCCGCCGACTGGACCACCGCCGAGGCCAAGCTCGGCATCGGCAAGGGCGGCGCGCCGGCCGCCGGACCGGACGCGGACGGCGACGACCAGTGAGCCGCCGCCCGTCCCGCCGCTGACGCCCGGTCCGGCTCAGCCCAGCGACTCCACCAGCTCGGCGACGGCGTCGAACGGCCGGTACTCCGCGAGCTCCGCGGCCAGCGCGCGGGCCCGCTCGCGGAACCGGCCGTCGGCCAGCACCTCGTCGACGGCCTTCGCGACGTCCGCGGCCTCCGGCCGCCCGGTGCGCAGGTCGAGCCCCGCGCCCGACCACTGCACCCGGGCCGCCACCTCGGGCTTGTCCTCGCTCGCGCCGCCGACCACCAGCGGCACGCCGTAGCGCAGCGCGGTGTGGACGCCGCCGTAGCCGCCGTTGCTCACCAGCACGTCGGCGTGCGGCAACAGCAGGTCGAACGGCACATAGCCGGCGGCCCGGACGTTGCCGGGCAGTGCGCCCAGGAGTTCGGTGAGCGCGGCCGGGCCGTCGGGGCGTGCGGTGGCGGCGACCACCAGCACGTCGCGGTCCGCCAGGGCGGTCACGGTGGGCGCGACGAGCTCGGTGAGGTCGCCGTTGGCGAGCGTGCCCTGGGTGACCACGACCACCGGGCGGGTGCCGTCCAGTTCCCGCCACCAGGCGGGCAGGCGGTGCTCGGCGCCGCCGGCCGGCGGCAGCGCGCCGATCATCCGGAAGGTCTCCGGGGCGTCGCTGCGCGGGTACTCGAAGCCGGGCACGGTGAGCTGGAGGAAGTGGTCCGGCACCGTCACGAGGGCGTTGGCGCGCGGCCCGTCCGGCAGGGTGATCCCGAGGCCCGCGAACACCTGCTCCGCGTACCGCTGGAGCGGCTCGCCGCGCCGGTTCACCTCCTCGTACATCGCCCGGTTGCGCGCCCGGCCCTCCTCGCCCGGCAGGGGCGGCAGGGCGAGGCCGAACGGCGCGGTGTCGACGCTCTGGAACATCGGCGGGGCCACCCCGACGCCCACCACGGCGGGCCGCTGCGACCGGGGCCGGCTCAGCGCCAGCGCGAGCGCTCCCTGGAAGAACGCGTCCACGACCACCGCGTCCGCCGGGAAGCCGGCCAGCAGTTCCTCCAGCGCGCGGTACTGCGCCGGGACGGGGTCGGTGAAGACGTGCTTGACGTCGAAGGCGATCCGCGCGGGCCCGGCCGGCAGCTCGGAGCGCCCCGGGAAGCGGGCGTCGAGGTCCCGGTCGTCGAAGTCCGCCTCGGCGGGCAGCGCCACGAAGCGCACCCCGGCCCGCTCCGCCGCCCCCGCGAACCGGCCGCCGCCGAGGAACACCACCTCGTGGCCACGGGCGGCGAGGTCGGCGGAGATGGCGAGCAGCGGGCCGACGTGGCCGTGCGCCGGTACGGCGGCGGTGATGATCCTGGACAGTGGAATCCCCCTTGGTCGGAAGCGTGCCGGGGCACCGCCGGCCGGCGGCCCCCCGTGGACCCACCGTAGGAAAAGGTTGTTGACGATCGGTAAACGCCGCAGCCTCCGCCGCTCCGCCCCCGGCTCGGCGCGATCAGATCCAGCCGCGCTGGCGGGCGAGCTGGGCGGCCGCGTGGCGGTTCTCCACGCCGAGCTTGGTGGTGACGGAGGAGAGGTAGTTGCGGACGGTGCCCGGGGCGAGGGCGGCGCGTTCGGCGATCTCCAGGACGGGGGCGCCGTCGGCGGCGAGGGACAGGATGTCGGCCTCGCGGGCGCTCAGGGGTGAGGCGCCGGCGCTGATGGCGTCCGCGGCGAGGATCGGGTCGATGTAGCGGTGGCCGCCGTGGACGGTGCGGATGATGCTCGCGAGCTCCTGGGCGGAGACGGTCTTGGAGACGAACCCGGTGACGCCGCAGGCGAGGGCACGCTTGAGGTGGCCCGGGAGGCCGTGGCTGGTGACGATCATCGTCCGGCAGTCCGGCAGGGCCTGGGCGAGCTCGCGGGCCACCGTGACGCCGTCGCGCTCGGGCATCTGGAGGTCCAGGACGGCGACGTCGGGCCGGTGGTGCAGGGCCATGGCGGTGGCCTCCGGGCCGGTGGAGGCCTCGGCGACGATCTCGATGTCGTCCTCGAAGGCGAGCAGGGCGGCGAACGCGCCGCGGATGAGGTGTTCGTCGTCGGCGAGCAGGACGCGGATCATCGGTGGCCTCGATCGGTCGGCGGTTCGGTCGGGGTCTCGGTCGGCGGTTCGGTCCGCGCTTCGGTCGGGGTTTCGGTCGGCGGTTCGGTCGGCGGGAGGAGTACCCGCAGGCGGTAGGTGCGGTCGGCGCCCGGTCCGTGGTCCAGGGAGCCGCCGAGCGGGGCGAGGCGCTCGGCGAGGCCGGCCAGGCCGCTGCCGCCGCCCGAGGCCGGGCGGTGGCCGCCGCCGTCGTTGGTGATGGTCAGTTCGGCGGGGCCGCCGGCGGCGCGGGCGAGCGCGATGGTGCAGGTGCGGGCGTGGGAGTGGTGCAGGACGTTGGTGATGCCCTCGCGGACGACCCAGCCGAGCGCGGTCTGCGCGTCCTGGCCGAGCTCCGGGGCGCCGTCGCGCTCGATCCGGCAGGTGATGCCCGCCGCCTCCAGCACCGAGCGCGCTCCCTCCAGTTCGGTGGCCAGGTCGGTGGTGCGGTAGCCCTTGACCACCTCGCGGATCTCCTGGTGCAGGCTGCGGGTGAGCTTCTGCACCTCCGTCAGCTCGGCCTGCGCCTTCGGGTGCTCGGTGAGCCGCTGGACGAGCTCGGACTTGAGGGCGATCACCGAGAGGTTGCGCCCGATGATGTCGTGGAGGTCCCGGGCGAAGCGCAGCCGCTCCTCGGCCACCATGAGCCGGGCCTGGGTCTCGCGGGCCGCGTCGAGCTGCCACAGCACGGCGAGGAACCACAGCGAGGAGCGCATCAGCCCGCCGATGACCGTCCAGGTCGCGACGGTGAACGCCAGGACGGCCGGGCCGGCGGCGCGGTCGAAGGACCAGACGACGCCGGCCGTCGCAACCGAGCCGACCAGCGCCACGGCGAGGTAGCGGGCCTGGCCGAGCAGCGGAGAGAGCGCGAAGGCCGGCGGGATCGCGATCGCGATGGCGGCGATGACCAGGACGCGCGTGCCGTCGAGGTGCCCGGTGCCGTACGCGTACGGCAGCAGGCCGAGTTCGAGCACCGTCACGGCGGCCATCGCGCCGAGCAGCGCCCTGGGCCGGGCCGTCCGCCCGACGCTGTGCGCGATCGCCGTGGTGGCGCCGATGCCCTGTACCGCGGTGAGGGTCGCGATGCCCCACCCGACGACGGCCGGCGCCCCCGCCTCGTTGAGCCTGGCGAGCAGCGGCCACAGCAGTGCGGCGAGCAGCAGCCACGGCATCGAGCACAGCATCCACCGCGTCTGGACGGTCGCCTTCGCGACGTCGGTGCGGTAGTGCGTGGTCGTCTGCACGTCGGTCATCCTCCGTTCGTCTCCTTCCTTCCGGCCCGTCGAGTGCCCGTCGAGTGCCCGTCAAGCACCCGCTGAGTGCCCGCTGAGCACCCGTCGAGCACCCGTCGAGTGCCCGTCGCGGGTTCAGGCGCGCGGCTCCCACCGGAAGCGGCGCAGCGCGCCCCAGGCGGCGAGCGCCGTCCAGGCCAGCAGCGTCGCGCCCCTGACCACCGAGTCAACCATCCCGGCGCCCTCGCCGGTCCAGCCGGAGCGGACCAGTTCGATCACGGGGGTGAGCGGGAAGAAGCGCAGGACGTCCGCGAACGGCCCGGGCAGCACCTCCAGCGGGATGACGGTGCCGGAGGTGACGAGCAGCAGCATGAAGCCGACGGTGCTGACGCCCTGGGCGCTCTCCGCGGTGCGGGCGAAGGCGGTGCTGAGCGCGGCGGCGGCGGCGATCAGCACGGTGCCGAGCAGGACACCGACGGCGACGAGGTGCGGGGCGGCCGGGGCGCCGAGGCCCGCGATGAGGGCGACGGCGGCGGCGATCGCGGTGAACTGCAGGACGGCGGCGATCGCCATCGGGACGGCCGGGCTCGCGAGGATGACGAGGTCGCCGATCTCGCCGGTGCGCTGCCGCTTGAGGACGTACTCCTCGCGCCGCAGGACGTAGACACCGATCAGCGGTGCGTACAGGGCCATGATCAGGACGATCCCGGCGGTGGTGGAGACCATCACGTGGCCCATGGCGAGGCCGGCGCCCTTGAGGTCGAACTGCCGCATGACCGTCGTGGTGCCCATGACGATCAGCACCGGGATGACGAGGACGTTGAAGAGGTTGCTCTTGCTGCGCAGGAAGAGGGTCAGCTCGACCCGGGAGAGCGCGGCGAGGTGGGTGCGGTTCACGCGGCCCGCTCCGTTTCCGTGCGGTCCGTACCGCCTCGGGCGATCCGCAGGAAGGCCTCCTCCAACGAGGCCGAGCGGGCGTCGAGTTGGTTGAGCGTGACGCCCTTGGCGCGGGCCCAGAGCAGCACTTCGGTGGTGGTGTGCTGGAGGTCGTCGGTGGTGAGCTCGACGCGGCCGGCCGGGCCGGTGGCGACGGCGGCCCGCAGGTCGGCGGGGTGCGGCAGGTCGGCGGGGGTCAGGCCGGCGGGCAGCCGGAAGGCGAGGGTGGCGGGGTGCTCGGCGACGATCTCGGCGATCGTGCCGGTCGCGGCGATCCGGCCGGCGTGCATGACGGCCAGCCGGTCGGCGAGTTGCTCGGCCTCTTCGAGGTAGTGCGTGGTGAGCACGATCGTGGTGCCCTCGGCGCGCAGCCGCCGGATGATCCGCCAGGTGTCGTGGCGGCCCTCCGGGTCCATGCCGGTGGTGGGTTCGTCGAGGAAGAGCAGGTCCGGCCGGCCGAGGGTGGCCAACGCGAGGTCCAGGCGCCGGACTTCACCGCCGGAGAGGTTCTTGACGGCGACGTCGGTGCGCGCGGCCAGGCCCACGAGGGCGACGGCCTCGGCGGCCGGGCGCGGGTCGGTGGTGCAGGAGGCCCACATGCGGACGGTCTCGGCGACCGTCAGATCGGTGGGGAGCCCGCCGCGTTGGAGCATCACGCCGGTGCGCGGGCGCACCCGCTTGCGGTCGCGGACGGGGTCGAACCGGCCGAAGAGGGTGACGGTGCCCCGGGTGGGCCGGGCGAGGCCTTCGAGGAGCTCGACCGCCGAGGTCTTGCCGGCGCCGTTGGTGCCGAGCAGCGCGTACAGCTCGCCCGGGCCGACGGTGAAGCCGATGCCCCGCACGGCGTCGAAACCGCCGGGGCCCGGCGGGCCGTAGCGGCGCCAGAGGTCTGTGACCTCGATCACGTTTGAATTGCCGTCATTCGCCATGCGCAACATGTTCGCAGGCGACTCGACTTTGCCGGGATGAGAACTGTCATGGGTTCGCATGACGGATGTCATGGCGCGTCGTGACATCCGTCAGTCAAGGGAAAGTCACCGTCCGAAATCGAGTGTGACGCAGGTCATACCCGATGTTCCGGAGCGATGTTTTCATCCTTCCACGCCACCACGTGTTCGTCTCGGAACGACCGCCCGTTGGCGGCTCCGGGGGGAATTCACGGCATGGCGGTTCGGCGCCGTTCCGCCGCCCCGAGCGCGGAACGGCTGATCATCCACCGGAAATCCCTTCCAGGGAGAGGAATGCCATGAACGACATCGTTTCCCACGTCAACGGCCTGGACCTCGGCACCATCGAGGCCGCCGACACCCACGGCGACGCGCTGCCCGTCCTCGCGACGCCGGCCGCCGCGCTGGCCGCCATCGGCGGGGCCAAGGCCGTCGGCGCCTTCGTCGGCGGCGCGACCCTGGTCGGCGGCGCCTACGCGCTCGGCCGCGCGGTCGGCTGACCGGCCCCCCTTTCCCCCGCTCCGCCCAGCCATCTTTCGAAAGGACGCGAAAATGAACGACGTCATCGAGGCCGTGAACGCGATGGAAATCCCCGAGGAGGGTGTCATCTTCCCGGAGGCCAGCCCGGTTCTGGCGACTCCCGGTGCTTTTCTCGGCGGTGTGGCGATTTCCTCCGCCGTGATCGGCGCGTTCGAACTCGGCCGCCAGGGCTGATGACGACCGCCCCCTGACCGGGGCGGATGCTCCACGACGCCTGCCGGGCCAGAGGTGCGTTCTGGCCCGGCAGGCCCACGGCCAGCCTAGCGCCCCCGACCGCCGGGGCGCCGTGAAAGGGACCACGTGAAATACGTGCCACGCGTGCAATTCGCCAGGAACACCCGGAAGATCGCCTCGGCGGTGTTCGCCCCGGCCGCGGTGAGCCGGGACCGCGCCCTCGGCCTGTCCGAACGGCTGGCCGCCGCCACCACGCTGACCTCCTCCCTGGAGTACCTCGCGCAGCGGCGGCAGATCCGCCGGGGCGGGCTCAACGACTGGGCCATCGTCAAGGACGTCCAGGCCGAATCCACCCCGCTGGTGCGGCGGTTGCTGAACGCCGTGAGCGGCCCGCGGACCACCACCGCGCTGCACGTCGCGCGCGCCGCCGTCGCCACCGGCATGCTGCTGCCCGGCAACTCCCGTTGGCGGGGCGCCGGGAGCCTCTTCCTCGGTTCCACGTCCGCGCTGCTCTACCCGCGCCACCGCTACGGCACCGACGGCTCCGACCAGGTCGCGATCCTCGTGCAGACCGCCACCGGCGCGGCCCGGCTCGTACGGTCCCCGCAGGCCAAGGACGCGCTGCTCTGGTACGTCGCGCTCCAGGCCAACCTCTCGTACCTCGTCTCCGGCTGGGTCAAGCTGCTCGGCGAGCCCTGGCGCGACGCCTCCGCGCTCGGCGGCGTCATGCGCACCCGCACGTACGGCCACGAGGGCATGTACCGCTGGACCCAGGAGCACCCGAAGGCCGCCCGGTACCTCACCCACGGCGTGCTCGCGCTGGAGTGCCTGTTCCCGCTCGCCTACGCCTGCAAGGGCCGTCTCGCCCGGCCGGTCATCGCGAGCGCCGCCGCGTTCCACCTGGCCAACGGGTACTTCATGGGCCTCGGCCGGTTCGTCACCGCGTTCACCGCGATGCACCCGATGGTGGCCTACACCTCCGCCCCGAAGGACCACCCCGCCGTCGCCGGACGCGACGACCGGGCACTGCCCGCCGCACTCCTGCTGCTCGCCGGCGCGGGCGCGATCGCCGTCGGCACCGCCGTCCAGCGCCGCCTGCGCACCACCGAGGGCTGGCACACCTCCCGCGTGCTGACCACCCGCCACGGCAACGAGCTGCAGTACGAGGTGCTCTCGCACGGCCGCGCCGGGGAGCCCGTCCTGGTGTTCGCCGCCGGCATGGTCTCCACCAGCGAGCACTTCGCCTGGATCACCGAGCGCCTCGCGAAGGAGACCGGCTACGGCGTCGTCACCTACGCCCGCGCCGGGTACGCCGGCAGCCGCCACCGCTGCGCCGCGGGCTTCCGGCTGGCCGAGTCCGTCGACGACCTCGTCGACCTCGTCCGCCTCGCGGTCGAGCCGGACCGGAAGGTGGTCCTGGTCGGCCACTCGCTCGGCGGCGAGCTCGCCCGCCGCGCCGCCGCGCAGCTCGGCGAGCGCCTGCACGGCGTCGTCTACCTCGACTCCTCGCACCCCGACGAGCTCAACCGCTCCAGGCAGCAGAGCGAGTCGGCCGGGCAGCTGCGCACCTCGCTCACCCGGATGGCCTGGTACCTGCGGCTCGGCACCGGCGTCCTGATGGCCCGCCCCGAGTGGGTCGAGGGACTGCCGGCCGCGTACCGCAAGAAGGCGTTCGCGCAGTACGCCGACGCGCGGATGTGGGAGGCCGGGCGGCGCGAATGGGAGGCCGTGGAGGCCGAGTTCCGCGCCTTCTGCGGCCCGCTGGAGCCCGTCGAGGGCGCGCACGCGCTGGTCGTCTCGGCGCAGCAGACCGTCGACCGCGACCCCGACCAGCTGCTGATGCACCGGGAGCTGGCCGAGGCCCACGTGGGCGGCGCGCACACCGAGGTGACGGTCGTCGAGGGCGCCGGGCACGACACCCTGCTCACCCAGAGCCGCTTCGCGCACCGGGCGGCCGACCTCATCACCGCGTTCCTCGACCGCGTCGCGGACGCCCGGTCCGCTGCCCCCGCGGACCCTGCCGACCAGGAGGCCGCCACGTGACCCCCCGTCCCGACGTGCGCAGCGTGTTCACGGGCAGCGCCGTGTCCAAGGGCAGCGCCGTATTCAAGGGCAGCGCCGTATTCAAGGGCAAGGGCGCCGCCTGGCGGATCGCCGGGGCCGCGATGCTGCTCGGCACCCTCGCCACCCAGCACCCGCACCCCGCGTTCAACCGGCTCCAGCTCAAGGACACCTTCTCGCTGCTGCCGAACTGGCGGTTCTTCGCGCCCACCCCGGCCATGCACGACTACCACTTCCTGTACCGCACCCTCGGCGCCGACGGCACCACCTCCCCGTGGGAGGGCCTCGACGTGATCGAGGGCCGCAAGCCCTGGCAGATCGCCTGGTTCCCCACCCGGCGCCCGGAGAAGGCCGTCTTCGACATCTGCAGCGAGATCCTGCACGTCATCGACAAGGGCTTCGCCGTCGTCACCCGCACCTCGGCCTACCGGACCCTCACCGAGTACCTGCGCGCCACCATCCACGAGCGCGGCGACGCGGCGGACGTCCGCGGCTTCCAGTTCGCGCTGGCCCGCGCCACCGGATACGACAGGACGCAGGACCCCGAGATGGTCTTCGTCTCCCCGTACACCCCGCTCGACCCGGCCGACGCGCGGCGCCCGCTCGCCGCCCGGCCCGCCACCACCGCAGTGAGGAGCTGACCATGGCCGCGTACATCGTCGTCGCCATCGGTGCCGTGATCGCCGGCGCCATCGCCTACGGGGTGCTGAAGGGGAGGTCCAAGTGAGCACCGTACAGACCCCCTCCGTCCACGACATCGGCTACGGGCTGGAGTTCAAGGGCTGGTACGACCGGCTCTTCCCCAAGGACGACTCCGCCGCCCGCACCGCCGGACACCTCGCCGCGCTCCACCCCGACCCGGCCGTCGGCACCGTCGAGTTCGGCGTCGGCACCGGCCGGATCGCCCTGCCGCTCGCCGCGCTCGTCGGCCCGGTCACCGGCGTCGACTCCTCCCCCGAGATGCTCGACGGCCTGCGCGCGGCCCTGGCCGGCCGCACCGACGTCGAGCCCGTCCACGGCGACGTCCGCACCTACCGCGCCGACCGCACCGCCGGGCTCGTCTACTGCGTCTGCGGCACGCTGTCCATGCTGCTCACCCCCGAGGAGCAGCAGCTCGCCGTCCGCCGCGCCGCCGACCTGCTCGCCCCCGGCGGACGGCTCGTCGTCGAGACACACAACCGGCCCGCCATCCACGCCCTGCACGAAGGGCGCAGCCACGCCACCTACTTCACCCCGTACCCGGAGCGCGGCACCGGCCTGCAGACGCACTCGACGCTGCTGCCCGAGAACGACCTGTGGCACTGCTCCCACATCTGGTACGAGGCCGACGGCAGCACGCGCGTCGGCACCGAGCTGTCCCGGCTCACCACGCCGGACGAGGTCGACGCGTACGCGCGGGCGGCCGGGCTGGTGCCCGAGAGCCGCTCGGCGGGCTGGGGCGGCGAACCGTACGCGGAGCGCTCGCCGATGTTCGTCTGCACGTACGTCAAGGCCGGGACCGGGACCGCGAGCGGGCCCGGCGCGAGCGACGCGGCGGCCGGGGGCGGGGAAGCGGCGTGAACCCCTGGCAGATCGCCCGGCGGCACCGCGCGCTGCTGCTCACCGGCATCGTCCTCGGCCTCGCCGGCGCGGCGGCGACGCTGGCCCAGCCGCTCGTCATCGGCGGGATGATCGAGGCCTTCGCCGCCGACCGCCCGCTGACCGGGCCGATCCTGCTCGCCACCGCCCTGTTCGCCGCCGACGCCGTGCTCGCCGCGGCCCACGCGTACGCGATCGGCCGGGCCGGCGAGGACGTCGTGTACGACATCCGGCACACCCTCGGCGCCCGGCTGCTCCGCTCCCGCCTGCGCTCCTACGACCGCTGGGACCAGGGCGACGTCTTCACCCGGATGGTCACCGACACCTCGCTGGCCCGGGTCTGCATGACGCAGGCGCTCGCCCAGATCGTCACCAGCGCGTTCATGGTCCTCGGCGGCATCGCGATGATGGCCTGGATCGACCCGCTGCTGCTCGCCACCACCCTCGCCTGCCTCGGCACGGCCAGCGCCGTCTCGCTGCTGCTGGCCCGCCGGGTGCGGCTCGTGGCGGTGGCGAACCGGGAGGACACCGGCGTCTACGGTTCCGCCCTGATGCGCGTCCTCGGCGCCCTGCCGACCGTCAAGGCCTCCCGTGCCGAGGAGCGGGAGACCGAACACCTCGGCGGCCTCGCCGACCGCGCCCGGCGCTCCGGGGTGCGGGTCTCCGCCCTGTCGGCGTTGCTCACCCCGGCGATGAACGTCGGCACCCAGATCGCCCTGACCGTCGTCATCGCGTGGGGCATGGCCCGCGTCGCCACCGGCGACATGGCGCCCGCCGACCTGACGTCGTTCATGATGTACCTGTTCTACCTGGTCGCACCGCTGGTGATGCTCTTCATGTCGATCGCCCAGTTCCAGCAGGGCCGGGCCTCCCTCGACCGCCTCTCCGAGCTCGGGGCGATCGAGCAGGAGGACGCCGGACCGCCCGCCCACGCCCCCGTCGACGGGCACGGCCTCGTCTTCGACGGGGTGACCTTCGCCTACCCCGGCAGCGACACCCCCGTCCTCCACGAGGTGTCGCTGACCGTCCCCGACCGCGGCCTCACCGCCGTCGTCGGCCCGTCCGGCGCGGGCAAGAGCACGCTCTTCCAGCTCGCCGAACGGCTCCACGAACCGTCCGCCGGCACCATCCGCATCGGCCGCACCGACACCGCCCGCATGCCGCTCGACCAGCTGCGCTCCCTCGTCGGCTACGTCGACCAGGAACACACCCTGCTGCGCGGCACCGTCCGCGAGAACCTCACCTACGCGGCCCCCGGCGCCACCGACCAGGACATCGCCGAGGCCCTGCGGATGGCCCACCTCACCGACGTCGTCGCCGCCCTGCCGGACGGCCTCGACACCGAACTCGGCGAACGCGGCGCCGGCCTGTCCGGCGGCGAGCGCCAGCGCCTGGCCATCGCCCGCACCCTCCTGCAGAAACCCCGGATCGTGCTCCTCGACGAGGCCACCGCCAGCCTCGACGGCGCGTCGGAGGCGGCGCTGCGCGACAGCATCGCCGCCATCGCCCGCACCCGCGCCGTCGTCGCCATCGCCCACCGCTTCTCCACCATCACCCGGGCGGACCGGATCATCGTGCTCGACCGGGGCCGCGTGCAGGCCGTCGGCACCCACGCCGACCTCAGCGAGGAGAGCGGCCTCTACCGGCGCCTCGCCGAACACCAGGGGGTCGCCGCATGAGCGGGCGACGTGGTCGCCGCATGAGCGAACGCAGCCAGCCGGGCCGGACGGACGAGCGCAGCGAGGTGGGCGCATGACGTTCGACGCCGCAGTCGTCGGCACCGGCCCCAACGGCCTCGCCGCCGGCGTCACCCTGGCCCGGGCCGGGCTGCGCGTCGCCCTCTTCGAGGCGGCCGACACCATCGGCGGCGGGCTGCGCACCACGTCGCTGTTCGACAGCGACGTTCGGCACGACGTCTGCGCGGCCGTCCACCCCATGGCCGCCGCCTCCACCTTCTTCCGCCGCTTCGACCTGCCCGCCCGCGGCGTCCGGCTGCTCCAGCCCGACATCCCCTACGCCCACCCGCTGCCCGGCGGGCGGGCCGCCGCGGCCTGGCGCAGCCTGAGCCGCACCGCCGCCCACCTCGGCCCGGACGGCCGCCGCTGGATGCAGCTCCTCGGGCCGCTCGCCGACCGCTCCCCCGCCGTCGTCGACCTGCTCCTCTCCGACCAGCGCAGCGTGCCGGGCGACCTCCTCGCGCCGCTGCTCCTCGGGGCGCGGGTGCCGTCGCTCGCGACCCGGCTCACGCCCTTCGGGCTCCTGCGCACCGAACCCGCCAGGGCGCTCCTGACCGGCGTGGCCGCGCACGCCGTCGGCAGGCTGCCCTCGGTCACCTCGGCCGCCGTGGCGCTCCTGCTCGCCCACACCGCGCACAGCACCGGCTGGCCGCTCCCCGAGGGCGGCAGCGCCCGCATCGCCGACGCCCTCGCCGCCGACATCACCGCCCACGGCGGCGTCTTCCACACCGGGCAGCGCATCCGCGACCTCGCCGAACTCGGCGACGTCCCGCTCGTGCTGCTCGACGTCGGCCCCAAGGAGTTCCTCGCCATGGCCGGCCCCCGGCTCCCCGAACGCTACCGGCGGTCGCTGCGCCGCTACCGGTACGGGCCGGGGGCGGCGAAGGCGGACTTCCTCACCGACGGGCCGATCCCCTGGACGAACCCGCTCGTGGGCCGGGCCGGCACCGTCCACCTCGGCGGCACCCGGGCCGACATCGTCCGCCGGGAGACGGCGACGGCCGCGGGCCGCCCGGTCGAGGACCCGTTCGTGCTCGTCGTCGACCCGGCCGTGACCGACCCCACCCGCGAGGCCGGCGGCAGGCGACCGGTCTGGGCCTACGCCCACGTCCCGCACGGCGACCCGCGCGACCCGGTCGACCTGATCCGCCGCCGCATCGAGGAGTACGCGCCCGGCTTCGGCGACACGATCGTCGCCTCGCGCGGCCTGTCGGCGCGGCAGTACGAGGAGTACAACCCCAACTACGTCGGCGGCGACATCGGCGCGGGCGCCCTCACCCTCCGCCAGTCCCTGGCCCGCCCGGTGGCCCGATGGAACCCGTACGAGACCCCGCTGCCCGGCGTCTACCTCTGCTCCGCCGCCACCCCGCCGGGTCCGTCCGTCCACGGCATGTGCGGCCACCACGCGGCGCTCGCCGCCCTGCGACGCCACCACGGGCTGCGGACGCCTCCGGCGCTGGCGCCGTACCCGTAGCCGCTCCGCTCAGCGGCCGAGCACCGCACCGCCGTTGAGGCCGAGGACCTGGCCGGTCACGTACCCGGCCGCCGGGGACGCGAGGTAGGAGACGGCCTCGGCCACGTCGGCCGGGGTGCCGGCGCGGCCCACCAGGGTGTCGGCCACCTTCTGCGCGTGGAAGGCCTCCGTCCAGCCGTCGCCGAAGATCTCGGTGTCCTCGACGTAGCCGGGCGCGAGGACGTTGACGGTGATCCCGTCCGGGCCCAACTGCCGCGCCAGGCCGAAGGCCCAGCCGTGCAGGGCGGCCTTGGCGGCGGCGTACGAGCCGAGCGAGTGCGGGCCGGCGCCGCCGCGCTGGGCGGCGGCCGAGCTGATCACGACCAGGCGGCCCCCGGGCCTGCGCAGGTGGTCCTGCAGGGCGGTGGTGAGGAGGACGGCGGAGAGCAGGTTGCCGTCCAGGTCCTGGCGCCAGGAGTGCGCGAGGGCGGCGAGGCTGCGGTCGGCGGGCGGGGTGACGATCGCTCCCGCGTTGTTCACGAGGGCGTCCACCGGGCCGAGTTCCGCGATCCGCGCGGCGGCGGCCTCGACCGCTTCGGGGTCGGTCAGGTCGACCGGCACGGGCAGGATCCGGCCCGGCCCGACGCTCCGCTCGATCGCGTCCCTGGCCTCGTCGAGGACGGCCGCGCGCCGCCCGAGGACCGCCACCCGGTTCCCGTCGGCGGCGAGCCGGGCGGCGATCGCCCGGCCGATGCCGGTGCCGCCGCCGGAGACCACGGCGAGCCGCTCGACCGCGGCCGTCACTCGCCCGCCTCGTCGCACTCGTAGTAGTCGCGCATGAGCTCGCTCGACCAGGCCGGCTGGCGGACCTCGCCGCGCGGGCCGAACTCGGCCAGGTAGGGCTTGATGTCGAGCACCGGCGTGCCGGCCACCGCGTCCAGGCCCGCGACGTGCAGGTCGAGGCCGTCCACGCGGAGCAGCTCGCAGCGGGAGACGCCCAGCCGGTTGGGCCGGTTCTTGCCGCGCTGGGCGAAGATGCCGACCAGCGGCCAGTCGGTGTTGCCGCGCGGGTGGCGGGCGCCGGTCTCGATCCTGTCCGCCGGCACGCGGTCGAAGTGGTAGACGATCTCCAGGTGGGAGAAGTCCGCCAGCCCGTACAGCGCCTCCTCGGCGAACTGCTCGCCGTCCAGCCGGACGATCGCGGCGACGGCGCCCCAGCGGTCGTCGACCACCTCGTCCCGCCCGCCGACGACGTGCGCCACCGGCCTCGAAGTCACGTCCATGAGCCCCCCGTTCGCTGCGTGATCACGTGGCATCGTAGCCGGTCCCGGCGGCGAGCCTACCGGCCAGTAGTAGAAGGTCCGACGCCCGCAGCACCCGCCCGCCGAACCCGGGCAGCGGCACGTGCAGCGGCTCGGTCCAGGCCGCCGGGATCGCGCCGAGGCCGTACACGGCCCCGGCCAGCGCGCCGGTGACGGCGGCGACGGTGTCGGTGTCCCCGCCGAGGTCGATCGCGGCGCGGACGGCGGCCGGGTAGCCGTCGGTGGTGCGCAGCGCCCACACGGCGGAGCCGAGGCAGGGCCAGACGGCGCCGTTGGGCTCGGTGGCGCGGTCGGGGTGCCAGTCGGGGTCGAGGACGACGGCGTACCGCTCGCGGTGGTCGGGCTCGACGCGGGCCAGGGCGTCCGGGATCGCGGCGAGCGGGTCGGCGCCGTCGAGGGCGTCGCCCACGGCGGAGCCGATCACCGCGCCTGCCGCGCGGTCCTGCCAGTCACGTCCGGTCGTTCGGGTCACTCGGGTCACTCGGGTCACTCGGGGAGGGTGGCGGCCGGGTGGCGGAGGATGTCGAGCACCACTGCGCCGTCCACCGTCTCCTTCTCGACCAGCAGTGCGGCCAACTCGTCGAGGTGGTGGCGGTGTTCACGCAGCAGACCGATGGCGCGCCGCTCGGCGCCGCGCAGCAGGGCGGCGACTGCTTCGTCGATCGCGCGCTGGGTCTCCTCGGAGTAGGGGCGGCGCAGCAGGTCCTCGGGGCTCTCGCCGAGGTAGTGGGGGGAGCCCGAGGCGTAGCCGACCGGACCGAGGTCCGGGGAGAGGCCGAACTCGCGGACCATCCGGGTGGCGACGGAGGTGGCGTTGGCGAGGTCGTTGGCCGCGCCGGTGGAGCCCTCGCCGAAGACGACCAACTCGGCTGCCCGTCCGCCGAGTTGCACGGTGAGCAGGTCGGTCAGGTAGCTCTCGCCGTACAGGTGCCGCTCGGCCTCGGGGAGCTGTTCGGTGGCGCCGAGGGCGACGCCGGCCGGGAGGATGGTGACCTTGGCGACGGGGTCGGCGTGCTCGCACAGCGCGGCCATCAGCGCGTGCCCGGACTCGTGGACGGCGACGGCGTGCCGCTCGTCGGGCAGCAGCGCGTTGGAGGACTCGCGGCGGCCGAGCAGGACGCGGTCGCGCGCGGTGTCGAGGTCGTCGGCGGTGATGGTGGCCCGGTCGGCGCGGACGGCGTTGATGGCGGCCTCGTTGACGAGGTTGGCGAGGTCGGCGCCGGAGAAGCCCGGGGTGCCGCGGGCGATCCGGTCGAGGTCGGCGTCCGGGGCGAGGGTCTTGCCGACGACGTGGACGGCGAGGATCGCGGCCCGCTCGCGCTGGTTGGGCAGCGGCACGGTGACCTGCCGGTCGAAGCGGCCGGGGCGCAGCAGGGCCGGGTCGAGGGCGTCGGGCCGGTTGGTGGCGGCGATGACGACGATGCCGGTGCTCTGGTCGAAGCCGTCCATCTCGGCGAGCAGCTGGTTGAGCGTCTGCTCGCGCTCGTCGTTGCCGCCGAGCCGGGAGCCGCCCGCGCGGCGGGCGCCGACGGCGTCGATCTCGTCGATGAAGATGATGGACGGCGCGCGCTTGCGGGCCTCGTCGAAGAGGTCGCGGACGCGGGAGGCGCCGACGCCGACGAACATCTCGACGAAGCCGGAGCCGGTGACGGACAGGAACGGCACCTCGGCCTCGCCGGCGACGGCGCGGGCCAGTAGGGTCTTGCCGGTGCCGGGCGGCCCGACCATGATCACTCCGCGCGGCCCCTTGGCCCCTGCGGCGGCGTACCGCCCGGGGCTGCGCAGGTAGTCGACGACCTCGCTGACCTCCTGCTTCACGCCCTCGTACCCGGCCACGTCGGCGAAGCCGGTGGCGGGCCGCTCGGCCTCGATGATCTTCGCCCGGGAGCGCCCGATCGCGCTCAGGCCGCCGGTGACCGAGCGGGCGGCGAGCCGGCCGGACCACAGGAAGAGCCCGCCGAAGACCAGCAGCGGCAGGAACAGCAGCAGCGTGGACCAGATCGAGCTGCCGCCGGTGCGGCTGCCTGTGACGTCCACGTGTTGCGCGGAGAGGGACTGGCTGAGCTGCGTGGTGTCCAGGGCGGTCGGGATCTGGCTGGTGAAGCGGGTGCCGTCCTTGAGAGTGCCGCTGACGCCGCCGGTGTCCGTCACGTTCACCGTCTTGACCTGGCCCGTGTCGACCCGGCCGACGAAGTCGGAGTACCCGTACTTGGTGCCGGCCGGGCCGGGGGCCTGGACGACGAGCAGCAGGATCAGGGCCAGCAGGGCGCCCACGGGCAGCAGCCAGCGGCGCACGCTCGGGGGCGACGGCTTGGGCGGTGTCGGCTTGAACGGGTCGGGTTTCGGCCCTCCGGGCGGGGTGGGGCCCGGCGAGGAGGGACCCGGCGGGGTGGCCGGGTGCCGCGTAGTCGGTTGCCGGGCGGCCAGGTGCCGCGTGGTGGGGTTCCGGGTGGCCGGGTTCCGGGTGGCGCGCAGGCGGATCCGTCCGGTCATCTGCGCTCACCGCCTCTCCGGAGGCGGCCGGGCGGGGTGACCGCCGGGGCCTCCGTCTCCATGGTCGGACGAGACGGCCCCGGACGGGAGTGGATCAGGAGCGGAAGACCCTCCCCCGGCCCTCCCGGGTCGGTCAGGAGAAGTCGAGCGACCCCGTCCGGGTGCGCTTGAGCTCGAAGAACTTCGGGTACGCGGCCAGCGCCCGGACCCCGTCGAAGATCCGCACCGCGTCCTCGCCGCGCGGGATCCCGGTCAGCACCGGGCCGAAGAACGCGACGCCGTCCACGTGGATCGTCGGCGTGCCGACCTCCTCGCCGACCGGGTCCATCCCCTCGTGGTGGCTCTTGCGCAGCGCGATGTCGTACGCGGTGCTCCCGGCCGCGTCGGCGAGGTCCTCCGGCAGGCCGGCCTCGGCGAGCGCCTCCCGGATGACCGTCCCGTCGGCCTCGCGGTCCTGGTCGTGCAGGCGGGTGCCGAGCGCGGTGTACAGGTCGCGCAGTACGTGCTCGCCGAACCGTTCGGCGGCGGCGATGCAGACCCGGACCGGGCCCCAGCCGGTGGTCAGCAGGCGCTGGTAGCGCTCGGGCAGGCCCTCGCGGCCCTCGTTGAGGACGGACAGGCTCATCACGCGGAACGTCAGGTCGAGCTCGCGCTCGCGCTCGACCTCCAGGATCCACCGGGAGGTGATCCAGGCGAACGGGCAGATCGGGTCGAAGTAGAAGTCAACTTTGGTGGTCACGGTGAGGAGCCTAGGCGCCGAGTGGACCGCCGGGCAGTGCCAATCAGACCTGATTCGAGTGGGCCACTTGGGCTTGTCCAAGCGACCGTGGGCCACGTGCCAGTGCCACGGAACTAGCCCTGGCCGCACACCGTGCCGTCGGCCGGCACCTTGCCGTCGAGCAGGTAGGCGTCCACCGTCGTCTTCAGGCACGGGTTGCCGGTGTTGTACCCGCCGTGGCCCTCGCCCTGGAGCGTCACCGTGACGCCCACGCCCGCGCCCAGCTGCTGCGCCATCGTCCTGGCGCCCTCGACCGGGGTGGCCGGGTCGCCGGTGGTGCCGACCACCAGGATCGGCGCGGCGCCGGCGGCGGAGACCTCGGGGTGGTCGGTCTTGCCGGCGACCGGCCAGCCGGTGCAGCCGGTCAGGCCCCACGCGGTGAACGCGCCGAAGACCGGCGAGGCGTCCTTGAACTGCGGCAGCTGCTGCTCGACGTCCTGGTCCGAGTAGCGCTGTTTGGCGTCCACGCAGCTGATCGCCCGGTTCGCCGCGTCGAGGTCGTTGTAGTGCCCGCTCGGGTCGCGCCCGAGGAGACCGTCGGCGAGCTGGAGCAGCACCGTGCCGGTGCCCCGCTGCATCGCCTCGGTGAGCCCGGCGGCCAGCGCCGGCCACGTCTCCTTGCTGTACAGCGCGCCCGCGATGCCGGTGACGGCGAGGCTCTCCGTCAACTGACGCCCGCTGTCGGTCGGCAGCGGCTTCTGCTCCAGCGACTGCAGCAGTCCGGTGACCCGGGCGGTGCCGTCGGCACCGCCGCTGCCGGTCGGGCAGTCCGGCACGCCGGTGGAGCAGGCCTTCATGAAGTCCTCCAGGGCGAGCTGGAAGCCCTTGGCCTGGCCGAGCGAGGACTGGGCCGGGTCCTTCGTCGGGTCGACCACCGAGTCCAGCACGGCGCGGCCGACCTGCTGCGGGAACAGGTGCGCGTAGACGCCGCCGAGTTGGGTGCCGTAGCTGATGCCGAAGTAGTGCAGCTGCTGGTCCCCGAGGGCCTGCCGCATGAGGTCCATGTCGCGGGCCGCGCTCTCGGTGTCCACGAAGGGCAGCACCGGGCCGGAGTTGCGCTCGCACGCCGAGTTGAACTGCGCGGTGCTCTCGTCGAGCGCCTTGACGGCCGCCGGGCTGTCGGGGGTGTTGTCGATCGCGTTGGCGGCGTCCATCGCCTTGTCGTCCAGGCACTTCACCCCGGCGCTCGCACCGACCCCGCGCGGGTCGAAACTCACCAGGTCGTAGCGGGTGTTGAGGGAGGCGTAGGTGTCCGCGAGCGCCGGCAGCGTGGTGATGCCCGAGCCGCCGGGGCCGCCGAAGTTGAACACCAGCGAACCGATCCGGTGCTGCTCGTCCTTGGCCCGGGAGCGGATCAGCGCGAGGTCGATCGTGCCGCCGCCCGGTTTGGCGTAGTCCAGCGGGGCCTTGAGCGTCGCGCACTGCCAGTCCCCCGCGGGCGGGGTGCCGCCGCCCTGCGCGGCGTCCGGCGCGCCGCACGCGTGCCAGTCGAGCTGCTGGACCGCCGCGGGCGCCGCCGTCACCGGCGCGGCCGGCACGGGCTCGGCGGCGGGCGCGGCCCCGCCCTGGCAGCCGGCCGACGAGGTGAGGAGCAGCGCGCTCAGCCCGAGCGCTCCGGCACCGCGGACGACGGTGTGCATGGGGACTCCACCTCTCGGAAGGCCGGACGGCGCGATCGGCCCCCGGACTGGCGAACGGGCGCGCGAGCGGGCGCACGCCGGGGCCGCACACGCCCCGCGCCCGTCCGCTCACCCTAGGTGTGCGCGACCTCACGCGCCCTCCGGAGTCCGCCGTCGGGGGGCGCGTGCCGCCCGCCGTCCCACCGGCCGTCCGGGTGGGGCGGACGCGCCGCGGCACCCCGGCGCCGTGCGTGCCGGGGTGCCGGGGTGCCGCGGGTGCCGCGGGGCCGATGGCGGGGGCTACTTGGGCATCTCGTTCCAGAGCTGGTCGGGGCCCTTGCCGGTGAGGCGGGCCCAGATGCCGTCGTCGTTCGGGTTCAGGTTCAGCTTGTAGGCGAGGTCGGGCTGGCGATAGGTCTTGGAGACGTAGTCGATGAAGCGGGCGGTGGCCTGGTAGCCGCTGTTGTAGTGGTCGTCCGGGCCGAAGTGCTGGGCGCCGGTGCCGGGCTGGAAGTTGTAGTCGCGCACCCAGTCCGCGAGGCCCTCGCCCATCCAGCCGTGGTCCCGGTCCGGGCCGTTGGGGTTGTTCCAGACCGCGACGTGCACGGCCTCGTGCACCAGGAAGCCGGTGTCGTTCCGGTTGCCCCGCACGTAGCCGATGTTGACGTGGATCTCGTTGACGCCGCCGTTGGGCTTCGTCGCGTAGGCGGGGTACTGGGTCAGCGACGGGTCCATGATGATCTTGAAGTAGGAGGGCGCCTGGAACGCCCCCCGGATGATGAGGTTGGAGATCTGCGGGTAGTAGGCCGCGACGGTCTGCTTCTGCTGCTCCAGCCACGGGCCGAGGTCGGGGGCCTGGGAGTAGTCCAGGTCGATGGTCGGGCGGCCGGTGGTGGGCGGGGTGGTGGCGGAGTTCTTGTCCAGGTTCCAGGACTGTGCCGGGTCGCCGGCGTTGCAGGCGGTCACCTTCGCGTTGAGGTCGGCACCGCGGGTGAGGCAGAGGTTGCCGTCCGAGACGCTGTGCAGCAGCCACGCGCGGCCGTTGCCCGTCGAAGTGTTCTCCAGCCACCAGCGCTGGTTGTCGGCGCCGACGTAGTTCCAGGAGCCGACGGTGTTGCGGCCCTTGTCGCGGTCGACCGCGTTGTTGGTGCCGGGCACCTTGATCGACCAGGTGCCGTTGCCCTCGTCCCGGATCGTCCACGCCTGCTGCGCGGAGGACTCGTTCCAGTCGCGGATCACCACGTTGGTGCCGTTGTTCCGACTGTCCCACTGCAGGGCGCCGCCCGCGTAGCTGGAGATGCGGTAGTCGGCGCCGCTGGCCGGCAGCGACTCGGCCGCGCTCGCGCTCTGGGCGCCCAGGGCCATGCCGGACACGACGGTCGCGGCGGACAGGACGGCGGCCGCGGCCGCCCGACGGATGATCATGTCGAAGCTCTCCTCCCGGCCGGTCCCGGTGGACCGGTCTGCGGGGACATGCCACCGCCCGGCGGTGTACGCGGCGTCGACGGTTCGTCAACGGACTCGTTGACACCGGCGCCGGCGGCGGCGCTGACGGAGGTGCGCGCGGAGTGATCGGCTCCCGATGGGGTCGTCGACGAACCGTCCGCTCCACCAGCCGCTTTCCCGGACCCCTCTGCGGTCGCGTCAAGTCGGCGTTTATAGGCTGGTGAGAGGGTCGGTTGGAACGCGACCGAAGGTCCCGGCCCGGGCCCACGGCGGCGGGACGCGACGATGTACGGGGTCGAGGAGGATCATGCGTGGCACCACGCTCGGTGACCGCTACCGGTTGGACGAGTGGCTCGGTGGCGGTTCGATGGGCGACGTCTGGCTCGCCGAGGACGAGGTCCTCGGGCGCCGGGTGGCCGTCAAGGTCCTGAAACCCGCGCTGCTGGACGAACCGGGCTTCGCGGAGCGGTTCCACGAGGAGGCCCGGGTGATGGCCCGGCTGCGCCACCCCGGCATCGTCGGCGTGCACGACTTCGGCTCCGGCCGGCTCGACGGCGGCCATTCCTGGACGACCGCCTGGGGCAGCACCGGCCGCCCGATCGCCTACCTCGTCATGGAGCTCATCGACGGCGAGCCGCTCAGCGACGTCCTGAAGCGGCGCGGCCGCCTCGACGCTCCCGAGGCGCTCGGCCTGGCCCTCCAGGTGCTGGAGGCGCTGACGGCCGCGCACGAGGCCGGCGTCGTCCACCGGGACATCAAGCCGGACAACCTGATGGTCCGCGACGAACGCGTCGTGATCGCCGACTTCGGCATCGCCCGCCCCGGCTGCGACACCCGGCTGACCGTGCCCGGCATGGTCCTCGGCACCGCCGCCTACCAGGCGCCCGAGCAGGCCTCGACCGGTGCGGTCAGCGCCGCGGCCGACCTGTACGCGCTCGGCGTCGTGCTCTACGAGTGCCTGTCCGGGCAGCTGCCGTACCACGGGGAGACGGCCCTGGAGGTCATCCTCAAGCACCTGACCACCCCCGTGCCGCCGCTGCCGGCGGACGTCCCGGCCCCGGTCCGGGCGCTGGTGGCACGCGCGATGGCGAAGGACCCCGGCGAGCGCTGGCCGGACGCCGCCACCATGGCCGCGGCCGCCCGGGCCGCGCTCGACGGCGAGCCGGTGGAGGTGGTGGAGGCCACGGTGACCGTGTCGCCTTCGAGCAGTGCCATCCGGACGGCGGCACGGCCGGTGGTGGTCGCCGCGGCCGGCTCGACGGGACCGCGTCCGGTCGCCGGGCGGCTGCGGGCGGCGCTGCGGGGGCGCCGCCGGCTGCTGATCGCGGCGGGCGTGGTCGCGCTCTGCTCGGCCATCACCGCCGCCGCGGCCACCACGCTCGGACGGGACGCCGGCCGGGCTGCGGCCGACGCCGCGCTGGCGGGCGGCGGGCCGACCGCGCCCGCGGTTCCGACGGTGGTCCCGCTCGCGGCGGTCTCCAGCGCGCCCACCGGCACGGGAACGCCGTCAGCGGGCGCGCCCACGGCTTCGGGGTCGCCCCTGCCGTCCGTTCCCGGTGCCCCGGTGGGCCCGGTTCCGGCGGGCGGCCCGGGCGGTGCGGGTGCGCCGGGCAGTGCGGGCGGGGCAGGCAGTGCGGGCGGTACGGGCGGCGCGGGAAGCCCGCCTGACGTCCCCTCCGGATCGAACGCTCCGGCGCGCCCGTCGGCCACCGGGCCGGCCGCCCCGGCGCCGTCGCCCAGTGCCGTCGCCCCGGGACCGGCGTACACCCCGGGCCCGGTCACGCCGGGCTACCAGACGGGCGATCAGGGTGGGAACCAGGGCGGCTACCAGCCGTCGACACCACCCGACAAGCCCACGACGGCACCCAACCCGCCGCCGTACACGGCCGCGCCCCCGCCGCCGCCCCCGGACACCAACACCGGCAAGCCGCCCGTCCGGCCGCCGTCGGAGGGGGCGACCGGGCTCCCGTCGTACGTCCGGCTGACCAACCGCGGGCTCGCCCTGACCGACAAGGACTCGGGAGTCCAGAACCAGAACCCCGTCATCCAGGCCCTCGACAACAGCCGCGCCTCCGTCTGGCAGCTGGTCACCCGCCAGGACGGCGGCGGCTACTTCCTGAACAACGGCGCCACCCAGTACCAGAGCCGCCTGGACGCCAGCAACGAGACGTCCCAGGCGCAGATATGGGCCTCGCCGACGTACAGCGTGAACCAGGTCTGGTCCTTCATGCCGACGTCCGGAGGCTACCTGCTCGCGCTCACGGGGAGGACCCAGTCCTGCCTGACGGCCAAGGGCCCGAACGTGCCCGCCGTCGTGAGCCAGTGCACGGGCGGCCCCGACCAGGTGTGGGCGGTCGCGGCCGCCTGACCGGACGAACGGACGAACGGACGAACGGACGAACGGACGAACGGACGAACGGACGAACGGACGAACGGACGAAGGCCGGGCCCTCCCCGAGGGCCCGGCCTTCGTCGCGGTGAGACCGCGTGGTGAGACCGTGCTCACCCCGGCAGCCAGGACGGCCAGCGCGAGCGCGCCGGGCCCGCCGGGTGGTCGGCGCCCAGCAGCGGCACCAGGCGCTCCGCCTCCGGGGAGCCGATCGGCGCCAGGATCCCGTACGCCTCCGCCCAGCACGCGCGGGCCCGCGCCAGGTCCGTCCGGCTGTCGGCCAGCGCGTCGCCCAGGGCCGCCAGGGCCAGGCCCCGGCCGCGGTGGTCGCCGTCCAGGGTCAGCGCGTCGACGGCATCGCCCGCCGTCCCCACCGCGTCGTCCCACCGCCCCGCAGCCCGCAGCGACTCGGCGAGGCGCAGCAGGAGGCGGCCGGTGCGGCGGCGGTCGGCGGGGTCGGTGAGGGCGAGGGCGGCGCGGCGGTGGGCGGCGGCCTCGGCGAGGTCGCCGCGGTCGTGGGCGATCGTGCCGAGGGCGTCGCGGGCGAGCGCCTCCAGCTCGCGGTCGGCGAGTTCGTGGCTGATCACGAGGGACTGGTCGATCACCCGGTTCGCCGCGTCGTGGCGGCCCTGGCGGGCGAACGCACCGGCCAGGTTGAGGAGTTCGGCGGCCAGGGAGCGGCGGTCGCCGGCCCGGTCCCAGGCGGAGGCGGCGGCGGAGAAGCCGGCCACGGCCTCGTCGGGGCGGCCGGCCTGGAGGAAGCAGGCGGCGAGCGAGCTGTGGGCGAGGGCGAGCAGCGGGCGGGCCGGTTCGAAGGCGGTGCACAGGTCGCGGGCGCGGAGCAGTTCGGCGAGGGCCGAGGGCACCGAGCCGACCTCGGTCAGCAGTCGGCCGAGGACCAGCCGGGCGCGGGCCTCGGCGGCGCGGTCGCCCTGTTCGACGCTCGCGTGCAGGAGCGCGTTGGCGGCGTGGCCGAGCGGGCGGGTGGCGTGCCCGGAGTCGGCCAGCAGGCAGCAGCCGAGCAGGAGTTCGGCGAGCCGGCCGAGGGCGGGGGCGGTGTCGGCGGAGCGGCCGGGGAGCTTCGCGCACTGGCTCACCAGGGCACCGACGGCCGGGGACGAGCCGACGGCGAAGCCGCGCCGCGCGGAGGACGCCCCGAGCGCCGCCGTCACCAGCGCGTGGTGGTGGTCCACCAGGCGGCTCAGTGCCGCCCGGAGCTCGTCCGGGTCGCCGCCCTGACCGGCCCGCCGGGCGAAGGCCCGCAGCAGGTCGTGGTAGCGGTAGTGGTCGGGGCTGGCGAAGCTCTCCAGCATCGAGCAGTCCACCAGCGACTCGGCGAGCTCGACGGCGTCCGGCTCGGGCAGGTCCAGCACCGCGGCGACCGCCCCGGGCGACAGGTCGGGCACCTCGGGGACGGCCAGCAGCCGGAAGGCGCGGGCCTGCTCGTCGTCCAGCTGGTCGTAGCCGAAGCGGAACGAGGACTCGACGGCCAGGTCGCCGCTGCGCAGCGCGTCCAGCCGGTAGCGGTCGCCGGTGAGTTGCTCCAGCAGCCGGGCGATCGTCCAGCTCGGGCGGCAGGCCAGCCGGGCCGCCAGGATCCGCACGGCGAGCGGCAACTGGCCGCAGAGCCGGACGAGTTCACCGGCCGCCTGCTCCTCGGCGGCGACCCGTTCGGCGCCGACCACCCGGGTGAGCAGGGTGACGGCGTCCTCGGCCGGGAGCACGGGGAGTTCGGTGAAACGGGCGTTGGGCAGGGCGCCGAGGCGGGTGCGGCTGGTGACGAGGACGGCGCAGCCGGCGCTGCCCGGCAGCAGCGGGCGGACCTGTTCGGCATCGCGCGCGTTGTCGAGCAGCACGAGGACGCGGCGGCCCGCGAGCAGCGAGCGGTAGCGGGCGGACCGTTCGGCGAGGCCGGCCGGGATCGCGTCGCCGACGACGCCGAAGGAGCGCAGGAACGCGGCCAGGGCCTCCTCGGGGCGGGTGGGGCGGCCGTCGGCGCCGTGCAGGTCGAGGTAGAGCTGGCCGTCCGGGAACTCGGCGGCCAGGCCGTGGGCGACGTGCACGGCGAGCGCGGTCTTGCCGACCCCGCCCATGCCCGCGACGGCCGCCACCGGCACGCTGCCCGGCTCCCGCAGGGCGGCGCGCAGGGCCTCGGCCTCCGCGGACCGCCCGGTGAAGTCGGCGGCGGAAGCCGGCAGCTGGGCCGGGACGAGGGTGGATGCCGGATCGGCCCCGACCGTCGGGGCGGCCGGCTCGGTCTCGGTCAGGACC
>NZ_JBHYWI010000102.1:0-28700 GCF_042751525.1 Kitasatospora sp. NPDC059408
CTCCGGGGCCCCGCCCTTCGCCGTCTACCCGCGTGGCCGTTCAGCCCTGTGACAGCACGGAGTTGACCAGGTCGACGAAGCCCTGGGGGGTGTCGACGGAGTCCAGGTCCCGGTCGGGGAGGTCGACGCCGTAGTCACGGCTGACACGGGCGGTCACCTCCAGCAGGGCGAGCGAGTCGTAGCCCAGGTCGGTGAACGGTACGTCGGCGATGTCGCCGCTCAGGTCGACGGCCTCGTCCTCACCGGCCGAGTCACGCAGGATGCGGACGAACTCCTCGATGCTCAGTGTCGCGGTCCCATTGACGGTCATGGTGGGGGTTCCTTCCTTCTCGGCGCCTCGGTACCGGGCGGGTACGGGTGTCGGTGATCCGGCGGGTCGCCGGGTCACCGGGTGGTTCGAGCGGTGGTGACCACGACGGCGACGTTGAATCCGCCCTCTCCGCGGGCCAGCACCAGGGCGGCATCACCGGTGATGGGGCGGCTCCCGCCCAGCACCAGGTCCACCGGGCAGTCCTCCGCGACCGCGGTGACGTTCACGGTCGGCGGGATGGCGCCGTCGCGCAGCGTGAGCAGGGCGGAGACCAGGTCGAGCGCGGCTCCGCCCGCGTAGAGGCGACCGGTCTGCGCCTTCGGCGCGGCGACCGGTACCCCGCGGGGGCCGAACACCGCGGCCAGTGCGGCGGCTTCGGCGCGATCCGCCGCGGGCGTGCCGGCCGCGTCCGCGAAGACCACCGCCACCTCGGCCGGCTCCCGGCCCGCGTCCGCGAGGGCGGCACGGGCGGCCCGCTCCAGCCCGTCGGCCGCCGGAGCGCCCGGGTCGGGATCGAACGTGGCCGCGTACCCGGCGAGTTCGCCGTACACGTGCGCTCCGCGCAGGCGGGCGGAGGCCGGGTCCTCCAGCACCACGTACGCACCGCCCTCGCCCGGGACGTGACCGGACGCGGCCTCGTCGAAGGGCAGGTACGCCCGCTCCGGCCGGGACTCGGTACTGAGCCGACCGGACGCGATCTGGCCGACGAGGCCCAGCGGGCAGAGCGCTCCGTCGACGCCGCCGGCGAGCATCACCCTGGTGCCCTTGCGGATCTGCCGCCGCGCGTGGCCGACCGCGTCCAGTCCGCCCGCCTGGTCGGCGACGACGGCGCTGCAAGGTCCCTTCAGACCGTGCCGGATGGAGATCTGGCCCGTGTTGACGGCGTAGAACCAGGCGAAGGACTGGTACGCGCTGACGAACCGGCCACCCTTGTCCCACAGGTTCTGCAACTCGCGCTGACCGAACTCGAACCCGCCCATCGAGGAGGCCGAGGCGATGCCCGCCCCGTACTCGGAAACGGTGGTGAGGTCGAGTCCGCTGTCCTTCAACGCCTCGTCGGCCGCGAACAGGGCGAGCCTCGTCATGTGGTCGGTCTGGGGCAGCAACCGGCTCGGGACGTGTTCCTCGGGCACGAAGCCGGGCACCTCGCCGGCCAGCCGCACCGGGTAGCCCTCCGCCGCGAAGCGGGTGATCCCGGCGATGCCGGTGGCTCCCGCGACGGTGGCCGACCAGTGCGCGCCGGTGCCCAGACCGGTCGGCGCGGCGACGCCGATACCGGTGATCACGGGACGGTCGACGGTTGTGCTCACGCGATGCTCCTCTCGGGACGGGCCAGGACGACGGCGCTCTGGAAGCCACCGAAACCGCTGCCGACGCTGAGAACCGAGTCGACCCTGGCCTCCCGCGCGGTGTTCGGCACGTAGTCGAGGTCGCACAGCGGATCGGGTTCGTGCAGGTTCGCCGTCGGCGGGACCAGGCCGTACTCCATCGCCAGGACGGAGGCGACGAGTTCGAGCGCGCCGATCGCGCCGAGCGAGTGCCCGATCATCGACTTGATCGAGCTGACCGGCACCCGGTGTGCGTGCGCTCCGAGCGAGGTCTTGAACGCGGCGGTCTCGTGCCGGTCGTTCTGCTTGGTGCTGGAACCGTGTGCGTTGACGTAGTCGACCTGCTCGGGCAGGAGCCGGGCCTCGGTGAGGGCGACCCTGATCGCCTCGGCCATCTCGGCTCCGTCCGAACGCAGACCGGTCATGTGGTAGGCGTTGCTACGGCTGCCGAACCCTGCCACCTCCGCGTAGATCCGGGCCCCGCGGCGCCGCGCGTGCCCGAGTTCCTCCAGGACCAGGACCGCCGCGCCCTCACCGAGCACGAGTCCGTTGCGGGTGTTGTCGAACGGCCGGGAGGCGTGCTCCGGGTCGTCGTTGCGCGGCGAGGTGGCCTTGATGGCGTCGAAGCAGGCCAGGGTGATCGGCGAGATCGGGGCGTCGGTGCCGCCCGCGACCACCACCTCCGCGCTGCCCTCCCGGATCAGGTCGGCACCGTGGCCGACGGCGTCCAGGCCCGAGGTGCAGCCGTCGGACACCAGCGACACCGGGCCCCCGGCCCCGACCTCCCGGGCGAGTTCGGCGGCCAGCGAGCTGGGCACGAAGTGGTCGTAGAGCCGTGGCACGGCGTACTCGTGGTCGACCAGCCACCGGGCTCCGCCGTCACTGAGGACGACGTACTCGTTCTCCATCGACGTGGTGCACCCGACCGCGCAGCCGAGCGACACTCCCACGGTCGCGCTCGGCGTGAGCGCGGGTTCGAGGCCGGAGTCGGCGACCGCCTCCCTGGCGGCGGCCAGTGCGAACTGGCCGGCCCGATCCAGCCGGCGCGCCTCCTGCGGGGACAGCCCGGCCGTCGCGGGGTCGAAGTCCACCTCGGCGGCGATCCGGGAGCGGTACGGGGAGGCATCGAAGAGTGAGATCGTCCGGGTGGCCGTCCGCCCGTTCGACAGCAGGTCCCAGTACGCCTTGATCCCTGCTCCCCCGGGCGCCACCGCACCGATGCCGGTTATGACGACGCGTCGTTCCATGGCCATCCTCACTCGCTGTTGGCGGGATCGGGTCCCACGACCCGTGACCGTGACCGTGTCAAGGCATCCTGGAGAGGCGCTCCAATCAGCCTGGACACCGGTCCGGCCGCCGGTTCGACGAGGTCCGCGAGCGCCCGCTCGAAGACCGCCCGCTCGACGTCCGGTTCGCCCGGACGGGCCGGCAGCAGGCCGACCGCCCGGGAACCGCCCCTGACGACCCCGGGATGGCGACGGGCCAGCGTGGTGAGCCCCTGGCCGGGGCCCGCCTCCGCGAGCACCGCGGCCCCCTCCGCGAGCACGGCGTCCAGTGCCGGTCCGAAGAGCACCGGCCGGGCCGGCTGGAGCGCCCAGTACCGCACGTCCAGGGCGCGTTCCCGGCTCAACGGCCCGGGTTCGTAGCCGGAGTGCAGCGGCAGCCGCGGCGGGCGGATCGGCACCGTCGCGAGGAACTCCACCGAGCCGAGCGCGGCGTCGGTGAGCACCGGGCTGTGGAAGGGGTTGAGCGCGCGAGCCCTGCGGGCGGTGAAGCCGGCCGCGCGCAGGGCGTCCTCGACGGCGCGCAGACCTGCTTCCGGTCCGGCGAGCAGGACCTGTCGCGGCGCGTTGACCGCGCCGACGACGACCTCGTCCGTGGTGTAGCGGGCCACCTCGGCGGGACTCGCCTGTACGGCGAGCATCCCGCCGGGCGGCGTGCCGTCGAGCCGCCCGATCCGATCCGCCATCACGGCCACCGCGTCGGACGGTTCGAAGACGCCGGCCAGGGCGGCCGCGGCGACCTCGCCGACGCTGTGGCCGAGTAGCGCCGCAGGACGCACACCGGCGTCGAGGACGGTTCGGCCGACGGCCCAGTTCAGGGCGAACAGCAACGGCTGTGCGACGCGCGGGCCGTCGGCGGCGGGGCCCCGTTCCCCCGCGAGCCACCCGGCGCGCAGGTCGAAACCGTGTGTGCTCCACAGTTCCAGGACCTCGTCCATCCGGCCCCGGAAGCCCGGGTGCGCGTGGTACAGGCCCACCCCCATCCCGGGCTGCTGCGCGCCCTGTCCGGGGAACAGCATGACAACTGGCAGCGGATCGGTCACGGAAGTCTCCTCTCCTCGGTACCGCCAGGCTGGGGGCCGTCCCTGGAGGCTCGGTGCACCGGAGCCACAGCCCCGCGTGGGCGCCGACCGGGCGGGCTGTTCCAGCCGCGTTGGACCGGTGGTCCAGCGGCGGGCCGCACGGTGGTGTCCAGCCGGAGGCGCGCGACCCGTCGCCCCGGGTGAACCGCGGTCGGATCGGGGGCCGCCGGGCCGGGCACCACCTGGACCGGCGGCCGTCGACACCGTGGGGCGTACTCGGAGAAGCCGGTGAAAGGACATGGGGCATGAAGTTCGACGACCTGCACATCGCCGGAACGGCCCTTCACACGGAGCGCACGTGCCCGGTCGAGGCGGCGGTGCGCGACGGGCAGTACGAGGAGCGGTTCGCGGCCCAGAGCGGCATCACCGCCGTCGCGGTGTCGGCCGGCGCCTCCGCGCCGGAACTCGCGGTCGGCGCGGCCCGGCTGGTCCTGGAGCGGACGGACACGGCGCCGACCGACATCGACCTGGTGCTGCACGCGACCGTGCAGCACCAGGGTCACGACCTGTGGGCACCCGCCTCGTACGTCCAGCGCCACGCGGTCGGCAACCGGTGCCCCGCGATCGAGGTCAAGCAGCTGTCCAACGGGGGCATGGCCGCACTGGAGCTCGCGGCCGGCTACCTGACCGGCGGGTCCGGCCGCACCGGCGCGCTGCTGACGACCGGGGACGTGTTCGGCGCCCCCGGTTTCGACCGCTGGCACAGCGATCCCGGCACGGTGTACGGCGACGCGGGCACGGCACTGGTGCTGAGCCGGGGTTCCTCGGGCGTCGCCCGCCTGCGCAGCCTGGTGACGGTGTCGGACCCCGGCCTGGAGCAGATGCACCGGGGCCGGGACCCGTTCTCCCGGGTACCGTTCGAGGTGCGTCGGCCGATCGACCTGGGGTTGCTGCAACAGGCCTTCCTGGAGGACGTCGGGCGCTCGCACACCGTCGCCCGGATCACCGCCGGACAGGACGAGACGCTGAAGCGGGCGCTGGCCGACGCGGAGTGCGCGCTCTCGGACCTGTCCTGGTTCGTGCTGCCGAACTTCGGCCGGCGCCGGCTGAGTTCGGCGTTCCTGCGCCCGTGGGGCATCTCCGAGGAGCGCACCACCTGGCGGTGGGGTCGCACGGTGGGACACCTGGGGGCCGGAGACCAGTTCGCGGGGCTCGCGTTCCTCACCCGGTCCGGCCTGGCGCGCACCGGTGAGCTGGGCCTGCTGTTCGGGATCGGCGCCGGGTTCACGTGGAGCTGCGCGGTCGTGGAGTTCACGGGTCCGGGCCGGGGGCAGTCGGCCGCGTGAACTCCACCGACCGACGGGCAGCCGGGTCAGCCCTTCGACGGCGGATTGACCATCGACTCCCGGACCCCGGCCGACTCCAGCCCCCACTTCCCCAGGATCCTCGCGTAGGTGCCGTCCTGGATCAGCCGGTTCACCGCGTCCTTCACCGGCCCGGCGAGCGGGGAGCCCTTCTTGACGACGAGGCCGACGTTCTTGCGCTCGATCTCGTTGAGGTAGCGCAGGTTCGGCTGCTGGGAGGCCGCGTACCGCAATGCGCTCGAGGTCGTCATCAGCACGTCCACGTGCCCCTGGCGGAGGGCGAGGAAGTGCGCGGCGGCATCGGAGTACGTGCTGACCGAGATCGGCTTGCGACCGTCCGCTTCGCACTGCCCGCTCGCCTTGGCGAGGTCGGACTCGTACGTCGTACCGACTCCGGTGCCGACCCGGAGCCCGCACAGCTGCTGCAGGTCGGTCACCCGGGTCAGCTTGCTGTCGTCCCGGACCGCGAAACCGGTGCCGTCGGTGGTGTAGAGCACGAAGTCGACGGCCTGCTCGCGTTCCTCGGTGACGCCGAGGTCGGCGGTGCCGAGCTCGTACCGCCCGGCGTTCAGCCCGGTGATCAGGGACGCCCCGCTGACGTGCGTGCGGTCCACGGTCAGCCCGAGCAGTCGCGCCACGGCCTCCGAGATGTCGATGTCCAGGCCCCGCGGCGGGCCGCCGCCCTCGGGAGTGAACGCGGTGGGCGGCGCTCCGACGCCGGACCCGATGCGCAGCACCCCGGACCCGCGCAGTTCCGCGGGCAGCTCCGCGGCGAGCGCGTCGTCCTTGCGCACCCCGGAGACCACGTCCTCTCGGCCGAGTTCGGCGAGCTTGCCGTCCTCGGGGACGGCCGGCTTGCCGGAGCCGCAGGCGGCGAGCACCAGGGCGAGCAGGGCCGCCGCCACGGCGGCCTGGACGGGGCGGGGGCGGCGTGCTCGACGTCCGCGCAGGAACGGACGGTCGACGGCCGGGGTGTTTGGCATGGTTCCTCCTTTGACAACGGATCGGTCCGGGACGCGGACGGTACGACCGGCCGGCCGACGGCTCAGCCGCGGGCCAGGAAGTCGGCCGTGCGCGCGTGGAGCGGAGCCGCCAGGACCTGCTCGGGCGGGCCGGACTCGACGACGCGCCCCTTGTCCATGAAGACGACGTGGTCGGCGATCTCCCCGGCGAAGCGCAACTCGTGGGTGACCACGATCATGGTCATTCCGCGGTCGGCCAGTTCTCGGACCACCTTCAGCACCTCCCCGGTGAGTTCGGGGTCGAGCGCACTGGTCGGCTCGTCGAACAGCATCGCCCGGGGCTCCATCGCGAGGGCCCGCGCGATCGCGACCCGCTGCTGCTCCCCTCCGGACAGCTGGTGCGGGCGCGCGGCCCGCTTCCCGCCGAGGCCGACCCGCGCGAGGAGTTCGCCGGCCCGCTCCTCGGCCTCGGCCCGTTTCAGCCCGAGCAGGGCCCGCGGGGCCTCGGTGACGTTGTCGAGGACCGTCAGGTGCGGAAAGAGCCGGAAGTTCTGGAAGACCATCCCGGTGCGGGTGCGCTGGCGGGCGACGGCTCGCCGGGGCCGCTCGTAGAGCCGGCCGCGGCGCCACTCGTACCCGACGAGTTCGCCGTCGACGACGATGCGTCCGGCGTCGATGCGTTCGAGCCGGTTGATGCACCGGAGCAGGGTGCTCTTGCCCGACCCGGACGGACCGATGACACAGGTGACGGTCGACTCGGGAACGCCGAGCGAGACGTCGTCCAGCACGGTCAGCGCGCCGAACCTCTTGCGGACACCCACCGCTTCGATCATCCCCGCCTCCTGGTGGCGTAACGGCGTTCGACGACGTACTGAGCGGCACTGAGCAGGGTGGTCAGCACCAGGTACCAGAGCGTGGCCACCAACAGCAGCGGGATGACCAGGTAGTTCCGGTTGTAGATCAGCTGCGTCGCGTACAGCAGGTCCTGGACGGCGATGACGCTGACGATGGACGTGCCCTTGAGCAGGGCGATGACCTGACTGCCCGTCGGCGGCAGGATCGCGGGCATGGCCTGCGGCAGCACGATCCGCAGGAAGGTCCGGACGCCGCGCAGGCCCAGGGCCTCGGCGGCCTCGGTCTGATCACGGCTCACCGACAGGATCCCGGCCCGGACGATCTCGGCGAACTGCCCGGCCTCGTGCAGCACGAGGCCGATGACGGCGGCCGTGAGGCCGCTGATCAACTGCTCGGTGGCGAAGTCGGTGAACGCCGGCCCGAACGGGATGCCGATGCTGAGCCTCGGGTACAGCAGCGAGATGTTGTACCAGAACAGCAGTTGGACGAGCATCGGCACGGACCGGAACAGCCAGGTGTAGCCCCAGCTCAGGGCCGCCAGGACCGGGTTGCCCGACAGCCGCATCACGGCGAGCACGGTGCCGAGGGCGAAGCCGCCGAGGAAGGCGACACCGGTCAGCCACAGGGTGGTGACGAGTCCGGAGACCACGGCGTCGGCGCCGAAGTACTTGGCGACGACCTCCCAGCGGAACACGTCGTTGGTGACGAGCGCGTGGAGGGCCATCGCCACCAGGACGGCGGCCGCCCCCGCCGCCACCCAGCGCAGCGGCCGGGGGCGGGGTCGCGCGAACGCCGCGTCGGCCTCGCCCGGGCCCGGGGCGGACGGTTCGGTCCGCCCCGGGGCCGGGTGCGTACGGAGGGAAGCCATCGGCGGTCCGTCCTCAGTCGTTCGACGCGTAGTGCGGAAGGACGTGCTCGGCGAACAGGCGCATGGTGCGCGCCGCCTCCTCGAACGGCATGGCGCCGGAGATCACCTGGAGGCTGATCGTGAAGTCACCGAACCAGCCTCGGATGTCGTCGATCGCCGCGCGCACCTCCTCGGGGGTACCGACCAGCGTCTTGCGTTCGGCGACCGAACGGTCGAAGTCGCCGCGGCCCGCCTTCTCGACGATCTTCTCGTAACCGGGGTAGTCGGCACTGCGGGTGTCCTTCCAGGAGGAAACCGCGGCCGCGAGGGCCCGGTTGGCCCGCTCGGACGACTGCCGGCCCCCGACCCGCGCCTCCTGGCCGTCCTCGGCGACGTAGCAGCCGTAGCTCATGTGGACGTCCTCCTCCCCGGGCTCGAAGCCGGCCGCGCCGGCCGCGGCGCGGTACTTGGCCAGCGTCTGCTGCACCTGCTCGCGCGGATTGATGGACGGGACGAGCATCACGCCGTACCCGGCACGGCCCGCGGCCTCCGCGGACGCCGGCGTCTTCGCGGTGGCGACCAGGATCCGCGGGTGCGGCCGCTGCCAGGTGCGGGGCAGCATGGTGACCGGGCCGAAGCTGTGGAAGGTGCCCTTCCACACCACGTCCTCCTCCGCCCACAGGCGGCGGACCGCCTCGACGCCCTCGTCGAAACGGGCCCGGCTCTCGTCCATGGACACCTCGAACGCGGCGAACTCGTCGGGCAGGAAGGCCCTTCCGAACCCGACGTCGAGGCGCCCCCGGGAGATGTTGTCGAGCATGGCGAGCTTCCCGGCGAGCTTCAGCGGGTGGGTGAACGCCGGCAGCACGGCGCCGGTGACGAGGCGGACCCGGCTGGTGCGGGCCGCGGCGGCCGCGAGGAAGGTCACCGGGTCCGGGCTGTAGCCGCCGTACTCGTGGAAGTAGTGCTCCACGGTCTTCACGTGGTGGAAGCCGAGTTCGTCGGCGAGTTCGGCCAGCCGCAGCGACTCCTCGAAGTGCTGCCCGGCGGGCTGCCCTTCCGGGAAACCGTCGACGAGGAAGGCGAGCAGCTCCGCCAGCTTGCCGGAGAAGCCCTCACCGCCCCCGTCCACCGGGACCCCGGGGGCGAGGGCGTGCGCCTCGATGCTGCCCGCACCCGCACCGCGGCCGATGCCCAGGTCGATCCTTCCGGGGTCGAGCGCACTGAGCACCCGGAACACCTCGGCGACCTTCAGCGGGCTGTAGTACGGCAGCAGCACACCGCCCGACCCGACGCGGATGCGGCGGGTCTCGGCGGCCGCCCTGGCCACCATGATCTCGGGGGCGGGCCCCGCGAACGAGGGCGTGGCGTGGTGCTCGGCCACCCAGAAGCGGTGGTAGCCGAGCCGGTCCGCGAGCCGCGCCAGGTCCAGCGAGTTGCGCAGGGCGGTGGCCGCGGTGGACCCCTCCGGTATGACGGACTGGTCCAGTACGGACAGTTTCACGATGATCTCCTCCAGGTCTCGACCGATTGGAGGGGATGGTGATCAGGGGAGGACGGCCCCGGCGGCCGCGTGCCGGAAGCGGGCCACGAGCGACGCCCAACGGTCGTCGAACGACGCGAGGTCGAGGAGTCCCGCCAGTTCCTCGCGGCAGCTGGCCTCGGCCCGTTCACCGCACTCGGCGCCGGCCGGCGTCAGCATGCAGTACACGCCGCGACGGTCGTGGTCACAGGAGACCCGGGCCGTGAAACCCTTGTTCTCCAGCCGGGTGACGAGCCGACTCATGGACGACTGGTCGAGTCCGACCGCGTTCGACAGCTCCTGGACCCGGGTGCCGCGCTCGTGGCCGTGCCGCAGCTCGATCAGCACCGCGAGCTCCGGCAACGAGATCTGGTACTCGCTCGCGAGCATCCGTTCCAGGGACTGGTTGAGCTGACCGACCATCAGCGTCAACCGTCGCCACAGGTCGAACTCCCCGGTGCTCCCGGCGCGCTCATCGGCCGACATGCCGCCTCCCTTTCCTCACTCCCCTCCAGTATAGGGCCGACTCCATGCACAATCCATGTTCATGCATGCTTTCCGGCGACCCTCACCTCCAGACTGCCTCGAACACCCGCCCGTAGACAAGGTCTTCCGGGAATCGATCGCGTCAAAGTAGATGCAGGCGCCTACATTATTTGCGTACAGTGGTGGCACCGAGTGAGCGAGGCGCCGTTCCGCGCCCGCGAGACCGCCCCATCGACATCCAGGTGGTACGCATGACACCCGCAACTCCCGAGTCCTCCACGGCGACCGAGCCGACCGCACAGCCCTCGAAGACCGCTCCGGCGGCGGCCGGGACCACCGGCCCGGCGGACGACAAACTCGACCCGGCCTTCATGCGGATGGCCGCCGTCCTGCTGCTGGCCCTGCTGATGGCCCTGCTCGACGAGACGATCGTCAACGTCGGCCTCACCACGCTCAGCGGCACCTTCGACTCGCCGCTGGAGAACGTCCAGTGGGTCACCGGCGGCTACCTGCTCGCCGTCGCCGCCGCCACCCCCTTCGCCGGCTGGGCGGTCGACCGGTTCGGCGGCCGCACCATGTGGCTCACCGCCGTCCTGCTGTTCGTGCTCGGCTCGACCCTCTCCGGCGCCGCCTGGTCACTGCCGGCGCTGATCGTGTTCCGGGTGCTCCAGGGCATCGGCGGCGGCATGATCGTGCCGGTCGTCCAGAGCGTCCTCGCGACCACCGCCGGTCCCTCCCGGGTCGCCAAGGCCATGGCCCTGATCTCGCTGCCGCTCACCCTCGGGCCGATCCTCGGCCCGGTCCTCGGCGGCGTGCTGGTCGACGCCGTCAGCTGGCGCTGGATGTTCCTGATCAACATCCCGATCGGTGTGGTCGCCCTGCTGCTCGCCCTGCGGACGCTGCCCGCCGGCGACCACGGCAGCCGGTCCGACGAGCGCCTGGACGTGCTCGGTCTGGTCCTGCTCTCCCCCGGTTTCGCCGCCCTCGTCTACGGCCTCACCACCGCGGCGCGCGACAGCGACGTCGCGTCCCCGCAGGTCGTCGTCTCCTTCGTGCTCGGCGCCCTGCTGCTCGTCGGGTACGTGGTACACGCGCTGCGCACCACCGTCGTTCCCCTGATCGACCTGCGGATGTTCAAGCTGCGCGGCTTCACGATGGCGGTCGTCACGATGTTCTTCGTCGGCGCCGTCGCCAACGGCCTGCTGTTCCTCACCCCCCTCTACTACCAGCAGTCCCGCGACTTCGGCGCCCTGCACGCCGGTCTCCTGCTGATCCCCTCCGGCGTGCTCGGCGCGGCCGGCGCGATCACGTCCGGCAAGACCGCGAACAAGGTCACCGCGCGGCTCACCTCCGCCGTCGGCATGCTGCTCACCGCGCTCGGAGCGCTCGCCTTCTCCGGGGTCGGTGCCGACACCAACACCGCGTGGCTGTCCGTCGCGATCGGCCTGACCGGCTACGGCATCGGCCTCACCGCCCCCGGCACGATGGCGTTCATGTACCAGGCCGTCGGCCCGGAGCGCGCCACCCGGGCCACCAGCGCCCTGTTCATCGTCAACCAGATCGGTGGTGCCCTCGGCATCGCGGTCATCGCCATCACCCTCCAGTCCCGGCTCGCCGACACGGAGGGCCACCCGGCCGGAGCGTACGGCGGCACCTACGCGGCGGTCATCGCCTTCGGCGTGGTCGCCGCCCTCGCCGCGCTCGCCCTGCCCGGGTCCTTCCGGGCGAAGGCTCCGGCCCAGCCCGAGGGGGGCGCCGACCCCTCCCCCGAGTCCGCCGCGGTCTGACCACACCCGCCAGGCCCGCCCACACCCCCGGGGGCGGGCCGTCGGCGTCGTGTGCCCGCCCCCGGCGGACGTGCGGCGCCGAGCTTCCGACGCTCGGACCGGCCCGGCCTCACGGATGTTGGACCGAGAATCCAGCGCCCCCGCCTACACCTGGGATCTCACCCATACCGCCTGCCCACGAGGACAAAGTGAAGGCACTGGTCACCACCGAACTCGACCCGCTCACCCTGGAACTGCGGTCCGTGCCCGACCCCCGGCCGCGCCCGGACGAAGCACTCATCGAGGTCCACGCGACAGCCCTGAACCGCGCCGACCTCCTGCTGGCCGTCCGTCGGCCGGTCGGCTCCCCCATCGGCCTGGACGTCGTCGGCACCGTCCTGCGCCCCGCCTCCGACGGAAGCGGCCCCCCGGCAGGCGCCCGCGTCGTCGGCCTGGCGGACAACGACGCGTGGGCCGAGCTCGCCGCCGTCCGCACCGACCGCCTGACGGGCATCCCGGACGGTGTCTGCGACACCACCGCCGTCACCCTCCCCGTCGCCGGCCTCACCGCCCTCTACGCGCTCCAGCGCGCGGGCTGGCTGCTCGGCCGGCGCACCCTGGTCACCGGCGCGAGCGGCGGCGTCGGGCGCATCGCCGTCCAACTGGCCCTCGCGGCCGGGAGCGAGGTGACCGCCTGGGTCGGATCCCCCGCCCGGGGTGCCGGCCTGGCCGACTTCGGCGCACAGGTCGTCACCGGCTACGACGAACCGCCCACCGCCCCGGTCGACATCCTCGTCGACAGCGTCGGCGGCGAGGTGTTCAGCACCGGCTACCAGCTCCTGCGCCGCGGCGGCGTCGCGACCGTGTTCGGCAACACGGTCCGCTCCGAGCTGCGCCTGCCCGCCGACTGGGGCCACGCCAGGCCGGGCGTGCGCATCGAGTACCTGTTCCTGCTCGACGAGGTCACCCGGCGCGACGTACCGGCCGACCTGACGCTGCTCCTGGGCCTGGTCGCCGCGGGGAAGCTGGCGGCCGAGCCCGGACTGCTCACCCCGTGGTCCGACCCGCAGCACGCCGTCGACGCCCTCCGGTCCCGCGAGATCAACGGGAAGATCGTGCTCTCCATGTGACCGCGAGCCCGCGACGACGAGCGCGAACGGCGCCCGCCGGACGCGGCACGCCGCACGCCGCACGCCGCACGCCGCACGCCGCACGCCGCACGCAAGACAACCGCCTCCCACCGCAGCCCGAGGTTCCCATGCGACTGATCAGCTACCACGAGCACGGCTCTCCCGACGTCCTGCGCGTCGAGGACGCTCCGGTGCCCACGCCCGGCCCCGCGCAACTGCTCCTGCGCACCGAAGCCATCGGCGTCAACTTCATCGAGACCCAACTGCGCGGCAACACCGCACCGTTCCCGTCCCCGCTACCCGGCCGGCCCGGGGGCGACGTGGTCGGCCGGGTCGAGGCGCTCGGTTCGGGCGCCGACGGTCCGGCCCCCGGAACGCGGGTCGTGGCATTCGGCGTGCCGGCCGCGTACGCGGACTTCGTCGTCGTCGATGCCGACCGGGTCCTGGTCGTACCCGAGGACCTCGATGCGGCCACCGCGACCGCACTCGGCTCCACCGCGCAGACCGCCTGGAGCGTCCTCGACGCCGCCCGCATCGCCAAGGGCGAGACGGTACTGGTCCACGCGGCGGCCGGCGCGATCGGACACCTCGTCACCCAGCTCGCCGCGCTGCGCGGCGCGGGCCGGGTGATCGGCACGGTCGGCTCGCCCGCCAAGGCCGACTTCGTCCGCGCGCACGGCGCCGACGCCGTCGTCGACTACCGGCAGCCGGACTGGGCGGAGCGGGTCCGCGAGCTCACCGGCCGGTCCGGCGTCGACGTCGTGCTCGACAGCGTCGAGGGGGACGTGTTCAAGGACGGCCTCAAACTGCTCAAGCCCTACGGGCGGCTGGTCTACTACGGTTTCGCGGGCGGCGGGGGCCGGGTCGCGAACCTCGCGATGACCGAACTCCTCGGCCTCACCTACGTGGTGGGCACTTCCCTCGACGCCTGGGCGAAGGCCGACCCGGTCGGGGTCACGCAGGCGCGCCGTGAGCTCGTCCGGCTGGTGGCCTCCGGCGAACTGCGCGTCGCCGTGCACACCACGCTGCCGCTGGCCGAAGCCGCCGAGGCCCACCGGGTCATCGAGAACCGGGCCCAGCTGGGTCGTGTCGTCCTCCTCCCCTGATCGCCCGGACAAGGAGCCAACGTCATGCCACAGTCAGCCGAACACCCCGATCCGGTCGCGGCTCCGCCGGTGTCCGGAGCGGACGGAACCGAGGAGACCGTCCCCGTCCTGGTGGTCGGGGCGGGTCCGGGCGGCCTCAGCACCGCCGTCTTCCTCGGCCTGCACGGCGTGCCGGCCCTGGTGGTCGAGCACCGCCCGGGCACGTCGACCGCGGTGAAGGCCACCGGCCAGTACCCGCACGCCATGGAGGCCATGGCCATCGCCGGCGTCGCCGGGGAGGTGCGGGAACGGGGGCGGGAGTACCGCAGCGACTTCCGGCTGGTCGTCGCCGAGTCCCTCGCGGGCCCGGTCTCGCGGACGCTGATGAGCGGCGACCAGCTGAGCATGCGGCACCTCTCCCCGGAGGACTGGGGCACCGCCAGCCAGTCCACCGTGGAGGCCGTGCTCGCCGACCGGGCGACCGAGCTGGGCGCCCGGCTCCGCTTCTCGACCCGGCTCGTGTCGTTCGTCCAGGACGCCACCGGGGTCACCGCCGTCACCGAGGGGACGACCACCGGCGAGCGGCGGAGCATCCGGGCGAAGTACCTGGTCGCGGCCGATGGCTGGCGCAGCGGCGTCCGGCAGGACCTCGGCATCCCGCTCCGCGGTCGCGGCACGGTCGGCACCGTGCTGCGCGTCATGTTCCGGGCCGATCTGAGCGAGCAGCTCTCGCACACGGACGGCGCTGCCGACGGCCGCCGCTTCGCCGCCTTCCACGTGGGCCGCGCAGTCCTGTTCAACACGGAAGTGCCCGGTCTGTACGGGTACTTCCGCAACCTCACACCCGACCTCCCGGACGGCTGGTGGAGTCGCGAGGAGACCGTCGTCGCGCAGATCCGCTCCGACCTCGGCATCCCGGACACCGCGGTGAAGATCGAGGAGACCAGCCGGACCGAGATCTCCTGCGGGGTCGCCGAGCGGTTCCGTGACGGCCGGGTCCTGCTCGTTGGCGACGCCGCGCACGTCATGCCGCCGACCGGCGGCCTGGGCGGCAACACCGCGTACCTGGACGGGCTCTACCTGGGCTGGAAGCTCGCGGCCGTCCTGCAGGGCACCGCGGGAGAGGGCCTGCTCGACACCCATGACACGGAACGCCGCCCGTACGCCGAGGAGTTGGTGGAGCAACAGTTCGCCAATCTCGTCGACCGCATCGCCCCCGAGCTCGCCGACGGACCGCACACCCCGCCACTGCCCCCGCCGGTGATCGCGTTCGGCTACCGCTTCCCCCGCGGGGCGGTGCTCACCGAGCCCGACGACGGGGGCGAGCTGTTCGAGGACCCCGCGCGCCCGACGGGGCGGCCCGGCTCGCACGCCCCCTACGTCCGGCTCACCCGCCCGAACGGCACGGCCACCTCCACCACCGCGCTCTTCGGCCGGACGTTCGTGCTGCTCACCGGACCCGCCGGGGTCGCGTGGGCCGAGGCCGCCGGACGCGTCGCGCGCACGCTCGGGGTCTCCCTCCGAACGCACCTCGTCGGAGCCGGAACCGAATTGGCGGACGACGACGGAGGTTTCGCCGCCGCGTACGGCATCGACGCCGCCGGGGCCGTGCTGGTGCGCCCGGACCGGTTCGTGGCCTGGCGGTCCGCCGGAGCACGGCCGGACCCGGCGGCCGAGATCGACCGCGCGGTGCGGCGGATCCTCTTCCGCCCCGTGGACCGCACCTCACCGAGGCTCCCGTGAACACCTCCGCGAAAGGACACACCATGGCAGTGGCAGAAGCGGCCTCCCGGACCGAGGACCCGCGGACGAACGACCGTCGCCCGGCACTGGTCACCGGCGGAACGAGCGGGATCGGCTACGCGATCGCCGAGTTGCTCGGCGCACAGGGGCACCCGGTCTTCCTCTGCGGCCGCAGCGGTGACACCGTCTCCGCCACGGTGGACAAGCTGCGTGCGCAGGGCATCGACGCCGACGGCATCGCCACCGACGTCACGTCCAAGGCCGACATCAAGCACCTCGTGCGGGCCGCCGTGGAGCGCTTCGGGCCGGTCCGGGTCCTGGTCAACAACGCGGGGCGCGGCGGCGGCGGAGCCACCGCCGACCTGCCGGACGACCTGTGGGAGGCCGTCATCGAGACCAACCTCAACAGCGTCTTCCGGATCACCCGCGAGGTGCTCTCCGACGGCGGCATGCTGGAGAGCGGACACGGGCGCATCATCAACATCGCCTCCACCGGCGGCAAGCAGGGCGTCGAACTGGCGGCCCCGTACTCCGCGTCGAAGCACGGCGTCATCGGGTTCACGAAGGCGCTCGGCAAGGAACTCGCCCAGAGCGGGATCACCGTGAACGCGGTCTGCCCCGGCTACGTGGAGACCCCGATGGCGGCCCGGGTCCGCCAGGGCTACGCGGCGCACTGGGGCACCACCGAGGAGGACGTGCTGACCAGGTTCCAGGCCAAGATTCCGCTCGGCCGCTATTCGACCCCCGAGGAGGTCGCCGGCCTCGTCGGCTACCTCGCCGGCGACCTCGCCGCCTCCATCACGGCCCAGGCGCTGAACGTGTGCGGCGGCCTCGGCAACTACTGACCGCCGACACGGTGGCGGGGCGGAGCGGGGGCGCCGGCCCCGGCCCCGCTCCGCCCGCAGCCGGCCCGGGGAACGCCGGACACCTCGAACGAAATGAGTGACCAGGGTGAGGTACTACACGGCGGACCGCCTGTTTCTCGGCGGGACGCGCGGACACCTCCGGCACGGCGGGGTGCTGGTGGACCACGGGACGATCCGCTGGGTCGGTCCCCGACGGGAACTGCCGGGACGGCTGAGACGGTCCAGCGAGCAGGTGGACCTCGGGCCGCTGACCCTCATGCCGGGTTTCGTCGACAGCCACGTCCATCTGGCGCTGGACGGCGCTTCCGGCGCCATGGACCGGATGCGCGCCGCCTCCGACGAGGAGCTGTTCGCACTGATGCTCCGCAACGCGGCGGAGTTGCTGTCGGCGGGCGTCACCACCGCCCGGGACCTCGGTGCTCCGGGCGGCCTCGGCGTGCGCGTCCGCGAGACGATCCGCTCGGGCCGCGCACCGGGGCCCGAACTGCTCGTCTCGGGCGCCCCGTTGACCACTCCGGGAGGCCACTGCTGGTTCATGGGCGGCGCCTGCCTGGGCGAAGCGGCACTGCGCCGGGCGGTGCGGGAGCAGGCCCGGTCCGGTGTCAGCGTCATCAAGGTCATGGCGACCGGTGGGGCGCTGACGGACGGCTCGTCCTCCTGGCAGGGCCAGTTCACCGGGCCGGAGCTCGCCGCGGTCGTCGACGAGGCCGGGCGGGCGGGCCTGCCGGTCGCCGCGCACGCACACGGCAGCGGCGGGATAGCGGCCGCGCTCCGGGCCGGCGTGCACACCATCGAGCACTGCAGCTTCCTCGACCCGTCCGGCGTGATAGCTCCGGAGCCCGAGCTGGTCCGCGCGCTCGCCGCGGCCGACGTGCACGTGTGTCCGACCATCAGTGTCCGGTTCAGTGCGCGCCTGGAGCAGCCGGACCCGCACCGCCCTCCGATCCGGCCGGCCCTGCCCGTCCTGTACCGCCACGGCGTCCGGATCATCGCCGGAACCGACGCGGGCACCGACGGCACGCCCCACCACGCGTACGTGGAAGGCCTGATCGGCATGGCGCGACTCGGTGTCCCGCCCGCGCGGGTCCTGGAGTCGGCGACCTCCCAGGCGGCCCGGGCCCTGCGGGTCGCCACCCTCACCGGCAGGATCGCGCCCGGCCTGCGCGCCGACCTGATCGCCGTCGAGGGCGACCCGCTGCGGGACATCACCGCCCTGCGCGAGCTCCGCTTCATCCTGTCGCGCGGCGCGGAGATCACTCCCCGGGTCCGGACCGACGTGCCGGGCCGGGACCGGGACCGGGACCGAGGAACGGGCACTTCAAACAGGCCACTCTCAAACAGGTGAACCTTTATCGGTAATTCCGGATGCGCTTGATCGCACATCAAGCATCCGGACGCACATCCCCGATGTGACCCTTGCCACAGCCGCGAGGGTCACATCATTCATTGGCGGCCGTTTACCTGGCCGAAACGATTCACGATGGCCTGATGCCGTGTGATCATTCGTCAAACCTTCATATTCGATGGCAGTGTGTGCGTAGCCGTACCACCCTTCTGCACCAAGTACACATGATCGTGTACACGATGACGAATGGCTGAACTGTGCGCACTACCCGGTCGGATCGCAACGACGCGACCACGCGGCCCCGCCTTCCAGATGAACAGCTCACGCTCCAGGAGTTCTCCCGGCTCGCCGGGCAGGTCGGGGGCTACCCCTATGTGAAGGTCGTACTCGACCGTCAGGAGTCGGTACTCCACTTCATCGACAGTGCCGACGGCACCCTCCACGTCCGGTACATCGCGAGCGAGATCCTCGGAATGTCGATCGACGAACTGGCCCGCGGGCTCGACGCGTTCAACGACGAGGTTTACCGGAATCCCGATCGCCGCTTCTATCTCGGCACTCTCGCGCACCACACCCACCACACCCGCCACGGCGAATTCCTGTCCCTGGAAACGGTCGACGTCGACACCATGTCCCAGGAGATGCTGCGGCACTTCTTCCACCGGGTGCGCGAGCACGTCGACCCGGCGCTGGCGCTGGTCCTCAAGCCGGCCAACCACCGGCAGGAGGGATACGTCGCCCGCATCCCGGAGAGCGAGATACCGCGCGTACTGTCCCACGAGCTCTACTCCACCGCCGCGTTCGTGCCGCTCGCGGCCGGAGCGGCCCACGGGCGGCTGCGGGTGTTCCGGTCGGAGGAGGAGTACCGGGGTGATCCCGAGCCGCTGGCGTGGCACGACATCGTGGTGATGCCACGGGTGCCCGAGGACATCCCCCGGGTGTCCGGGATCATCCACACCGAGCACACCACGCCGCTCTCCCACATCAACGTGATGGCCGCCGGCTGGCGGATCCCCAACGCCGTCGGCCTCGGGGCCGTCGAACGGATCGAGCGTGCCGGGCTCGCCGGGCGGTGGGTGCGCTACCGGGTCGCGGCGGACGGCGAGGACTTCCTCCTGGAGGCCGCGGAGCCGGGCAGCCCCGGGGACACGCGGCCCGCCGCGCCGGGCGACCGCGTCGTCGTGGACGTGCCCGACCTCACGCCCACGCCGATCGCCCCGCTGTCCGAGCTGCGCGCCGGCGACCACGTCCGGTTCGGCACCAAAGCGGCGGGCCTCGGCGAGCTCACCCACCTGCTGCAGCACGGCTCGCCGCGCTGGCTCGGCTTCTACCGCGCGCCCCGGCCGCCCCGGGACAACCTGCTGCGCTACCTGGCCCGGCAGCTCGACCTCCCGGAGGACGCGGACATCGCGGAACTCGACTTCTCCGCACAGCAGTTGGTGAAGGAGCACGCCCAGGTTCCGCGCGGGATCGTTCTGCCCTTCGCCCTCCAGCAGTGCTTCCTCGACTCGTCGGCGGAGCTCCGGGGAGTCGTCGGAGCGATCGATTCGGCTCTGTCCCACGGGACTTCGGCCCAGCGGGTCGAGGAGCTCTGCCTCGAAGCGCAGCGGCTGATCCGCACCGTCCCGGTACCCGGACCGATCCGCACCGAGATCGACCGGGCCGTCGGCCGGCACCTGTACGGCGCGCCCGTCCTGGTCGTCCGCAGCTCCTCCAACGCCGAGGACCTGCCCGGCTTCTCGGCCGCCGGCCTGTACGAGTCGGTGGCGAACGTCGGGAGTGCGGGCGGCATGGCCCCGGGTACGACCCCGGACGATGCGCTCCTCGACGCGGTCCGGGAGGTGTGGGCGTCGCTGCTGTCGCCGCGCGCGGTGCTGCTGCGGAGCCAGGCCGGCATCCCGCCGGAGCACTGCCGCATGGGCGTGATCGTCCAGGAGCAGGTGGGTGCCACCGTCGGCGGCGTCCTGGTGAGCTGCAACCCGCTGAGCCCGGGGGACTTCCGCAACGTCCTCCTCAACATCTCGCCGCGCTCGGTGACCGACGTCGTCACCGGCCGGGGCGCCCCGATCCAGTACCTGTGCAACACGATGGAGGGCGGCAGCCGCACGGTCTCGCTGGGCACCGCCGGCGCCGACCTGGACGGCGGGACCAAGGACGTCCTGGGCCGGCTGGCCCTGATCAGCCGGCTGCTGCAGTCACACTTCTCGCCCGACGAGGCGTACGACGCCCCGGTCGACGTCGAGTGGGCGGTCGAGGGCGACCGGATCAGCCTGCTGCAGGTGCGCCCCTTCCGCACCGCCGGCTGACGAGTCCCGCACCTTTAGCCCCCAGCCCTGTGCAGGCCTGCGCGAGGCAGCTCGCACGTGCCGCCGGGCCAACTGAACTTCCTTCCGGAGAGCCGAAGTTGAACAAGATCCTGTACGTCTACGTCAAGGGCGGAGCCCCGCTCGAATACGCCTTCCCGCGCATCGCCGCCTGCGGCGAGGTGCACGTCCTCGCGCTGGCACCGCTGCCCACGACCGCGGAGGAGGTCTGGCGTCCGAGCTGTACGAGCATCGAACTCGTGCCGGACGCCCCGCGCGGCGACGAGCTCGTCGAGCTGATCGTGGAGCACGCGAAGGCCGTCGGGGCCGACGCGGTGCTGACCCTCTCGGAGTTCGCCGTGCTGGCCGTCGCGCACGCGGCGAGCCGGCTCGGGCTGGCCGGGGCCGGCGAGGGGATCCTCCGCGCCCGGGACAAGCGGCTGATGCGGGAGGCGTGGGCCGCGGCCGGCGTGCCGATACCCGCCTTCCGCCGGGTCGACGGCCTCGCCGACCTGGACGCCGCGCTGGCCGGGCTGACGCCCCCACTGCTGCTCAAGCCGGCCTGGGGCGCCGGGTCGGTGGCACAGATCGTGCTGGACGCGCCCGAGGACGCCGCCCCGGCGTGGGAGGAGATCGAGCGCGGGCTGCGGGCCGGCAGCCGGGTCGGCATGAACGAGCTCTACGCCGCGGACACCGACCGGGACCGGCTGGTCGAGGAGATCGCCCAGGGCTCCACCGCGGGCTGGTACGAGGAGCCCGGCTACGGCGACTACGTGAGCGTGGAGGGGATCGTCGCGGACGGCGTCTACCACCCGCTGGCCATCACCGCCAAGCTGCCGACCGTGCCCTCCTTCGTCGAGGTGGCCAGCACCTCGCCCGCGGTCCTCCCGGTGCCGGTGCAGCGCCGGATCGAGGAGGTCTCGCGGCAGGCCGTCGACGCGCTCGGGCTGGAGAACTGCGGCACGCACACCGAGCTGAAGCTCATGGCGGACGGCGGGCTGGTGGTCATCGAGACCGCCGCGAGGTTCGGCGGCCTGCTGACGACCCGGCAGGTCCACGAGGTCTTCGGGCTCGACCCGATCGGCATGCTGGTGCGGCAGTTGCTCGGCGAGCGCGTCGACTACCCCGCGGCCATGCTCACCGACGGGGTCAGGGCCGCCGCGTCGGTGGCCGTCGTCCCGGCCGACGCGGCCGGGACGCCCTGGCGGAGCAGCCCGGTCTGGAACCCGCGGGCCGTGGACTGGCAGGGCCTGCTGTCGCCGGGCAGCACCATCGAGGCCGTGCCGGCCTTCGCCCTGCCCGAGGGCGAGCCGGTCCCGGCCTTCGACCCGGCCGCGGGGTCGCGCAACTGGCTCGGCGTCTACCTGCTGACCGCCGTCGACGCCGCCACCCTGCACCGCGACTGCAACGCCGTGCTGAACGGCCTCGAAGCCGCCCTGCACCGGGCCTCCTCCTGATCCCGCCCGTCCCGACGACCGAGGTTCCTCCCATGCGCGTACTGTTCGCCGGCGCCCCCGGCTTCGGCCACCTCTTCCCGCTGGTCCCGCTCGCCAGGGCGATGCGCGGGCTCGGCCACGAGGTCGCGGTGGCCTCGATGGACGGCGGCGAGCCGGTCGCCGCGTCCGGGCTGCCGTACCTGTCCATCGCCCCCGGCGTCGACTGGCGCAAGGAGATCAGGGAGGCCGGCCGCACCCGGCGGCCCGACCTGATGGAGCGGGTGATCGCGACCAACTCGGCCGACCGCGAGGCGTTCGTGCCGCTCGCCGCCCACGTCAACAGCCGGGTGGCCGACGCGGTGGTCGAACTCGCCGCACGGTGGCGGCCGGACCTCGTGGTGTACGAGTACCAGTTCCCGGTGGCCCTGCTCGCGGCGGCCCGCCTGGGCGTGCCCGCCGTCCAGCACGACCTGGGCTTCGTCCGCACCCCGAAGCTGCGCGCGCTGATGCTCGCCGAGATGGCGGACACCTTCGCGCGGCACGGGATCGACCGGCTGCCCGAGCCGGCCGAGACCATCGACCTCGCACCACCGAGCACGACGGGGGGCGACCTGTACGGCTGCTCGATGCGGCCCGTCTCGTACAACGGCGAGGGCGGCGTCCCGGCACCGCTGGCCGCGCCCGCCGGCCGGCCGCGCGTCGCGGTGACGCTCGGCACCGTGCCGCCCAAGACCGACGGCCTGACCAGGGTCGAACGGGTGATCGCGGCGGCGGCCGGCCTCGACGCGGAGTTCGTGCTGGCCACCGGCGAACTCGACCTGAGCACGCTCGGCACGCTGCCGGACAACGTCCGCGCGTACGGCTGGGTGCCGTGGCGGGCGCTGCTGGACACCTGCTCGGCGGCGGTCCACCACGGCGGCAGCGCCAGCGCGCTCGGCGCGCTGGACGCGGGCGTCCCGCAACTCGTGCTGCCCGACGGCTCCGACCGCTTCATCACCGCGGACGCCGTGCACGCCCGCGGCGCGGGGCTCCGGGCGAGTGCCGAGGAGATCGGCCCCGCGCTGCTGGAGCGGCTGCTCACCGACGAGGGGCTGCGCCGGGCCGCGCGCGAGGTCCGCGCCGAGATCGCGGCGATGCCGAGCCCGGCGGACGTGGCGCAGCGGCTCACCGGCCTGGCCGGCGCCACCCGCTGAGCCGGGCGGCCGGTGCCCCGGCCGCGAACGCGCGGCCGGGTCCGGCCCGTACCCGCCGCCCGGTCCGCCGGGGTTGCCCCGGGTCCCGGCCCTCGGCCCCGGGCGGCCGGGAACGGCGACCTCACGCAGGCGTCCGTGCTCCGGCCGACCGGAGCGGTCAGAACGGTCCGGTGCCCAACTGCTCCGCCAGGAAGCGTTCGAGGGGCGTCAGCGGAACCTCCGGGCAGAGCCGTTCGGGGTGCCACCGGCCCGGCCCATCCTCCTCGGGCGGCAGGACCGGAACGTGGACCCAGGAGCTTCCGTAGCTGATCAGCATGGACCAGAACGCCCGGGCGCACCGCCGGCCCCAGGAACGCAGGATCCCGGACACGTCACACGACTCCCTTCGGCGAGACGGCATTCGGGCAGCGTCGCAGCGCGGTCTTAACCGTCGCCAAACCGCCCGCCGGTGCCGCCGGGGCCGGGCGGCCTCCGTTAGAGCGGCTTTAGACGATCATCCGACGATGAGTCGCGAATCCGCCGGTGGCACCTCCGTGACCGGCGGACAGCCGCGAAGGGAGGGCCTTCCATGGATGCCCCGGACGTACGCCTGGTAGCGGTGGGAACCGCACTGCCGGGCCCCCCGGTCGACAACGCCGCCCTGGCGAAGCGCTTCGGCGTCGACGAGATCTGGGAGCAGTGGGTCGACGCGTTCATCGGCACCCGCCAGCGGCACTTCTCCGTCGACCTGGACAGCGGCGAGGTCCGCTACCGCCTCGCCGACCTCGGCCGGATCGCCGCCGAGCGCGCGTTCGCCACCGCCGGGCTCTCCCCCGGGGACGTCGACCTCGTGGTGATGGGCACCTCCAGCCCCGACCAGCTGATGCCCGCCACCGTCAACGTGATCGCCGACCAGCTGGGCATCAACGGCGTGCCGAGCTTCCAGCTCCAGTCCGGCTGCACCGGCGCGTTCCAGGCGCTCGACGTCGCGCACCAGATGCTCTCCACCGGACGCCACCGCACGGCGCTGGTCCTGGGCGGCGACGTGTGCACCAAGCACCTGGACCTCACCCTGGACCCGAAGGACCTCACCCCGGCCGAGCTGGTGCCCGGCGTCATGTTCGGCGACGGCGCGGGCGCCGCGCTGCTCAGCACCGAACCGCGCGCGGGCGCCCCGACGATCCGCCGCATCCTGGTCCGCCTCACCGGCCTGGACCGCGAACCCGGCCACGTCGTCGACTGGTACGGCCCCGCCGACCACCACGCCTCGGGCCCCGCCACCAGCGAGGACTACAAGGCCATCGAGGAGTCCGTGCCGACGATGGCCGCGGAGATCCTCGGCGAACTGCAGGACGAACTCGACTGGCCGGACCTCGACTACCTGCTGCCGCCCCAGCTCTCCGGCCGGATGACCGCCCGGATCGTCGAGTCGCTGGGAGTGCCCGGCGCCCGCGAGATCAGCTGCGTCACCAGCACCGGGAACACCGGCAACGCCCTGCCGTTCTTCCAGTTCGAGCAGCTGCTGGCCCGGATGGCCCCGCACGACCGCGCCCTCGGCATCGCCGTCGAGTCCAGCAAGTGGATCAAGGGCGGCATAGCGCTGGAGATGACGGCATGACCGCGAACGACCTCGCCGAGCTCAAGCAGTACGTGACCGTGCACGCCCGCTCGCAGCGCATGGCGCCCGAGCACTACAACGCCGTCCTCGGGCGGATCCGCAACGACGACGAGGGCGCCGAGGACTCCTGGGCCGCCGCCTGGACCCGGCAGGCGGAGCGCCTGGAGCAGGCCGGCCGGCTGCTCGACGCGTGCCGGCACTACAACATGGCGCGCTTCCCGTTCGTCGACGGCCCGGCCCGCCAGGACGCGCTGGACCGCTGCGTGAGCGCCTTCGACCGCTGGCGGCGCGACGTGCCGGGCATCGAACCGCTCGACCTCGACCTGCCCGGCGGACGGGTGCGCTGCTGGACCAGCGGCCTGTCCGGCACCGAGCGCCTGCCCGTCCTCCTGGTCATGGGCGGCATCGTCACCGTCAAGGAGCAGTGGGCACCGGTCCTCGCGAACGGGCGCCGGCTGGGCATGGCCGGCATCGTGGCCGAACTGCCGGGCGTGGGCGAGAACACCCTCACCTACGGGGCCGACAGCCCCGCGATGCTCTCCCAGCTGCTCGACGCCATCGCGGACCGCGCGGACGTCTCGCAGACGTACGCGCTGGCCATGAGCTTCAGCGGGCACCTGGCCCTGCGCTGCGCCGTCGACGATCCCCGGATCAAGGGCGTGGTCACCGTCGGCGCGCCGATCGACGCCTTCTTCACCGACCCCGAGGCGCAGCGGTCCATGCCGCGGATCACCCGCGACACCCTGGCCCACCTGACCGGCACCGAGCCCGCCGGGATCGCCGACCGCCTGCGCGACTGGGCCCTGACGCCCGACCAGCTCGCCGGCCTGGACATTCCGGTCGGCTACGCCGCCAGCCTGCGCGACGAGATCATCCCCCAGGCCGAGAGCGCCCTGCTCCGGCAGCACGTGCGACACCTCGACCTGATCACCAACGACGACGTCCACGGGTCCCCCCGGCACGTCCGCGAGGTCGGGCTCTGGACCATCCTGTCGGTCCTGCGGATGCGCGGCGTCAAGGGCCTGCCCCGGCTGTTCATGGAGTCCTCGCTGCTCGCCCTGCAAGCCCGTCGGCGGTTGCTCGGCAACCCGCAGTGAACGGGACCCTCGCCGCCTCGGCCTACCTGCCGAACCCGCCCGACCCCACCGCCCGGTTGCGGCTGTTCTGCTTCCACCACGCCGGCGGCGCGGCCTCCGCGTTCGCCGGCTGGCAAGCCGCCCTCGGCGGCGGCGTCTCGCTCGTGCCCGTCCAACTGCCCGGCCGGGAACGCCGGATCAGGGAGGCTCGGGTCACCGACATGGCACGGCTCGTCGCCGAACTCGACGACGAACTCGGCCCCGCCCTGACCCGGCCGTACGCGTTCTACGGCCACAGCATGGGCGCCGCCGTGGCCTACGACCTCGCCCAACTGCGGGCCCGCCGGGGCGAGCGGCTGCCCGAACGGCTGCTGGTCGGCGCCTACCCGGCTCCGCACCTGCCCTCCCGGCTCGGGCCCGTGGTGCGGCTGCCCGACCGGGAACTGGCCGACTGGGCGGTGCGGCTCGGCGGGATGTCCGGCGAACTGCTGCGCTTCCCGGAGTGGGCGCGCACCGCCACCGCGCTGCTCCGCGACGACCTGCGGATCTGTCTGAGCCGCCGGACCGCGGCCGAGCCGCCGCTGGACCGTCCCATCGACGTCTTCACCGGCTCGACGGACCCGCTGCTGCCCCGGGAGGACGCGGTGGGCTGGGCCCGGCACACCACCGCCGGCTTCCGGCTGAGCGTGATCCCCGGCGGCCACTTCTTCACCGCCGAGTCCCGCCCCGAGTTCCTCGGCCGGCTGCGCACCGTCCTCGCCGATGCCGGTCGCGCGGGCGGCGTGGGCAACGTCCCGGCCCGTTTCTGACCGGGTCGGACCGGCTTTAGATCGACTCCAGGATCGCCATCAGCCCGCCGGGAGAGCCTTTCACCTGGCGGGACGTCCTGCTCGGCGCTCGCACCTCCTTCAGTTCACGGTCCCGCACGGGCTCCCGGCCGACCACCGGCCGGGGTCCCGGCCGGACCTCCGTCCGCAACCCGGCCGACCTTCGGCCCGGGGCCGCGGGCGGTCTCCCATCCGAACAGCTCTCACGACGAGGGGCAGTCCAGCAGATGACGCGTGATCTCGATCTCGCCGGCTCGGAGTACGCGGCACCGCAGGAGCCGATCGCCATCATCGGGCTCTCGTGCCGCCTGCCGCAGGCACCCGATCCCGAGTCCTTCTGGCGGCTCCTCCGTGACGGCTCGCACGCGATCACGCGCACCCCCGCGGACCGCTGGGACGCCGACGCCCTCCACGACGCGGACCCGACCGCCCCCGGGAAGATCAACACCCGCTACGGCGCCTTCCTCGACGACGTCGACCGCTTCGACGCCGGGTTCTTCGGCATCTCGCCGCGCGAGGCCGCCGCCATGGACCCGCAGCAGCGCCTGGTCCTGGAGCTGAGCTGGGAGGCCCTGGAGGACGCCCGCATCCGGCCCGCCGACCTGGCCGGCAGCCGCACCGGCGTCTTCGTCGGCGCGATCTGGGACGACTACGCGACGCTCCTGCACCAGTACGGTCCCGAGGCCATCACCCAGCACTCGAACACCGGACTCAACCGCGGCATCATCGCCAACCGCGTCTCCTACACCCTGGACCTGCACGGGCCCAGCCTGACCGTGGACACCGCGCAGTCCTCCGCGCTGGTCGCCGTCCACCTGGCCTGCGAGAGCCTGCGCCGCGGCGAGACCGACCTGGCCGTCGCGGGCGGCGTCAACCTCAACCTCATCCCGGAGAGCGCGATCACCGCCGCCAAGTTCGGCGGCCTCTCCCCCGACGGACGCTGCTTCACCTTCGACGCCCGCGCCAACGGGTACGTCCGCGGCGAGGGCGGTGCGACGGTGGTCCTCAAGCCCCTCGCCCGCGCGCTCGCGGACGGCGACCCCGTCCACGCGGTCATCCGGGGCAGTGCCGTGAACAGCGACGGCGGCACCGACGGGCTCACCGTCCCCAGCCCCGACGCGCAGGCCGAGGTCCTGCGCCAGGCGTACGGGCACGCCGGGGTCGAACCGTCCGCGGTGCAGTACGTCGAGCTCCACGGCACCGGCACCCGGGTCGGCGACCCGGTGGAGGCCGCCGCCCTCGGCGCGGTGCTCGGAGCGGGCCGGTCGGGCGACGCCGCCCTCCGGGTCGGTTCCGCCAAGACCAACGTCGGCCACCTGGAGGGAGCCGCGGGCATCGTCGGCCTCCTCAAGGCCGTCCTGAGCATCAGCCACCGGGAACTCCCGGCCAGCCTCAACTACGAGTCCCCCAACCCGGCGATCCCGCTCGGCGAACTTGGCCTGCGGGTCCAGGACGAGCGCTCGGCCTGGCCCTCCCCCGACGCGCCCCTGCTGGCGGGCGTCAGCTCCTTCGGGATGGGGGGCACCAACTGCCACGTCGTCCTGGCGGAGGCGCCCGTGACGCCGGCCGACGGGCCGACGCGGACGGCGCCGGACGGACCGGTGTCCTGGGTGCTGTCCGGACGCTCGCCGGAGGCCCTGCGCGGACAGGCGGCACGGCTGCTGGAGGCCCTGCGGACCGATCGCCGCCTCGGCGCCGCCGACCCGCTGGACATCGCGTACTCGCTGGCCACCACTCGGACCGCGTTCGAGCACCGGGGCGTCGTCATCGGCAGCGACCTCGACGAACTCACCCACGCTTTGGAGCAGTTGGCCGACGGCGAACCCTCACCGAACGTCGTGCGCGGGACGGCGACCGGATCCGGCAAGCTCGCCTTCCTGCTCTCCGGCCAGGGCTCCCAGCGCGCCGGCGCAGGCCGCGAACTCTACGAAACCCAGCCCGTCTTCGCCGAGGCACTCGACCGCGTCCTCGCACTGCTGGAACCGGGACTTCGGGACATCATGTTCGCCGAGCCCGGCACACCCCAGGCCGAACTCATCAACGACACCCGCCACACCCAACCCGCCCTCTTCGCCCTCCAGACCGCCCTCTACCGATTGCTGGAGAGCCAGGGCATCACCCCCGACTACCTTCTCGGGCACTCCATCGGCGAAGTCACCGCCGCCCACCTCGCCGGCATCCTGAACCTCGAAGACGCCACCACCCTCGTCTCGGCGCGTGCCCGTCTCATGGCCGACCTTCCGCGCGAAGGCGGCATGATCGCCGTCCAGGCCACCGAGGAACAGATCCTCCCCCTCCTCAACGACCGCGTCTCCATCGCCGCCATCAACGGCCCCGAATCGCTCGTCGTCTCC
>NZ_JBHYWI010000103.1:0-27432 GCF_042751525.1 Kitasatospora sp. NPDC059408
GACCTTTGACCGAGAGTCGAACGGACGTCGTCGTGGAGGGGCGGCCTGCGGACCCCCGCGGTGGCCGCCGGGCCGGCCGGCCCGGCGGCCACCGGGAAGGTCGGCCCGACCGTCGAGCGGCGCCGCCGCCGACGCCGCGGAGGTCGCAGGAGGTCGGAGGGGGTCGCAGGGGGTCGGAGGGGGGTCGGAGGGGGGTCGGAGGGGGTGGGCCCGTACCCCGGCCCGCCCGGCGGGGACACGGGCCCGGCTCTCAGGCGGCCAGACGGGGATCCCCCTCACTGCCGGCGGCGGACACCCGGTCCGGGATTCCATTCACTCCTTCGGGCGGGCACACCGTCGGTGCGCCCGGTGCCGCGCCGGCGAGCGCCTCGGTCGGCCCTGCTTCGGCGGGCCTTGCTTTGGCGGGCCCTGCCGCGGCCGGACGAGCCTGGACCGGGCTGAAGGTGCCGGCCTCGCGGTCGAGCACGTACGCCTGGGCGGTCGCGAAGTCGAAGTACATCCCGACCAGGCGCAGGGTGCCCTCCTCGACCCGGCGCTCCACCGCCGGGTTCGCCAGCAGCTGGTCCAGCTGCTGGACGACATTGGTGATGCAGAGCTGCTCGGCGAGGTCCACCACCGGCCGGTCGGCGAACTCGGCGGGGGCCCGCCGGAGCCGGTCGAGCGAGCCGCGGCCGTTGCGCAGCCAGCGGGTCAGCGGGGTCGGTGTGCCCGGGCGCTCGTGGACGCCGTCCAGCAGGGCCTTCATCGCCCCGCAGCCGGAGTGGCCGCAGACGGTGATCGAGCGCACCTCCAGCGCCTCGACGGCGTACTGCACCGCGGCGGCCACCGAGTCGTCGGCCGCACCGGGCTCGAACGGCGCCGGCACGAGGTTCCCGACGTTGCGGACGGTGAAGAGGTCGCCGGGGCCGCTGTTGGTGATCATGCTGGTGACCATCCGGGAGTCCGCGCAGGTCAGGAAGAGCTGGGAGGGCGTCTGGCCCTCCCGGGCCAGCCGGGCGAGCTCGGGCCGGATCAGCGGGGCGGTGTGCTGCTGGAACACCCGGACGCCGTCGAGCAGCCGGCCGTGCGGGTCCTCCTGCCGCTCGATGCAGTGGTGGCCCACCCAGGGCGTCCAGGCCCGGCAGCGGTGCGGACCCGGGGAGCTGCCGGCGCGGACCGTCCCGTCGGGGTCGAGCACCTCGTCGTCCTGGCGCCGCGTCACCATCGAGACCCGTCCGCCCGCGGCCTGGTGCCCGGAGCGCCAGCTGTGCAGCGTCTCGTACGCGGCGTGGTCCAGGAAGGAGCCGTCGTGGACCACCGTCACGTCGGCGTCGGCGGGGATCCCGGCCAGTGCCCGGCTCAGCCGGGGCACGGCGGTGAAGGTGAGCGGGCCGTGGGTCTGGACCGTCACCGAGCCGTCGGGGCCGGCCAGCACGTCCACATGGGCGCGGGTGAGCCGGTAGAGCGCGAGCAGGACGGCGGTGGCGGCGCCGAGCGTCACGCCCCACAGCACGCCGAACACCACGACGCCCAGCCCGGTGGTGAGGTAGACAGGGAACTCGCGGTGCCGGTGGACCTTGCGGATGTGCGCGAAGCTCATCATCTGCAGTCCGACGACCAGCACCAGCGCACCCAGTGCGGCCAGCGGGATCCGGCGCAGCCCGCCGGTCAGCGCCACGGCGGCCGCGAGCACCCAGACGCCGTGCAGGACCGAGGCCCACCTGCTCTGCCCGCCCGCGCGCACGTTGGCGGTGCTGCGGACCGCGCCCCCGGCGATCGGGAGTCCGCCGACCAGGCCGCTGACGACGTTGGCGACGCCCTGGCCGCGCAGTTCGCGGTCGAGGTCGCCGGTGCGGCGGGACATCCGGTCGATCGCGACGGCGGAGAGCAGCGACTCGACGCTCGCGACCGCGGTGACGGTGAGGACGGCGGCGACCACGCCGGCGAGCGGCCCGTGCGGGAGCGCGGGGACGAACGAGTGCGGTTGCCAGGAGGGGAGTTCGATGTGGGCGAGCGGCAGGTTCGTCGCGGTGGCGAGCGCCGTGGCGGCGGCGATGGCGGCCAGCGGTCCGGGCACCCTGGCCAGCTTCGCGCCCAACTCGCCCGCGCGGCCCGGGATTCGGCCGAGCCGCGGCCAGCCGAGCAGGACGGCCACGGTCACCGACCCGATCAGCACGGCGGGCGGGTGCGGACCGGCCAACTGCCCGGGCAGCGCCAGGATGTTGGCGATCGCGGAGCTCTGCGGGGAGCCGCCGAGCACGACGTGCAGCTGGGCGATCGCGATGGCGAGTCCGACCCCGGCGAGCATGCCGTGCACGATGGCGGGCGAGACGGCGAGCGCCGTCCGGGCCACCCGGCGTGCGCCGAGGAGGAGTTGGAGTAGCCCGGCCGCGAGCGTGATGGCGCAGGTGGCCCGCCAGCCGTACTGGGCGATCAGCCCGGCGGTGATCACGGTCAGCGCGGCCGAGGGGCCGCTGACCTGGAGGGGCGTGCCCCCGAGCAGCCCGACGACGATGCCGCCGACGGCGGCCGCGGCGAGGCCCGCGGTGAGTGGGGCCCCGGTCGCGAGCGCGATGCCGAGGGAGAACGGCACGGCGATCAGGAATACCACCAGGGAGGCCGAGAGGTCCTGCATCCACCGGACGCGGGGGCCGGATCCCGGACCCGGCGGTGCGTGGTCGGTCGTGTCGGAGGCGATGGGGGCGCTGGAGATGTCGAGGGTCATTGTCTTCCCGTCTGTCCGGGGGAACGAACGCAGTCAGGTCCGGCGGCGAGTCCGGTCGTGGGGCTCCGGGGCGGATCGGCTGTCGTGGGTCGCGACGGTGTGGCGGGATGGTGCGGGCGCGGCGGGGAGTGCGGGTGTCACCGGCCGGACCTCGACCATCGGGGCCCGCCAGGGGCCTCGGCGAGGAGCGGGAGGCCTCGCAGAGGGCCGTCGGGACGGACCATCAAGACTCGGTAAACCGAGGGTAATGAAAGCTTTGCACGCGGTCACCCGCGGCGGAAGAGGAAAAGCCCCTGATTCACCCCATTGGGTGGTGTTCGAACCGCCGCAAATCTGCTGGTGGGCACCCCGGACACGTCGAACGGGCCGTGCCCTTCCCCGAGGTGGGGGAGGGCACGGCCCGTTCCGGTGCCGTGCGGCGGCTCGGTCCGGCCGGTTCGTCAGGCGGGCGCGCCGGCCGTGGCGGGCCGCCCGCCGTCGTGGGCGAACTCGCCGAGCACGAAACCGTGGTCGACCTGGGTCGCGAGGTCGACGCCCACCTTGGCGCTGGCCCAGCTCTCCGCGTTCCGCAGGTGGAAGAGGACGGCCTGGTCGGTGTAGCGGCGCGCGTCGCGCCGCTCGTGGGCGGCGTCGACCTCGGTCAGCAACTGCTCCAGCACGGCCCGGTTGGCCGGCTCCAGCGTCCTCAGCGGCGGCTCGCCGCCCTGCTCCAGGCGCCGCACCCAGTCCGAGTGCCCGAAGGTCGTGAGCAGGTCGTCGCCGACCTCGCGGCGCAGGAACGCCAGGTCGTCCGGGCCCTGCACCTTGTTGCCGATCACCCGCAGGTGCACGCCGAAGTCGCGGGCGTAGTCCTTGTACTGGCGGTAGACCGAGACGCCCTTGCGGGTCGGCTCGGCGACCAGGAAGGTCACGTCGAAGCGGGTGAACAGGCCGGAGGCGAAGGAGTCGGAGCCCGCCGTCATGTCGGTGACGAGGTACTCGTCGCGGCCGTCCACCAGGTGGTTGAGCAGCAGCTCGACCGCGCCGACCTTGGAGTGGTAGCAGGCCACCCCGAGGTCCTCCTCGGTGAAGGCGCCGGTCGCGAGCAGCCGCACCGAGCCCTCGTCCAGGGCGATCGGCCGCGCGCAGGCGGCGTAGACCGGGTTCTCCTCGACGATGCGCAGCAGGCGCGAACCCCGGCCGGGCGGCGTGGTTTTGATCATCTCGTCCGCCGAGCCGATCAACGGGTTGCCGCCGCGCAGGTACTCCTTGATCTCCGGCAGGTGCGCGCCGAGCGAGGGCAGTGCGGCGGCCTGGTCGTCCGTCAGTCCCAGGGCCGGGCCCAGGTGCTGGTTGATGTCGGCGTCGACGGCGATCACCGGCCGGCCCGTGGCGGCCAGGTGGCGGATGAACAGCGCGGACAGCGTCGTCTTGCCGCTGCCGCCCTTTCCGACGAAGGCGATCTTCATCTGGGGACTCCGGCTCTCGCTCGGGGGCTCTCGCTCCGGGGGTTCCGCCCCCGGGCCTCGCCCTGGGAGCTCAACTGGCGCCGGGACGTAACTGGAAATCGTTATCGTCTCCGATAGTGGCCATGCTAGCCGGGGTTTGGGCGTCCCCGCGGACGGGAAGTGAGGATTGCCTCTAACGGGTGATGCGGGGTTGCTGTTCCGGGAGGGGCCGCCGGTTCATTACTCTCGGGTAGGTGAGCACTGGAACAGATCCCCTCGCCCCGCTGGCCCAGCTCCCCGGGGTGCCCGACGCGGTGGCCGAGGTGCGCAAGGCCGTCGACCGCCTCTACGGCCACCGGGTGATGCGCCGCCGCGCGGCCGAGGTCACCTCCGAGTCCGCGCTGCGCGGCGCCCGCGCCTCCGCGGCGCTGGCCGGGGCGGACTGGCCGCTGGAGGAGGTCCGGCGCCGCAGCGACTTCGGCGCGGACGACGGGGCCCGTACGGTCGGCGCCGCCCTGCGGATCGCCGCCGAGGCCGGCCAGCTGCTCAGCATCTGGCGGCACTCGCCGCTCCAGGTGCTGGCCCGGCTGCACCTGCTCGCGGTCGGCGACGCCGACCCGTCCGCGGGTCGTCCGCGGCGTGCGGGCGAGACGGCGGAGGAGCTGTTCCCGCTCGACCTGGAGCCGGTGGAGAGCGTCGAGGCGGTCGTGGTGGACGCCCCGCTGCCGGTGCTGCCGCCCGCGCCCGCGGCCGAGGAGGTCGCCGCGCGCCTCGACCAGCTCTCGCGCCTCCTGGTCGCGCGGGCGGAGGGGCAGGGCGTCGGGACGCCGGCCCTCGTGGTCGCGTCGGTGGTCCACGGGGAACTGCTCGCGCTGCGTCCGTTCGGCGCCCACAACGGGGTGATCGCGCGGGCCGCCCAGCGGATCGTGCTGATCGCCGAGGGCCTCGACCCGAAGTCGATCTGCCCGGCCGAGGTCGGTCTCGCCGAGCTCGGGACGGACGCCTACCGGCGGGCGCTGGCCGGCTACCTGTCCGGAACGGCGGAGGGCATGGGGGCCTGGATCGCGCACTGCGGCCGGGCGTTGCGGCTCGGCGTGCGGGAGAGCACGGCGGTCTGCGAGGCGATGCAGCGCGGAATGGTCTGACCGAACGGTCTCGTCCGGACGCGGAGATGCGGCGGCACCCGATCCTGCCGGGTGCCGCCGCTGGTACAGGTGCCGGGTGACCAAGCATGCACCGGAAGTGCCGATCAGACGGGGATCCTGCCCGTTCGTCTGGTCCGGCGGCCCGACAGCGGGTCGGCTGCATGTGGGTGCTCGGCTACGTGTACGCGCGGTCCGTGGGGCCTGAACTGCGTTGTCGGTTTGACCTCTTCGGTCCTGACCGGGTCTCGCGGGCCGTGTTTCCTTTGTATCGCGTTTCGGGCGAAAGGGGAACCCGAAACGAGAAGTCTGCGGCAATTGCCCGTTTTGTCCCAAACGCGGAGAGTTGCCGGCTTCGAATCGGGCCCGGAACCGTTCCGGAGCCGCTCCCGAACGGCTCCGGGCCCGGGCGTCAGGCGGTCGGCCGCCGGCGCCGGGCCAGGTACCAGATCACGCCGGCGGTCAGCAAGGCCGTCCCGACCGCCACGGCGGTGAGCACCGAGCCGCTCGGGGCGGAGAACTCCGGGAGCCGCCGCCGCAGTTCCACCGGCTTGTCGAAGACCAGCACCGGCCACTCCCGGGCCGCCGCCTCCTTCCGCAGCGCGCGGTCCGGGTTGACGGCGGACGGGTGGCCGACGGCCTCCAGCAGCGGCAGGTCGGTGGAGGAGTCGCTGTAGGCGTAGGACTGGGTCAGGTCGTAACCCTCGGTCCCGGCCAACTCCCGGATGGCGGAGGCCTTGTTCTCGGCGTAGGCGTAGTACTCGATCTCGCCGGTGTAGCAGCCGTCCTCGATCTTCAGCCGGGTGGCGATCACGTGGTCCGCGCCGAGCAGGGCGCCGATCGGCTCGACCACCTCGGAGCCCGAGCTGCTGACGATCACCACGTCCCGGCCGGCCGCGTGGTGCTGCTCGATCAGCGAGGCGGCCTCGTCGTAGATGATCGGGTCGATCAGGTTGTGCAGCGTCTCGGCGACGATCTCGCGGACCTGCTGCACGTTCCAGCCCCGGATGAGCGACGAGAGGTACTCGCGCATCTTCTCCATCTGGTCGTGGTCCGCGCCCCCGACGAGGAACACGAACTGGGCGTACGCGCTGCGCAGTACGGCCCGACGGTTGATCAGGCCGCCCTGGTAGAAGGGTCGGCTGAAGGCCAGTGCGCTCGACTTGGCGATGATGGTCTTGTCCAGGTCGAAGAAGGCCGCCGTGCGGGTGCCGCCCGGCCGGGGGTGCGCGGGGGCGGGAGCGTCGGCGGGCCCGGTGGCGCCGCCCGCGGAGTGGTCGGCGCGGTCGTCGGCGTTCTCGGTGGTGTCCACGGGAACCGAGGATAGAGGGAGCTGCAAAAACACCCCGCCATTCGGCGTACTCGCGGGCGTGCGGGTTTGTGTTTCTGGCCTCTCGGGTACACCATGGAAGTCACGGATCGTTCGCGACCGTGCTAACCCGGTCCGGCTCCTCCCCCCCGAGTCGGGCTGTGGATAGACGACCCCCGCTCTCCCCCCCGGCGGGGGTCGTCGCACGTCCGGGGCCATTTTCAGGGCTTGAAGGCCCTTCACGGCGAGTGTGCCCGGCCGACCGCCCGCGGTGTACAGGGGGTGTCGGCAGCGGGGCCCGCCCACCATCTTTCGTCACTCTGCGTCGCCATTTGCTCATGCCTGCCGATGGCCACTTGCCGCCCCCGTCGCGGCGGTCCGGGATGCCGGACGGCTCCGCGAGAGGAGTCCGACGAGGTCGCGCGGTAAGTGCGACCGGAGTCCCCGGTTCATCTCCGTGATCCCGGTTCGTCAATTCTTGGCTCATTAGCCCCCCGCCCGGGTGAACGCATTTATCCACAGGCGTCGAGTTGTCCACAGGGATTCGGAAGCCCGATGACGGAATCCCGATCAGCCCCCACGGGTTGGTGGGGCGGCGGGCGCGGGGGCCCCCCTCGGGGCCTCCCCGGGCCCCCCCGGGGCGGCCGCCCCCCCCACCGGTGGGCCGGGCGCGGGGGGCCTTCACCCGCGCCCCCCGCCGCGGAGGGGAGAGCACCATGTCGACGCCGATCACCGGCCACACCACCGTCGAGGGGCCCGGAGCCACCGGGCCGCTGGTCCTCACCGAGGACGAGCGCCTCGCCGAGCACCTGGTGCGGCTCTGCGCGGCCGCGGGCACCGAGCCGCAGCTGATCCGGGGCGCCCCGCCGCCGCGTGGGCTCTGGGAGAGTTCCTCGCTGGTCCTGGTCGGGGACGACCAGGTGGCCCGGTGCGCCGGGCTGCCCCGGCGTGCCGGGGTCCTGCTGCTGGGGCTGGACCTGGACGACCCGGAGGTGTGGGTCAGAGCCGTCCAACTCGGCGCCGAACACGTGCTGTTCCTCCCCGACGCCGAGGCCTGGCTGCTCGACCGGATCGCCGACGCGGCCGAGGGCGTCGGGCCCCCGGCGCTCACCGTCGCCGTGCTCGGCGGCCGCGGCGGCGCCGGGGCCTCCACCCTGGCGTGCGCCCTCGCGGTCACCGCGGCGCGGTCCGGCCGGCGGACGATGCTGATCGACGGGGATCCGTTGGGCGGCGGCCTGGACATCCTGCTGGGCGGAGAGACGGCCCGCGGGCTGCGCTGGCCCGATCTGGCCGGCTCGCGCGGCCGGGTCAGCGGGACCGAGCTGGCCCGGGCGCTGCCGGCGCTCAAACGGCCGTCCAGACTGTCCTGCCTGTCGTGGGACCGCGGCGACACGCTGGCCGTGCCGCCCGAGGCCATGCGCAGCGTCCTGGCGGCCTCCAGACGGCGCGGCGGGCTCGTCGTGGTCGACGTGGCGCGCCACCTCGACGCGGCGGCCGGGCAGGCGCTGGAGCAGTCGGACCTGGCGCTGCTGGTGGTCCCGGCCGAACTGCGGGCGGTGGCCGCCGCCGACCGGGTCGCGGCGGCGGTCCGGATGCGACTCGGGGACGTCCGGGCGGTGGTGCGCCCGCTGCGGGCGCGCGGCCTCCCGGCCGGGCGGATCGCCCGCGGGCTGCGGTTGGAGCTCGCGGGAGAGCTGGAGCCGGAGCCCGGGCTGGTCGAGGACGTCGAGAAGGGCGTGCCGCCCGGGACGCGGGACAACGGCCCGCTCGCGCGCTTCTGCGCGACCTTCCTGGACGAAGTGCTGCCGCCGGTGCCGGCGGTCGGAGGAGGTGTGTACTGATGGTCCGTCTGCGCAGAACGGGGATCGGGTCCGGCTCGGGTGGCACCGGTGCTTCCGTCGGAGCCGGCGGGATGGGCGGCTCGCCCGTCCGGGGCGGCGGTGCGCGGGAGCACCGGCTGCTCCGGAGCGTCCCGCCACCCGACGGGCCGCCGGAACAGTCCCGTCCGTGCCCCTACGGGCGGACGGCCCGGGAGGAGCGGACTGCGGCGCTGCTGGACGCGGTCCGGCTGCGGCTGGCCGAGTCGGGCGCCGCCCCGACGGATGGATCCGTCGCCGCCGCGCTGCGGGCCACCCGGCCGCCGCTCGGCGGGGACGAGGTCCTGGACACCGTGCGCTCCCTGCGCGCCGAACTGGTGGGTGCGGGCCCGCTGGACCGGCTGCTGGCGGCGCCCGACGTCACGGACGTCCTGGTGAACGGGCCGGAGGAGGTGTGGGTCGACCGTGGCGGCGGCCTGCACCGCGCCACCGGGGTCCGCTTCGCCGACGCCGAGGCGGTCAGGCGGCTGGCGCACCGGCTGGCCACCGCGGCGGGGCGGCGGCTGGACGACGCCCGCCCCTGGGTGGACGCCCGGCTCCCGGACGGCACCAGGCTGCACGCCGTGCTGCCGCCGATCGCGGCCGGCTGCACGCACATCTCGCTGCGGGTCTGCCGGCCCCGGCCGTTCACACTCGCCGAGCTGGTGGCGGGCGGGACGCTGCCACCCGAGGGCGCCGGCCTGCTGGCCGGCATCGTGCGGGCGCGGCTGTCGCTCCTGGTCTCCGGCGGCACGGGGACGGGCAAGACCACGCTCCTCGCGGCCCTGCTCGGCCTCGTCGGCCCGGACGAGCGGATCGTGGTCGCCGAGGACTCCGCCGAATTGCGACCGGCCCATCCGCACGTGGTCCGGCTGCAGAGCAGACCGCCCAACCAGGAGGGGCTCGGCGAGCTCACCCTCAGGGACCTCGTCCGGCAGGCGCTGCGGATGCGGCCCGACCGCCTGGTCATCGGCGAGGTGCGCGGGGCCGAGGTGTCGGACCTGCTGGCCGCGCTGAACACCGGCCACGAGGGCGGCTGCGGGACGGTCCACGCCAACACGGCGGCGGACGTGCCGGTGCGGCTGGAGGCGCTGGGCTCGCTCGCCGGGCTCGACCGGCCGTCGCTGCACAGCCAATTGCGCGCCGCACTCGACCTGGTGGTGCACCTGGTCCGGGAGCCGGGCTCGGGGCGGCGCCGGGTGGCCGAGATCCACACGCTGGCGGGGGACCGCGAGGGCCTGGCCGTGACCATCCCGGCGGTGGAGTTCACGGCGGAGGGCCGAATGGCCCCGAAGGCGGGCTGGGAGCGACTGCTCGGGTTGCTGGCGGCGCGCGGCGTCACGCTCTCGGCGGGTCCGCCGTGACAGGGCTCGCGGGGGCGAGTGCGCGAGCGGCGGAACTCGGCTTCGTCCTGCTGCTGAGCGTGCTCTCGGTGGGTGCCCTCGCGCTGCTGGGGGACTGGGGCCGGAAAGGCCGATGACGTGGACGACGTGGACGACGTCGATGACAAGGAGGTTCACGAGATGATCGACGGTCAGATCTCGTTGTGGTGGGCCGCTGCGCTGTGCGTGGTCGCGCTCGGCGGGTGGCACGTGGTGCAGCAGCAGCTGCCGGGCGGGCGGCGTTCCAGGCTGGTGCTGGCGGGCGCCGGGCCGCCGGTGCCTCTCATGAGGCCGGTGGGTGCACTCGGGCCGCGGCAGTGGCTGGTTCCCGAACTGCTGCTCCTCCCCGTGGGATTGGCGGCCGGGTACGTGACGGCCTCGCCGGTGCCGGTGCTCGTCGGTGCCCTCGCCGTGGTGCCGCTCCGGAGGTGGCGTCGGCGGCGGGCCGTGGCGGCGCGGGCAAGGTGCCGGGCAGCCGGTGTGATCGAGCTCTGCGCCGGGCTGGCCGGGGAGTTGCGCAGCGGGTCGACACCGGAGCAGGCGCTCCACGTGGTGACGGCGCGCACCGCGGCCGACCCGGACGCCCTGCGCAGACTGGGTGAGGAGCCGGTGGCGCGGCTGGCGGCCGGCCGCTACGGAGGCGACGTTCCCGGTGCGCTGCACCTGCTCGCCGAACTGCCGGGCGGGAGCGGGGCGGCGGCGATCGCGGCCTGTTGGCGGTTGGCGTCCGACGGGGGCGCGGGGCTGGCCGCCGCGCTGGACCGGGTCGCGGAGGCGCTGCGCGGCGAGCAGGCCCTGGCCGAGGAGATCGCCGGTGAACTGGCGGGGCCTCGAACGACGATCGCCGTCCTGGCGATGTTGCCGGCGGCCGGGCTGCTACTGGGCACTGCGATGGGGGCGAGGCCGGTGGACGTCCTCCTGCACACGTCTGCCGGGCTCGGCTGCCTCGCGGTGGGAGCCGTGCTGGAAGGGCTGGGCGTGGCCTGGACGGCTCGGATCGTGCGGGCGGCGGCTCGGGGCGGTTTGGAGGGCCCCGCAGGCCCGGGGAGCGACACTGCTGTTCCGGGCTCGTGGGCGCCGAGGGAGCTGTGGGCGCCGTGGGCGCCGAGAACCGGGCGGGCGGGCGCCCGGGCCGTGAAGGCGGCCACGCGCCGCTCCGGGCGAGTACGTGGCGAGTGGGGAGTCCGGGGCGTCAGGCGGGCGTTGAGCGGCCTGCCACGCCGCCGGGCCTGGCGAAGGCCGGTGAGCAGCAGGAGCGCCAGGGCAGAGGCGGTGACCGGGTGATGTGGGGTGTGGCGGTCCTGATGGCCGCTGTGGCGGCGGGAGTTGTGCCGGGGCGCCGGTGGGTGAGGCGGCGCCGAGCCTCGGTCAGGCTCTTCGGTCGGGTTCCCGCGGCGCGGCCGGCGCCGTTGGCGCGGGAGGCGGGTGGGGCCGGGGTGCTCCGGCGGTCGGTGATGGCGGCACTGGCGGGCGCTGGAGCGGCTCTGGTGCTCGGCGGTGGCCTCGGGCTGCTGCTCGGGGTGGTACTGGCGGTGGGCGCCTACCAGGCGCTTGCACGAGCGCGGTCACCGGCCGATCGGCGGACCGAGCTGACGGAGGAGTTGCTCACCCGGCAACTCCCGCTGAGCGCCGAGCTGCTGGCGGCCTGCCTCGGCTCGGCTGCCTCGCCTTCCGTGGCGGTCATGGCGGTCGGGCGGAGCGTGGACGCTCCGATGGGACCCCGGCTGGTGGCGATCGGGGCCGAACTGGCCCTGGGCGCACCGCCGGAGCTGTGCTGGGACCGGCTGGGCGACCAGCACCCCTCGCTGGCACCGCTGGTCCGCTGCATGGTCCGTACGAGCCTCGGGGGCTCCCCGGTGGCCGGGTCCCTGATCGGACTCGCCCACGCACGGCGGACGGCTGCGGGCAGGGCGGCCCACGCCCGGGTCCGCAGGGCGGGGGTCCTGGCCACCGCGCCGCTCGGGCTCTGCTTCCTTCCGGCGTTCGTGCTGATCGGTGTCGTGCCGGTCGTCGTGGGGCTGACCAGCCGGTTCGCACTTGCGGTGTGAGGGGCCCCGGCAGCCCCGCCGAATCCACCGAGTTCGCCGAGTCCATCGCACGCATCGCAACGCATCGCGTGCAACCGAAACCGATGAGGAGAAGACCATGGCTGTTGTGATCGCGCCCAGGCTCGTGAACGCCCTTCCGGCCCGGCCGTTGCCGGGCGTGTGGAGGCGCCGGGGACGCTGGACCGCGCGCCGGGTCCGGCGGGTGGTTCGGGCCAGGGGCCGCTCGGACGCCGGGATGACCACGGCGGAGTACGCGGTCGGGACGCTGGGCGCGTGCGCGTTCGCGGCCGGGCTCTACAAGGTGGTGACCAGCGCGACCGTCACCGGGGCGCTGACCGATCTGCTGGAGCGGGCGCTCCATGCGACGTAGCGGGTGTCGGCGCGGCAGGGCACGCGGTGACGCGGGGTTCGTGACGGCGGAGACGGCGGTGGCCATGCCGGCGTTGGTCCTGCTCGTGGCCTTGCTGATCTGGGGCGTGCTCGCCGCGGCGGCCCAGATCCGGTGCGTGGACGCGGCCCGGGTCGGCGCCCGGGCCGCGGCCCGCGGGGAGACCGACGCCGTTGTGGTCGCCCGTGAGGCGGCCCCGCCCGGGGCACAGGTCGAGGTCGCCCTGGCGGCCGACACCGTGCGGGTCACGGTGGACGCGCCCTGCGGCGCGCCCGGCAGGCTCGGAGGCCTGCTCTCGGTGCGGCTGAGCGCCGTCGCGGTGGCGGCGCGGGAGGATACGTTGGTGGGAGGAGGAACGGCATGGCCGTCCTGACCCGCCGGCTGGTGCCGGCGATCGTGGGCGCGCGGTCCCGGGTCGCTGCGGCGCGCGGGCTCGGCGGGGCTGCGGACACCGGCTCGGCGACGGTCTGGCTGGTGGCCTTCGCGATGCTCGGCTGCTCGGTGTTCGCGGCGACGATGGCGGTCGGTGCGGTCGTCGCCGCCCGGCACCGGGCCGAGGCGGCGGCCGATCTCGCGGCCCTCGCGGCGGCGGACCGGCTGTTGCTGGACCCGGACGGCGGGTGCGGTCGGGCGGCCGGGATCGTCGCCGCGCAGGGCGCGGGCCTGGTGTCCTGCGTGCTGGACGGGGACGACGACGCCGTCGAGGTGGTGGCCGAGGTGCCCGTCGCGGGGCTGCCGGTGCGGCTTCCGGTCGGTCCGGCGCGAGCGCGGGCCCGCGCCGGACCGATCCGGGCCGCGGTCACCCCGGTGGAGGAGGGTTCATGAGTCCGTGTCGGTGGGGGCGGGAGCCCCGTCCGCCGCCTTCGGGGCGCCGGCCAGCAGGACGTCCAGGAGCCGGACGGCCGCGGTCTTGTCCAGCGGGTCGTTCCCGTTGCCGCACTTGGGCGACTGCACGCAGGACGGGCAGCCGCGCTCGCACTCGCAGGCGGCGATCGCCTCGCGGGTGGCCGTCAGCCACTGGACGGCCCGCTGGAAGCCGCGTTCGGCGAAGCCGGCCCCGCCCGGGTGGCCGTCGTAGACGAAGACGGTGGGCAGCTCGGTGTCGGGGTGCAGCGGGACGGAGACGCCGCCGATGTCCCAGCGGTCGCAGGTGGCGAACAGCGGCAGCAGTCCGATCGAGGCGTGCTCGGCGGCGTGGGCGGCGCCGGGCAGCCGGTCGAGTGGGATGTCCGCGTCGAGCAGCTGGTCCTCGGTGACGGACCACCAGACCGCCCGGGTGCGCAGTGTGCGGGGCGGCAGGTCGAGCTTGCTCTCGCCCATGATCTCCCCGGTGGAGATCCGCTTCCGGAGGTAGCCGACCACCTGGTTGACCACCTCCACCGAACCGAAGCTGAGCCGGCCCTCGCCCCAGCGGACGGTCGTGTCGGTGTCGAGCACGGAGATGGAGGTGATGTCCCGGGCGGCCGTGGTGTACGGCGGGTCGGCCGCGTCGACCAGGGCGACGGAGTTCTCCAGGTCGAGCTCGCGGACCAGGAAGGTGCGCCCCTGGTGCAGGTGGACGGCACCGGTGTGGACGGTCGTGTGGGAGGCGGAGGCGTCCACCGTGCCGAGCAGCCGGCCGGTGGCGGCCTCGACGATCTGCACCGGGCTGCCGCCGCTGCCGCGCAGGTCGACGGCGTCGGCCGCGCGTTCGCGGCGGGTCCAGTACCAGGAGCCGTCGCTGCGCCGGCGCAGCAGGCCGCGGCGTTCCAGGACGGGCAGCAGCGGTGCGGTGGAGGGGCCGAACAGCTCCAGGTCGGCGTCGGTGAGCGGGAGTTCGGCCGCGGCCGCGCACAGGTGCGGGGCGAGGACGTGCGGGTTGTCGGGGTCGAGCACGGTGGCCTCGACGGGCGCCGCGAACAGCGCCTCGGGGTGGTGCACCAGGTAGGTGTCCAGCGGGTCGTCCCGGGCGATCAGGACGGCGAGCGCGCCCTGGGCCTCGCGGCCGGCCCGGCCCGCCTGCTGCCACAGCGAGGCCCGGGTGCCGGGGTAGCCGGCCATCAGGACGGCGTCGAGGCCGGAGACGTCGACGCCCAGTTCGAGAGCGGAGGTGGAGGCGAGGCCGAGGAGCCGACCACTGTGCAGGGCACGTTCCAGGGCTCGGCGTTCGTCGGCGAGGTAGCCGCCGCGGTAGGCGGCCACCCGCTCGGCGAGCGGTCGGCCGAGCTGGTCCTGGGCCTGCAGGGCGACGAGTTCGGCGGCCCGCCGGGAACGGACGAACACGACGGTGCGGGTCTGCTGCTCGACGAGGTCGGTGAGCAGGTAGGCCGCCTCGGCGGTGGCGGTGCGGCGGACCGGTGCGCCGTGCTCGCCGACGTTCTCGGTCAGCGGCGGCTCCCAGAGGCCGAAGACCATCGGTCCGCGCGGCGAGGCGTCATCGGTGACGGCGACGGCGGGCAGGCCGGTCAGCCGCCCCGCGGTGACGGCCGGGTCGGCGGTGGTGGCGGAGGCGAGCAGGAAGGTGGGTGACGAACCGTAGCGGGCGCAGATGCGGCGCAGCCGCCGCAGCACCTGGGCGACGTGCGAGCCGAACACGCCCCGGTAGCTGTGGCACTCGTCGACGACCACGTAGCGCAGCACCTTGAAAAATGAAGACCAGCGGGCATGGGCGGGCAGGATGCCCCGGTGCAGCATGTCCGGGTTGGTGAGCACGTAGGAGGCGTACTGGCGGACCCACTCGCGCTCCTCGGGCGGGGTGTCGCCGTCGTAGAGGGCGGCCCGGACCCGGGGCGGCGCGAGTTCGGCGGCGCGGCGGCGCTGGTCGGCGGCGAGCGCCTTGGTCGGGGCGAGGTAGAGGGCGGTCGCGCCGCGGCCGTTGCGGGCCTCGGTGCCGTCCAGCAGATCGCTCAGGACCGGGGCCAGGTAGCCGAGCGACTTGCCCGAGGCGGTGCCTGTGGCGATCACCACAGTCTGGCCGGTTTTGGCCAGGTTCATGGCTTCCGCCTGGTGCGCCCAGGGCTGTTCCACGCCGACGGCGCGCGCGGCGGCCGTGATCTCGGCGCGGATCGAGTCCGGCCAAGGCGCATAACGCGCAGGTCGGGCGGGAAGGTGCTCCGTATGGGTGAGCCGGTCGGACCGCCCCCTGGTGGTGGACAGGGTCGTGAGCAGTGCCTCGGGCAGGCTGTGTCGGGGCGGCATGGGGACCCAGTGTGTCACCGGCGTGACGGAGAATCGTCGTAAGCCATCGTGCGGGCATGGTCGCAGGTGGTTGAATGTGGCCGTGACGGCCGTATGGCCGTGGGTCGCAGCGCCGAGGCTTGCCACGCGTTGGCTGGGCGCGCCCGGGGCTCGCGACCATGCGGTGGCGGCCGTCCGGCCGAGGAACGCACATGACGTAGCAAGGCAAGGTGCTGGAGGTTCCGTGGACCTGTCCCTGTCGACCCGTTCAGTCGGCGATCGCACGGTCGTCGAGGTTGGCGGCGAGATCGATGTGTACACCGCCCCGAAGCTGCGGGAGCAGCTGGTCGAGCTCGTCAACGACGGCAAGTACCACCTCGTCGTCGACATGGAGGGCGTGGACTTCCTCGACTCGACCGGTCTGGGCGTACTGGTGGGCGGTCTGAAGCGGGTGCGTGCCCACGAGGGCTCGCTGCGCCTGGTCTGCAACCAGGAGCGCATCCTGAAGATCTTCCGCATCACCGGCCTGACCAAGGTCTTCCCGATCCACACCTCGGTGGACGACGCGGTCAACGCGACCGACTGATGCGGCCGGGCCGGTCCCTGGTGACCGGCCCGCCCGATCCACGCGGTCGGGACGGTCGGGGCGCCTCGCCCCGGTCGTCCCCGGCCGCACCGGGGCCGGTTCGGCCGGCCCGCAGGGGCCGCGGCGTCGGCCCCGGTCGGAGCACCCCGAGGGGGAGAGATGGCAACCGTCGAACTTCGATTCAGCGCGCTTCCCGAGCACGTCCGCACGGCCCGACTGGTCGCCGCGGCAGTCGCCAGACGGGCCGGCGTCGACGAGTCGGTGCTCGACGAGGTACGGCTCGCGGTCGGTGAGGCGTGCTCCCGCGCGGTCGGGCTGCACCAGCGCGGCGGCATCGGCGGCACCGTCAGGGTCGCGCTGACCGATCAGGAGAAGCGTTTCCTCATCGAGGTCGAGGACGAGGCGGGCCCGTCCGCCGTTCCGGCCTCCGGCGCGGCCGAGGGCGGCGATCCGGACGAGGACACCCTGGGCCTGGCGGTGATCACCGGCCTGGTCGAGGACCTGGAGGTCACCAACGGCGCGGACGGTGGCCTGATCCGGATGAGCTGGCCGGTTTCGGTCGACGCCCTCGCGGTCTGAGGACCGGGAGGACCGGACGGTCTCCGGCTTCGCCGGGCGGACCCCTGAGCCTGCGTGGCCGCAGTGCCGTGACGCCGTGCGTCCATTCCTCGGGATCCCGTTGACAAACTGTTGAATCCGGCGGTTCGCTGCTTCCGGCACGACCGGGTCCGATCGACGATCGACCATCCACGATCGACGATCGGACCTGTCGCGGAAGAGGACGACCATGCGGATACGCATTCTGTGGCCGGCCGGTCAGGCGACCGCCACCCTGCGGGCCACCCCCACCGCCGAGGCGCTCTGGGCCGAGCTGCCGATCGGCTCCTCGGCCAGCACCTGGGGCGAGGAGGTCTACTTCGGGACGCCGGTCAGCGTGCTGCGGGAGGACGACGCCGAACAGGTCGTCGAGCCGGGCACGGTGGCGTTCTGGACGGACGGCGACAGTCTCGCCCTGCCGTACGGGCCGACGCCGATCTCGCGCGGTGACGAGTGCCGGCTGGCCAGCCCCTGCAACATCCTCGGCGCGCTGGACGGCGACGCCCAGGTGCTGCGGACGGTCCGGCCGGGGGACCCGATCCGCGTCGAGCGCGCCTGAGTTCGGGCCGGTACGTACCGGGTCAGGGCCGGGTCAGGGCCGGGTGCGTACCGGGTTCGGGCTGAGCGAGGCCCGGGGCGCGCCCGGGGCGGGCCTTCGTCGGGTCCGAAGCCGGCCAGGGCGGCCGGGAACCGGGGAGCGGATCGGCGGCGTGTAGGTTCGACGACCGAAGACGACCGAACCGAAAGGCTTCTCCCGGTGAACAAGCGACTGCTGGCCGTACCCGCCCTCGGCGTGCTGCTCGCGTTCGGAGCCGTCGGCTGCGGCGACGACAACAGCAAGCAGCTGGAGTCCTGGGCGTCGAACGTCTGCGGCGCGGCCAAGGACCCGATCGCCCAGGCCCAGAGCGCGCTCGCCGACACCGGCCAGGTGAAGACCGGCGAGGCCCCGGCCGACCTGCAGAAGCGGCTCTCCGCCGACGTCGGGCGTCTCGCCAAGACCAACCAGGACATCGCGAAGGCGATCGACGCGGCGGGGGCGCCGAAGGTCGACGACGGCGCCAACCTGCAGAAGGACACCGTCGCCGAGCTGAACAAGGCGGCCGACGGCTACCTGGACGTCCAGAAGAAGCTGGACGCGCTGTCCAGCGCCGACCAGTCCAAGTTCGCGGACGGGCTGCGCAGCGTCGCCGACCAGGTGCAGCAGCTGGCCACGCTGTCCACCCAGGCGCAGGGCAAACTCCAGCGCGGCGACCTCGGTGCGGCCATGGCCAAGCAGGACGGCTGCAAGCCCTCCGCGGCCACCGCCGCCCCGAGCGCCGGGTCGGCCACCCCCGCCCCGAGCGGCGGCGGCACGGCCCCGGCGACGGCTCCGGGCACCGCCGCACCGACCGACGGCGCGACCGGTGCCCCCTCCGCCGCGCCCGGCGGCACCCCGGCCCCGTCCGCGACGGGCAGCGCCGGCCCGGCGGCCACGCCCGCCACCACGCCGGCCGCCGCCCCGTCCGCGCCCGCGCCCAGCGCGAGCTGACCCGCCGCACGCCCGAGGCACACCCGTCGCGCCCGGCCCGGGCACGGCGGGTGCGCCCGCGGCCCGGGGGACAATGGCGGGGTGATCAGTAGCCCCGTTCTCGACCCCACCCGCCTCGCCAAGCTGCGCGAGGCGCTGCTCGCCGCCTCGTTCACCGCCGACGGCTGCCTCGACCTGCTCGGGCCCACCGGCTACGCGGCGCTGGCCCGCAGCGAGGCGGTCCCGGCGCTGCGCGCGACCCGCGGCGACGGCCCGCTGGAGACGCTGGTCCGGCTGTTCCTGCTCCAGCAGCCGGTGCCCTACAAGGCGGCCGCGGCCGCGCTGCCGGTCGAGGACTGCCTCGCGGACGGCTGGCTGCGCCCGGACGGCGATCTGGTGCGTGCCACCGTGGACGTCCGCCCCTACGCCAACGAGGTCGCCGGGCTGCCCAGTTCGGACGCCTGGGTGGTCTCCGACCTGGGCTGCGCGGTGGGCGGCGCGGGCGGCATCGGCTCCGGCGAGACGGCGCACGGTGTGGCCCGAAGGGACCTGGTGCTCGGGGTCGGCGGCGCCTCCACGACGCTGGCCAACATCACCGTGCGCCGGCCCGTCCGCGCCGCGCTGGACCTCGGTTCGGGCTCCGGCGTGCAGGCGCTGCACGCGGCCCGGCACGCCCAGAAGGTGACCGCCACCGACCTCAACCCGCGCGCGCTGCGCTTCTCCGAGCTGACCCTGGCGCTGTCCGGTTTCGACAACACCGAGGCCGCCGCCGGGAGCCTCTTCGAGCCGGTCGGGGAGCGGAAGTTCGACCTGATCGTCTCCAACCCGCCGTTCGTGATCTCGCCGGCCGGCCGGTTCATCTACCGCGACGGCGGCATGGCCGGCGACGACCTGTGCCGCACCCTGGTCCGTTCCGCGGCTGCCCACCTGGAGCCGGGCGGCTACTGCCAGTTGCTGGCCAATTGGCAGCACGTCAAGGGCGAGGACTGGCACGAGCGGCTGGCCGGCTGGGTCGCGGGCACCGGGCTGGACGCCTGGATCGTCCAGCGCGAGGTCCAGGACGTCGCCCAGTACGCCGAGTTGTGGCTGCGCGACGGCGGCGACCACCGCGGTCCGGGCGGCGACTACCAGGCCCGTTACGGCGAGTGGCTGGACGCCTTCGAGGCGGGCCGGGTCGAGGGCATCGGCATGGGCTGGATCACCCTGCGGGCGAGCGGCGCCGAGCGTCCGACGGTCCGGGTGGAGGAGTGGCCGCACCCGGTGGAGCAGCCGCTCGGTCCGCACATCGAGGAGTGGTTCGACCGGCAGGACTTCCTGCGCTCGCACGACGACGCGGGCCTGCTCGCGGCCCGGTACGTGCTGGCCGACGGGGTCGTCCAGGAGCAGGTCGGCGCGCCCGGCGCGGAGGACCCGGAGCACGTGATCCTGCGTCACAACCGCGGCATGCGGCGGGCCACCAAGGTGGACACCGTCGGTGCGGGCTTCGTCGGCGTCTGCGACGGGACGCTGGCGGCGGGCGAGATCGTGGACGCCATCGCCCAGTTGCTCGGCGAGGACCGGGTCGTCCTGCGGGACCGCGTGCCGGAGTCGCTGCGGCTGCTGACCGAGCAGGGCTTCATCCGCCCCGTCGCCTGAGCCGAGGCCCCGGCGCCCACTGCCCGAGCGGGAGGGGCACCCGCCTGCCAGGACGGGACGGGCGCCTGCCTCCCGGACCGGGCGGGCGTCCGGTTCACCTCCCGGTAGCCCCCGGTTCGTCCGTCGGCCTCCCGACGGCCGTCCTGCGTTGGCCGCCCGCTGCGAGGCTCTGTCCACAGGCTGTGGACAGAGCTGGGGAGCCGGGGGGCGAGGGGTGGACAGGACGACGGCGGTCGTGGGCGGGCTGGTACTCGCCCTGTTCGGTGGCGCGCTGCTGCTCTGGTGCGCCGCCGAAGTGCGCCTTCGCCACCGGGTCCGCCGTCGGGGGGTGCCGGCCGAGGCCGTCGTGGTCGCCGAGGACGACGCGCGCGGCGAGCTCGACAGCGCGCCGCTGCTCGCCTTCTCGGCGCTGCCGTCGGTCGGCGGCCCCGGGCCGGGGCGGTGCGCCGAGCGGGTGCTCGCCCGTCCGCGCGGCCACACGCCACTGCGCCGTCCCGTCCGCTTCGCCCCCGGCACGTCCGTCCGGATCTGTTACGACCCGCGCCGCCCGGACCGGGTCGTGCTGGCGGCGGGGGAGATCAGCCGCCCGGCGGTGGCGGACCTGCTGTGGAGCGCGCTCGGCACCTGCTGCCTGGCGGCCGGGACGGGCCTGCTGGCGGCCGTCGTCGGCTGAATCCGCAGGGCCGCGGCCGGTTCGGTCGGCCGCCCCGGCGGACCGCACCATCCGGAGCCCCGCGCTCCGCGGATACTCCGTTGACAGATCTTGAAATCCGTCATTCCATCCTCCGGAACCCGCCGATGCCCCCCTCCACGGGGCGCGATGCTCCATCATCGGGTTACCGTTCGAGTGGCGTCGGTGGGCCTGGCAAGTGAAAACGCGGGATCCGTCCGTTTGACAAGGGTGGCCGGGGTACGGTCACACTCCGCTGGTGGGGTCGTCGTTCAGCGGCAGCCCCGGGACGGTGGAGGGGTCGGGCGGAGCGCAGCCCGTGCTGCCGGCGCCGACCAGCTCACATAACGACCGGGAGAGAAGAGCGAAGGTGTCCCCGAGCAGCGAGACCGCGCACGGACAGCGACTCGTCATTGTCGAGTCGCCGGCCAAGGCGAAGACGATCAAGGGCTACCTTGGCCCCGGCTACATCGTCGAGGCGAGCGTCGGGCACATCCGCGACCTGCCCAGCACCGCGGCCGAGGTGCCGGACAAGTACACCGGCGAGGTGCGCCGCCTCGGGGTGGACGTGGACCACGACTTCGCTCCCATCTACGTGGTCAACGCGGACAAGAAGTCCCAGGTCAGCAAGTTGAAGTCGCTGCTCGCGGAGTCCGACGAGCTCTTCCTCGCCACCGATGAGGACCGCGAGGGCGAGGCCATCGCGTGGCACCTCCAGCAGGTCCTGAAGCCCAAGGTGCCGGTGCACCGCATGGTGTTCCACGAGATCACCAAGACCGCGATCCAGGAGGCGGTGGCCAACCCGCGCGAGCTGAACCAGCGTCTGGTCGACGCCCAGGAGACCCGTCGCATCCTCGACCGCCTCTACGGCTTCGAGGTCTCGCCGGTGCTGTGGAAGAAGGTCATGCCGAAGCTCTCGGCCGGCCGCGTGCAGTCCGTCGCGACCCGCCTGGTGGTCGAGCGCGAGCGCGAGCGGATGGCCTTCCGCAGCGCGTCCTACTGGGACCTCGTCGGCACCTTCAGCACCGGCCGCACCCCGGCCGACGCGGCCAACCCGGAGACCTTCGGCGCCCGGCTGTCGAGCGTCGACGGCAAGCGGATCGCCAGCGGCCGCGACTTCGGTTCGGACGGCCGGCTTAAGGCCGGCAGCACCAACACGCTCCACCTGGACGAGCAGGCCGCTCGCCAGCTGGTCGTCGCCCTGGAGCGGACCTCGTTCGGCGTCCGCAGCGTCGAGTCCAAGCCCTACCGCCGCTCGCCGTACGCGCCGTTCCGCACCACCACGCTCCAGCAGGAGGCCAGCCGCAAGCTGGGCTTCGGCGCCAAGCGGACCATGCAGGTGGCCCAGAAGCTGTACGAGAACGGCTTCATCACCTATATGCGCACCGACTCGACCACGCTGTCGGACACCGCGATCTCCGCCGCCCGCGCCCAGGTCACCCAGCTGTACGGCGCCGACTACCTGCCGGACGCCCCGCGCACCTACGCCAGCAAGGTCAAGAACGCCCAGGAGGCGCACGAGGCCGTCCGCCCCTCCGGGGACCGCTTCCGCACCCCGGCCGAGACCGGCCTGAGCGGCGACGACTTCCGGCTGTACGAGCTGATCTGGATGCGCACCGTCGCCTCCCAGATGAAGGACGCGGTCGGCCAGTCCGTCACCGTCCGGGTCGGCGGCACCTCCGCCGACGGCCGGGACGTCGAGTTCTCCGCCTCCGGCAAGATCATCACCTTCCACGGCTTCCTCAAGGCCTACGTCGAGGGCGCGGACGACCCGAACGCCGAGCTCGACGACCGCGAGCGCAGGCTGCCGCAGGTCGTCCAGGGCGACCCGCTGGCCGCCGAGCAGCTCACCTCCGAGGGCCACGCGACCAAGCCGCCGGCGCGCTACACCGAGGCCTCGCTGGTCAAGGAGCTGGAGGACCGGGAGATCGGCCGCCCCTCCACGTACGCGTCGATCATCGACACGATCATCCAGCGCCGGTACGTCTTCAAGAAGGGGACGGCGCTGGTCCCCTCCTTCCTCTCCTTCGCCGTGGTCAACCTGCTGGAGAAGCACTTCGGCCGACTGGTCGACTACGACTTCACCGCGAAGATGGAGGACGACCTCGACCGGATCGCCGCCGGTGAGGCGCAGTCCGTGCCGTGGCTGAAGCGCTTCTACTTCGGCGAGGGCGAGGGCGTCGAGACCGGGCGCGCCGCCGACGCCGGCAACGGCGACGGCGACCACCTGGGCGGTCTCAAGGAGCTCGTCACCGACCTCGGTGCGATCGACGCCCGCGAGATCAGCTCGTTCCGGATCAGCGACGACATCACGCTGCGCGTCGGCCGCTACGGCCCGTACGTCGAGCGCGCCTCCGCCGTCGAGGGCGAGCCCGGCCAGCGCGCCGACATCCCGGACGACCTGCCGCCGGACGAGCTCACCGTCGAGCTGGCCGAGGAGCTGCTGGCCAAGCCCAGCGGTGACTTCGAGCTCGGCCAGGACCCCGTCAGCGGCAACATGCTGGTCGCCAAGGACGGCCGCTACGGCCCGTACGTGACCGAGATCCTGCCCGAGGGCACGCCGAAGACCGGCAAGAACGCGGTCAAGCCGCGCACCGCCTCGCTGTTCCAGACGATGTCGCTGGACACCGTCACCCTGGAGGACGCGCTGCGGCTGCTCTCGCTGCCGCGCGTGGTCGGGGCGGACGCCGAGGGCGTCGAGATCACCGCGCAGAACGGCCGCTACGGCCCGTACCTCAAGCGCGGCACCGACTCGCGCTCGCTCACGAGCGAGGACCAGCTCTTCACGATCACCCTCGACGAGGCGCTGGCGATCTACGCGCAGCCCAAGCAGCGCGGCCGGGCCGCCGCGGCCCCGCCGCTGCGCGAGCTCGGCACCGACCCGGTCAGCGAGCGCCCGGTCGTGGTCAAGGACGGCCGCTTCGGACCGTACGTGACGGACGGCGAGACCAACGCCACGCTCCGCAAGGACGACGACGTCGCCTCGATCACGCCGGAGCGCGGCTACGAGCTCCTCGCCGAGAAGCGGGCGCGCGGGCCGGTGAAGAAGACCGCGAAGAAGGCCCCGGCGAAGAAGGCGACCGCCACCAAGACGGCGGCCAAGAAGACCACCACGGCCGCCGCCAAGAAGACGGCCGCGAAGAAGACGGCGGCCAAGACCACCACGGCCGCGGCGAAGAAGACGGCGGCGAAGAAGACCACCGCGAGCAAGACCACCGCGAGCAAGACCACGGCCACCGACGAGGGCTGATCCTCCGACGGCGGCTCCCGGGCCCGTGCCCCCTTCACCGGGGGTGCGGGCCCGAGGCGTGTCCGGGGACTGCCGTCTGGGCCGTTCGGGGGAGGGGGCCGGGACCGTTCGCGGAGGGGGCGTGGGCCGTGCGAGGGCGGTGGCGGGGCCGTTCGGGGACGGCGGGTGTGTGTGCGGGGATCGTCACAACCCGGTGATGAGCCCGATCCGGAACGTCGTTCGTCTCTTTCCGGCCAACCCCCGACCGCTACGCTGACCGTATGACGAGCGAGGAGCAGCCCACCCCCAGCGCCGCCCCGGCCGCCAGAGCCGCCATGCCCGACCTGCCCGAGGTCGCGCCCGCCGGAACCCCGGTGGAGCGGGCCCGCGCGCTGCTGCGCACGCGGTCCTACCGGCGGTTGTGGACCAACCAGCTGATCGGCGGCACCGCCGACCGGCTCGGCCTGCTGGTGCTGCTCGCGCTCACCGTGATCGCGGCCGCCCTCGGCGGCGGGTTCGGCGAGCTGCCGCGCAGCCTGGCCTTCGCCGTCGCCGGGGTCTTCGCCGCCCGGCTGGCGGCCACCCTGATCGCCGGCGTCCTGCTGCTCGGACCGGTGCACCGGCTGGTCGCCGGCAAGCTGGACCGGCGCTGGACGCTGTTCGGCGCCGACGCTCTGCGCGCCCTGCTGATCGGCGTCGCGCCGTGGTGGATCGTGTGGCTCGGCTCCGGCCCGAAGCCGTCCGGCGCCGCCACGTACGTCCTGCTCGCCACCGTCTTCGTGACCGGCGCCGCCGAGCGCGTGTGGGCCGTCGCCAAGGACGCGGCCGTCCCCGGCCTGCTGCCGCCCGCCGACCCGTACGCCCCCCGCGCCGAGCAGCGGCCGTCCGCGGCCCACCTGGAGACCGTCCGGAGTGTCGACCGGTTCACCGGCTGGGTCTGCCTGCCGCTCGCCGCCGTCGGCCTGGTCGGCCTCACCCTGCTCAACAACATCTTCGCGGCGCTCGGCTCGGACTGGCTCCGGGCCCACCAGGTGACCTTCGCCGCCCTCGGCGCGGCCGGCCTGTTCACCGCCTCCGCCGTCCGCGGCTACCTCCAGCAGCTGGCCCTCGGCCCGGTCACCGCCGCCCCGTACTCACCGCTGCAGGGCCTGCGCGCCCCGACCGACGCCACCCCCGGCCCCGCCCTCAAGAAGGGCCGCACGGGCGGCGCCCCCTACTTCACCTTCGCCGTCGCCGCCGCCTACGCCTCGATGGCCGGCGTCGCCGCCCTCGCGCTGCTCACCGCCGTCGAGCACCGGGCCGGGCCGATCGGCTACGGCCTGCTCGTGCTCGCCGCCACCGGCGCGCCGGCCGCCGGCGTCCGGCTCACCCGGGCCACCCTGCCCGCCCTCTCCCGCCGCCGGCTGCTCGCGCTGGCGCTGATCACCGAGGGCGTGACCCTGATCCTGGCCGGGCTCGTGCTCGACTACGTCCTGGTCCTCCTGCTCACCGTGCTGGCCGGCCTCGCCGCCGGGATCGTCGTCTCGGCCGGGCGCACCCTGCTCGCCCAGGAGGTCGAGGAGGCCCGGCTGCCGAAGGTCACCGAGCACCTGTACGCGGTGCTGCGGGCCGTCGTCGGCGCCGCGGTGGTCGCCGTCCCGCTGATCGCAGGCGCCTACGGCGACGTCGAGTACGGCACGGTCGAGCCCGGCTCGTTCACCTTCATCCACGGCGGCGCGGCCCTCGCCGTCGCCACCGCCGGCCTGCTCACCCTGGTGCTGGCCGCCGTCGTGCTGGTCAAGACCGACGACCGGCGCGGCACCGCCCCGTTCGGCCGTGACCTGGTCGACGCCGTGCGCGGCGGCAGCGGCCCGGCGGCGCACCGCACCACCGGCACCGGTTTCTTCATCGCCCTGGAGGGCGGCGACGGCGCCGGCAAGTCCACCCAGGCCCAGGCGCTCGCCGAATGGATCCGCGGCAAGGGCCACGAGGTCGTGCTGACCCGCGAGCCCGGTGGCAGCCCGGTCGGGCAGCGGCTGCGCGGCCTCGTCCTGGACGTCGGCAACACCGGCCTCTCCCACCGGGCCGAGGCCCTGATCTACGCGGCCGACCGCGCCGAGCACGTCGAGAACGTCATCCGTCCCGCCCTCGCGCGCGGCGCCGTCGTCATCACCGACCGGTACATGGACTCCTCCATCGCCTACCAGGGCGCCGGGCGCGACCTCGCCGCGACCGAGGTCGCCCGGATCTCCCGCTGGGCCACCGGCGGTCTGGTGCCCGACCTGACCGTCGTCCTCGACGTCGACCCGACCAAGGCCCGGGAGCGCTTCACCGAGGCGCTGGACCGGCTGGAGTCCGAGCCGACCGAGTTCCACCAGCGGGTCCGGGCCGGTTTCCTCGCCCTCGCGGCGGCCGACCCGGCGCGCTACCTGGTCGTCGACGGCAGCCAGGCACCCGGCTTCGTCACCACCGCGATCCGCCACCGGCTCGACCGTGAGCTGCCCCTCTCCGAGAAGGAGAAGGCCGCCCGCGCCGAGCAGGAGCGGCTCGCGCGGGAGGAGGCCGAACGGCGCGCCGCCGAGGAGGCCCGCAAGAAGGCCGAGGCGGAGGCCGCCGAGCGCAAGCGGCAGGAGCTCCTGGAGCAGCTGCGGGCCGAGCAGGCGGAGAAGGAACGGCTGGCCAAGGAGGAGGCCGAGCGGGTCGCCGCCGAGGCCCGCCGCAAGGCCGAGGAGGAGGCGCGGCGCCGCGCCGAGGAGGAAGCCCGCCGACGGGCCGAGGAAGAGGCGCGCCGCAAGGCCGAGGAGGAGGCCCGGCTCGCCGCCGAGGCCGCCGAGCGCAAGCGGCTCGCCGCCGAGGCGGCCGCGCAGGCGGAACTCCAGCGGCAGCGGGAGCTCCAGCGCGAGGAGCAGCGCCGCCGTGCGGAGGAGGCGCTGCAGCGCGCCGAGGAGGCCCGGCTGGCCCAGGCGGCCGCGCTCGCTGCGGCTGCGGAGGCCGCTGCTGCGGCTTCCGCTGCGGCCGAGACGGCGGCGGGGCGTGCGGAGGACGCGGCTACCACTCAGCTGCGGGCGCCGAAGGGCTTGGGTGCTCAGGGTTCGGGTGCTCAGGGTTCGGGTGCTCGGGGTTCGGCCGAGGAGGTCGACGAGACCACCCGTGAGCTGTCCTTGCGGGATCGGCAGTCGGCTGCGGAGCAGACTGCGAAGCTTCCGGCGGTTCCGGCTGCTCCGCCCGCTCCGGCTGCTCCGCCTGTTCCGCCCGTTTCGGCGGACCAGACCGCTGTGCTGCCCCGGGTGTCGGGCGGCCCCGCCGCGGCGGACGAGACAGCCGTGCTGCCGAAGGTGCCGGCCGACGAGACCGACCGGACCGCAGTGCTGCCCGGGGTCGCGCCCGGCCGGGCCGAGGACCGGGTTCCCCCGGGTCTGTGGCGCGAGGAGCCCGCGGACACCACCCGCGAGCTTCCGGTGGTCGGCGAGGGGCAGGCCCCGACCGACGCCGCAGAGCCGCGCCGGCGGCCGGACTGGGCCGAGGAGACGCCGATGGACGACCTCCCGAGCCTCACCGACACGCTGCTCGGCTCGCGCGACGAGTGGTCCCGCTGGGAGCACGGCGGCGGGCCCGGCCAGGACCCGCAGGTTCCGCAGGTTCCGCGTGGTGGCGCGGGAGCGGGCGCGGGCGCTGGCACCGGTTCCGAGGGCGATGGTGACGACCAGGGCAAGGGCAAGGGGCGCCGCTGGGGGCGCCGGAGCTGATCCTGCGCTGCGGGTTCCGCTGCGCGGGGCTTGGGGGGTCGTGGGCTTTCGGGTGGGTGGGGGGTGCCGGG
>NZ_JBHYWI010000104.1:0-27012 GCF_042751525.1 Kitasatospora sp. NPDC059408
GGGGGGGGGGGGCGTCGGGCGGGCCCCCCCCCCCCCGGCCCCGTGGCCGGGCGGAGCGGCTCAGGCCTTCTTCACCACGCTGGACTTGAGCTGCATCGCGCCGAAGCCCTCGATGCGGCAGTCGATGTCGTGGCCGTCGACGCCGTCGACGAGGCGGATGTTGCGGACCTTGGTGCCCGCCTTGATGCCGGAGACGCTGCCCTTGACCTTGAGGGCCTTGACGACGGTCACGGTGTCGCCGTCGGCCAGCACGTTGCCGACGGCGTCCTTGATCACGCGCTCGCCGGCCGCGGCCGCAGCGCCCTCGCCGGCGCCGGCGGGGACCCACTCGTGGCCGCACTCCGGGCAGACCATGAGGGCGTTCATCTCATAGGTGTACTCGCTGGAGCACTGCGGGCACGGGGGGAGGTTGTCGCTCATGTGATCAGGATATCCAGTCGTTCTCAGGGGTGTTTTCCGAGGTCAGCGGGTGTCTGACGGCGGTTCTTCGAGGCGCGGTCGCGGAGCGCCGCAGCGCCGGGCGTATGTGCAGGCGCCGGCCCGTGGTGGCGGCTTCGGCGAGGACGGTCCGGAGCGTCGGCAGGTCGACGGTCCGCGGGCCGGCGGGAGCGCCGTGGTCGTCGTATTCGGTGATGGTGAAGTGCAAGGGCGGCCTTACTGCGGGATCGCGGTCGACGGGCTGAGCGGCAGGCGGACGTAGACGGTCTTGCCACCGTCCGGCGCGGGCTGGATCTTCAGGCCGCCGCCGAGGTGACGGACGAGGCCGGCCACGTCCGCCAGGCCGCCCGTGTCACCCGCGCGCGGGATGTCGGGCAAGCCCGGGTGCCCGTCGCGCACACCGGCTTCGAGGTGGGTGTCGGTCATGGCCAGCAGCAGGTCGAAGAACGGCGAGCGCGAACCGGCGTGCCGGACCACGTTGGTGACCAACTCGGTGATGGCGAAGACGGCGGCGTCGTGCACGACCGTCTTCGGCGGCACGCCCCACCCCGTGAGCACGGCGACCGTGATCCGACGGCTCGTCCGGGCGGCCGGCCAGGTGCCGGCCAGGCTCATCCGGTAGCTGCGGTGGTGGTCGGCGGGCTCTGCCGGCTCGGCGGAGCGGTGGTCGCGGTACCGCCGATCGCGCCAGCGGCGGATCACCGTACGCCCTCGGCGAGTTCGCTCATCGGGACGCTCCGGAGGGGCGGCCGGACACGGCCCGGCTGGGCAGGTGGGTACGGGCGAAGGCGATGGCCTCCGGCGTGCTGCCGAATATGTGCCCGTCGACGCGGAGCCGGTCGAGCACCCCGAGCGCGTCGAGGGGCCGATGGTGCTCGTCGCGGATGCCGGAGACGAGGACGAGCGTGCCGCGCCCCCGGAGTCGGGCGACGGCGTCGCCGAGGACGGTGGCACCGCTCGCATCGATCGCACTGACCCGCGACATGCGGAGGATCACGACCTTCGCCTCGGCGCCCTCGGTCAGCTCCAGCAGGAAGCGGTGCGCGGCCGCGAACAGCAGCGGGCCGTCGATGCGGTAGGCGACGATGTGCTCGGCGAGCAGCGCCCGCTCCTCGTCGTGGTGGTCGGCCGGGGGAAGGCCTGCGTGCAGCGGGACCCGCTCGACCCGGGCCGCCTTCGCCACCGCGGCGAGCGCCAGGGCACCGGAGACCAGCAGGCCGATCGCGACGGCGGTGACCAGGTCGAAGGCGAGCGTGGCGGCGGCGGTGAGGACGAGGACGGCGGCCTCGCCGCGCCCCGAGCGGGCGAGCGCGCGCAGCGAGCCGACCTGGACCATCCGTACCGCGGTCGCGATCAGCACCCCGGCGAGCGCGGCCAGCGGGATCCCGGCGACGAGCGGTGCGGCGGCGAAGACGATCACCGCGAGGACGGCGGCGTGGACGAGGGCCGCGAGCCTGGAGACGGCGCCGGAGCGGACGTTCACGGCGGTGCGGGCGATCGCGCCGGTGGCGGCGACGCCGCCGAACAGCGGGGCCGCGAGGTTGGCCAGGCCCTGGCCGAACAGTTCGCGGTCGCCGTCGTGGCGCTCGGAGACGGTCATCGCGTCGGCGGCGGTGGCGGACATCAGGGATTCCAGCGCGGCCAGCGCGGCGACGGCCAGGGCGGAGGGCAGCAGGGCCGGGACGGCCGAGAGGTCGAGGAAGTCAAGCGAGGGCGCCGGGAGGCCGGCGGGCACGTGCCCGATGGTGGCGACGGGGAGGCCGGCGAGCTCGGCGGTCACGGTCGCGGCGACGACGGCGATCAGCGAGAACGGCAGCGCGGGCCGCAGCCGTCCGCCGACGAGCATCACGGCCGAGACCGCGAGGGCCACGCCGATCGCCGCCCAGTGCGGCGCGGCGGCGAAGTCGCGGGCCGCCTGCGCGGCGACGACGGCCGGGTTGTCGCCCCCGGGCTTCCTCACGCCGAGCGCGCCGGGCACCTGCTGGAGGGCGATGACGCCGGCGATGCCGAGGGTGAAGCCCTCGACGACGGGCACGGGGACGTAGGCCATCCAGCGACCGGCGCGCAGCAGGGCGAGCGCGATGAGGACCGTCCCGGCGAGCAGCCCGACGGTGAGCACGCCGCCGGTGCCGTAGCGCGCGACGATCGGGACCAGGACGACGGTCATGGCGCCCGTCGGGCCGGAGACCTGGACGTCGGAACCACCGAAGACGGCGGCGAGTGCGCCCGCGACGACGGCGGTGGCCAGTCCGGCCTCGGCGCCGGCGCCGGAGGAGATGCCGAAGCCGAGCGCGAGCGGCAGCGCGACCACGGCCACCGTGAGCCCGGCGACCAGGTCCTTGCGGGGCGAGCGGCCCATGGTCGCGAGGACCCGCCGGGTGGGCAGCACGGATCGGGCCCGGTCACGGACGGCGTCGAGGACCGTGCGGACGGCCATCGTTCAGCCCTCTCCTTGCTCTTCTTCGGCGGTGTGCGGCAGGTCGATCCCATGGGCGGACGCGATCCACAGCAGGGTGGCGACGCGCCCGGCGTAGGCCTGGGCTCCTTCGTCGTCCCGGTCGGCGCGGGCCTGCCGCAGCGCCTCGCGCGCCCGGGCCAGTTGTTCGCGCAGTTCCTCGTCGAACGCTGCGGTCACAGCCGTCCGCTCCTCTCCCCCGCCGTTTCCGGTCCAACGTCACGACAGCATGTATGGATATGAAGAATTTTTCAAGTCGCTGCTTTCGCATGTGATGGATTCCGACAGTAGCGATCTGTTGTGATCAGTAACGGTCAAAACGACGACCACGAAGCGCCCGGTGCCTACGCTCGGTGCGCGGTCGGCAGACGGCCGGCCACGACGCGAGACGGTCGGGAGGACTTGTTCGGATGGCAGGCATCGAGGGCGCACTCAAGGACGCGATGGCGATCGACGGGGCGGTGGGCGTGGCCCTGGTCGACGCCACCAGCGGGATGGCGCTCGGCACGCTGGGCGAGGCCTCCGGCCTGGACCTCCAGGTCGCCGCGGCCGGCGCCACCGACGTCGTACGGGCGCAGCAGCGGGCGGCGGACGCGCTCGGGCTGCTCGGGGAGAAGCTGGAGGACAGCCTGACGACGCTCACCCGCCAGTACCACCTCGTGCGCCCGCTGACGTCGCCGGGGGGGAAGGGGCTGTTCCTGTACCTGGTGCTGGAGCGGACCCGGGCGAACCTGGCGATGGCGCGGCATCAGGTGCGGCGCATCGACGAGGAGTTGGTGGTCTGAGCCGGAGGGCGGGCCTTACGGCCGGGCGGGTCCCTCGGGCTGGGCGAGCAGGCCGTTGAGGAGCTCGGCCTGGCCGCTGATGACGCCGCCCAGGATGGCGCGGGCGACCCGCAGGAGCTCGGCGACCTGGGGGTTGGTGAGGCGGTAGTAGACGGTCGAGCCCTCGCGACGGGCGATCACCAGGTTGGAGCGGCGCAGCACGGCGAGCTGCTGGGACAGGTGGGAGGCTTCGACGCCGACCTCGGGCAGCATCTCGGCGACGGCGTGCTCGCGCTCGCTCAGCAGCTCCAGGACGCGGATGCGCACGGGGTGGCCGAGGGTTTTGAAGAACTCCGCCTTCAGCTGGTACAGCGGGGTGCCGACCACGGGAGGCGGGGTGGGCGTTTCGGCGTTCACGTCGTCACCGTCTCCGTCCGGGCCGATCGTCGTCGATCTCGATCGATCTTCGTCAAGGAGTCGACCTTAGCAACCGACGGGACGGACGCGCAGGTCAGCCCCGTACCGGGCGGACGGCCCGGCCGCGCACCCGCCGCCGCCCCCAGGCACAACTCCAGGAGCGGCGGCGAGCCTGCATGCGCCCCCGCGACCATCGGGACGGATCGGACGTCGGAAGCGCCCGCGGCACCACACCGGCCACGCCCGCCCGGCGCGGGCCGAGAGACACCAACCACTGCCCGCGCCGGACACGGAGCGGACGGCACGGCCGTGCGGCACCACGGTGAGATACGCGTTTCCGCGCCCGACCCCGCATGCAGTTGACGATATTAGCAACTGCTAAGGTCGTCATGCGCCAGCCCTCCGGAAGCGGGCCGGCGCCGCCAGGCCGCCCCGGAACCGACGCCGGGGCGGCCTCTCGCGTGCGCACCTCGGAGCCGGTGGTCAAGTCCGCGTGTCCGATGGTCATTTGAGCGGCTTTCCGCACTATCGAGTCGGCCGTGGTCCACCGCCGCTGCTCCGGTGGCGGATCTGGCATGATCGCCCCGTTGATTCGCATCGGCACCATGTGCCCGGATTTGGGACGGGCCAAGGGAGCGACCGGACCGGTCCGGCTCCTTGGCAGACCTCCCGGGCGGAAGGCGAGGAAGCCCGTGACACCGGCCGGCACCCGTTCGAGCGAAGTCGGGGCTCCCGCCTACCCGATGGCGCGGGAATGTCCGTTCCGCATGCCCGACGGCTACGACCGGTTGCGGGCGGAGGGGGCCTTGTCGCGGGTGACCCTCTACGACGGCCGGGAGGTCTGGCTGGCCTCCGGAAGTGCCGAGGGGCGGGCCCTGCTCCTCGATGCCCGGCTGTCCGTCAGCGTCCTGCACCCGGCTTTCCCCGTTCTGGCCCCGCAGTTCGCCGAGCAGTCGGCGGGCGGGTTCACTCCGCCGTTGAGCGGTGTGGACGATCCCGAGCACGCGCGCCAGCGGCGGCTCGTCATCCCCGCCTTCGGCGTCCGGCGGATCGCCGCGCTGCTCCCGGGGATCGAGCGGACCGCGGAGGCGCTCGTCGACGCGATGCTCGCCGGCGGGGACCGGGCCGACCTCGTCCCCGCCTTCTCCCTGCCGCTCGCGTGCGCGGCCAACCTCGCGCTGCTGGGCGTGTCCGAGGAGGACGGGCACTACATCGGGACGCGCAGCCGGCGCCTGCTCTCCCCCGCCGTCGGGGACGAGGCGGGGGCGGCGCAGCGGATCCTCGGCGAGATCCTCGACCGCCTGCGGGCCGTGGTCGCCCGCAAGGAGCAGCGGCCCGGCGCCGGGCTGATCGACGAGCTGATCGCGGGACCGGTCGCGGAGGGCGGCATGGATCGCGATCAGCTCGTCGCGCTCTGCATGGTGCTCATGGCCAGCGGGGACGACAGCACGTCCAGCACCGTCGCCGCCTCGGTGTTCGCGCTGCTGGCGCACCCGGAGCAACTCGAACGGCTGCGCGGTGAACCGGAGTCGATCCCCGGCGCGGTCGACGAGCTCACGCGCCTCACGTCGGTGATCGACGTCCTGCCCCGCGTGGCCACGGCGGACATCGAGATCGCCGGGCACACGATCGAGGCGGGCGAGGGCGTCCTGATCTCGCTCATGCTGATGAACCGCGACCCCGGCGCCTGGGAGGACCCCGATGCCCTGGACGTCGGCCGCCGGGCCGGGCGGCACGTCGCCTTCGGATTCGGGGTCCACCAGTGCGTGGGCCAGAACCTGGCGAGGGCGGTGACCGGGACGGCGCTGAGCGTCCTGCTCCGCCGGGTTCCGACGCTCCGGCTGGCGGTGCCGGTCGAGCAGGTGAAGGCCGATCCCCCGTACGTGCTCCAGGGCGGCGTGTCCGAGCTGCCCGTCGCCTGGTAGGAGGCCCCATGGACGTTGACGGCAGCATCGAGATCGATGCCGGCCGCTGCATCGGCGCGGCGACGTGCACGCGGCTCGCGCCCGACGTGTTCACCCAGGACGACGACGGAGTCGCCGAGTTGCTCCCCGGCGGCGCGACGCGGGCCGACGACGCGCTGCTGCGGGAGGCGGTGCTCGGGTGCCCCGTCCAGGCGATCACCGTCCGCACGAGCTGAACCGGCCCGACGCGAAGGGATGAGCGGCCCCGCCGTGCAGCGCCGCGGCGGGGCCGCTCACCGGTGTCCATCGCCGCCGGTGCGACGAACACCGGTCCGGGAGTGGTCAGTCGAGCGGGCCGCACAGGGCCGGCGCGGTGGCCTCCTGGGGCAGGGCGGGGTTGAGCTCGCTGGGTCCGAGGACGCTGTCGTACCTGCCGTTGTGGTTGTAGTCGATGCCGTGGACCACCACGACGGCGTTGTCGGCCCGCACCTGCTGGGCGACGTCGGTGGTGAGCTGGATGGTCCGGGAGTAGTGGAACGTGCCGGTGGACGGGAACCGGTCGACGGCCAGTGCGCTGGCCGGGCTGGTGTCACCGCTGGTGGTCAGGGACGTGCCGATCGGCCCGTAGGCGGGGAGTCCGTCGGTGGTGCTGATCGCCGGGTGGCCGTTGTGGAGGGTGGCGGCGTCGGCGTCGGGGCACTCGCCGCTGCCCTTCACGTGGATGTGCATGGCGTGCGGGGCCCGGTCCAGCAGCCCGCGGGCGTCGACGGTCACCTGCGCGGTGTCGTCGCTGTTCAGCACGACGGTGGCCCGGCCGGAGCCGTCGACCTGGTTGCCCGGTACGGGCAGCAGAATCGCGAGCGTGAACCGCGAACCGTGGGACGAGAGGTAGGGCGAGGCGGCGAACGAGCCGCCGTCCCGCCCCTCATCGTCACCGCCCGGGCCGCCGTGCGCGAAGGCGGGGACAGCGCCGGCGCCGAGCAGCACCGCGGTCAGGACGGGAGCGAGAAGTCTGGCTTTCATGGTCATCGGTCCTTGCGGAGAGGTCCGCGGCCCGGCCGTCGGGTATGCGGCGAGGTCGAACCGCGCTTCCTGCACGGGATTCGTGCGCCGCACCCCGGCGGATTGGTGAGCCGGAGTCCACGGCCGGGCGCCGGCCGCCCCCGCGAGCGGCCGGCGCAGCCGGTCAGGTCGCCGCGCGGGCGGCCTTGGTGCGGGCGGCGTCGAAGACGGCGGCCGGGTCCCCGTAGTAGATCCACGGGCCCGCGATCTCCCGGCCCATCCCGCGGAACAGCTCCAGGGCCTGCGCCGGGCGGCCGTTCTCGATCAGGCCGTGGGCGATCCAGCCGCGGGACGGGACGGTGCCGGGGTGGGCCGGGTCGGCGGCCGCGAGGTCGGCCAGGGCCGCGTCCAGGGCGGCCGTGAACTCGGCGGACCGGTAGAGCGTGGCCGCGGACTTGTCGCGCAGCACCTGCTCCCAGTACGCCCGCAGCTTCAGCACCGTCAGCAGACTGCCGGCCGGCGCGCCGGCGATCGCCTCGTCGGCGAACCCGTGCATCAACTCGTCGCTGCCGCGCCACTTCGCGCACCAGTACTGCAGCGCGGCGGTGTGCGCGCCGAAGTGGTGGGGCTCGCGGGCCACGATCTCCGCCCACAGCTCGCGGTAGCGCTCGCGCGACCAGCCCTGGCCCATCGCGATCGCCTGCTGCGCCGCCCACGGGTTCGGGTCGTCGGCCGGGGCCAGCCGGATCGCCTCGTGCGACGCCTCCGCAGCCTCCTGCAGCACCTGGTGGAAGCCCGTGGCCTGTTCCCGGGTCACCTCGGAGGCGTACTGCCCGGTGCGGATCTCCCACGCCCGCTTGACCAGGGCATCGGTGTGCACCAGGGCGGCCTCGGGGCTGTCGGGCTGCTCCTTGCGCCACTGCCAGAGCCACAGGTCGTCGGTGGCCGCGAGCTCGCCGAACGGGTTCATCCGGGCGTAGCGGGCACTCCAGTCACCTTCATCGCCCGAGAGGTACGCGGCGGCGGGGCGCCAGTCGCCCGAACGGGCCGCGTCCAGCGCGGCACGCGCCGCCGGGTCGGCGGGCTCGCTGCCCACCTCGACCAGCTCGGAGCGCGGCACCAGACCCGCCGCGGGCGCCTGCCGGCCCGCGGTGGCCTTGCGCTGCTTGTTCAGCCAGAGGCCCAGCCGGATGACGAGGATCAGGAAGGTGACGATGACGAACGGGTGGGGCATGAACCTGCTTCTCCACGAACTCCGTCGCACAGGTGTGCGTTCGGTGAAGATCGTAGCGTTCGGTCACCGGGCCCGCGTACGGGTTTTCCAGGCCGGCCGGCGCTCCCGGCACCCTGCTCACGGGCGCCTCATGGACGACTCCTAGGATCGGTCCGGATTCTTCGGCGGACGCCGTGCCTGACCGGCCGCGCCCGTCGTCCAAGGCCATGCACAACACGGCAGCACGGCTCCGCCGACGGCGATGGGGCCGCGCATCGAGGAGGAACGTCCATGCACGCCCGGAAGATCGGCGCGGCCGCCGCGACAGCGGTGGCGCTCCTGGCCGCCCGCGACCTCACGCAGAAGAAGCACGCGCTGCTCCGGAACTTCCCGGTGCTCGGCCACGCGCGGTACCTGCTGGAGACGATCGGGCCCGAGCTGCGGCAGTACATCGTGACCTCCAACGAGGAGGAGCGTCCCTTCAGCCGTGACCAGCGCACCTGGATCTACGCGTCGGCGAAGGAGGAGAACAACTACTTCGGGTTCGGCACCGAGGTCGACGTCGCGCACGTGCAGGGCCACGCCTACCTGAAGCAGCGCACGTTCGCCGGCGCCCTGCCCGACGCCCACGACCCGCAGGCCCCGCTGCCCTCGGCCAAGGTGCTGGGCGGGCCGCGCGGACGGGCGAAGGCCTTCCGGCCGGCGAGCGTCGTGAACATATCCGCGATGAGCTTCGGGTCGCTCTCCGGCGCGGCCATCACCGCGCTCAACAAGGGCGCGGCACTCGCGGGCACGATGCACAACACGGGCGAGGGCGGTCTGTCGCCGTACCACCGCAACGGCGGCGACCTCATGCTCCAGATCGGCACGTCGTACTTCGGCTGCCGCAACGAGGACGGCACCTTCAACCTCGACAAGCTCAAGGAGGTCGTCGCGAGCGCCCCGGTCAAGGCGATCGAGATCAAGCTCTCGCAGGGCGCCAAGCCGGGCCTGGGCGGCATGCTGCCGGGCTCGAAGGTGACCGAGGAGATCGCCGCGATCCGCGGCATCCCGGCCGGCCGGGACTGCGCCTCCCCGTCGCGGCACACCGCGTTCGGCGACGTCGACTCGATGCTCGACTTCGTCGAGCTGCTGGCCGCCGAGACCGGCCTGCCGGTCGGGATCAAGAGCGCGGTCGGCGAGCTGGAGTTCTGGCAGGAGCTGGCCACGCTGATGGCCCGCGGAGACCGCGGCGTCGACTTCGTCACCGTCGACGGCGGCGAGGGCGGCACCGGCGCGGCGCCGCGGATCTTCGCCGACTCGGTGGCGCTCCCGTTCCGGATGGGCTTCTCCCGCGTGTACGGGACCTTCGCCGAGCTCGGGCTGACCGACGAGCTGACGTTCATCGGCTCCGGCAAGCTCGGCCTGCCCGAGAACGCCGCGGTCGCGTTCGCCCTGGGCGCCGACATGATCAACGTGGCCCGCGAGGCCATGCTGTCGATCGGCTGCATCCAGGCGCAGAAGTGCCACACCGACAAGTGCCCCACCGGCATCGCCACCCAGAACCAGTGGCTGGCCCGCGGCCTGGACCCGGCCTCGAAGTCCACCCGCGCCGCCGTCTACCTGCGCACGCTGCGCCGGGAGCTGCTCAAGGTCTCGGGCGCCCTCGGCGTCGCGCACCCGGGCCTCATCACGGCCAACGACATCGAGATCATGAACGGCGACTACGAGGCCCGCTCGCTGGCCGGCGTCTACGGCTACAAGGAGGGCTGGGGCGAGCTCGGCCCGCACCTCGCCAAGGAGATCACCGAGCTGCTCACCGCCAAGCCCGCCGTCTGACGCTCCGGCGCCGGCACCTACCGAGCCCTGCCACCGGGTCGACCCGGGGGCAGGGCTCGTGGCGTTCTCCGGGCGGAAGTTCCGTTGCCGGCCTGCGGGTTCGCGGGTTCTTCCGGTCGTCCTTCCGGTGAACCGTCCGGTGCTTCTTCCTGGTCCACCCGGCCGCCCCAATGTTCTGCTGAACGCGGTCAAGTGACCATCCCCCTCACCGAGGACAGGAAGGTGCCGCGTATGAACGACCCCAGTGCCCGAACCCCCCAGGAGATCTTCCGCAGCCACGGCAAGGCGCTCCTCGCCCAGGACCTCGACGGGATCGCCGCCAACTACGCCCCCGACGCGGCCTTCATCACCCCCGCCGGCGTCCGGCACGGCCGGGACGGCGTGCGCGAGGGCTTCGCCCGGCTGTTCGCCGACCTCCCGAAGGCCGAGTGGGACCTGGTGACCCAGACCTTCGAGGGCGACGTCCTCTTCCTGGACTGGTACGCCGACTCCGACACCAACCGGGCGCACGGCGTGGACACGTTCGTCTTCCGCGACGGGCTCGTCCAGACCCAGACCGTCCACTACGCGCTGACCCCGAAGAGCTGAGGAGACCGACCATGAGTGGATTCCTGCGCACCGCCGGCTCCGTCGCGCGGCGCCTGCGGACCGCCGCCGTCGCCGCCGGCCTGGCCGCGGTCGGCGTGGCCGGCCTGCCCGCGACGCCGGCCTCGGCGGCCACCTGGACGCAGTCGGTGACCGGGCCGATGTACCTCACCAGCGGCGCCTGGCCCGATCACGACCTGTGCGCCAGCGCCTCGGACGACACCGTCCGGCTGCGGCAGTTCGACGCCTCCGACCCGTACTGCCAGTGGATCCGGATCGGGGACCGCGGCCGCTTCGCGCTCTTCAACCCGGCGAAGCAGAAGGTCGCGGGCTACGTGGGCGGCAACGAGGGCGCGATCACGATGCAGAGCCTCAACTACCCCACGTCCTACCTCCAGTTGTTCGCCTGGGGCGGCGCCGAGGACTGGGGCGCCTACGCGCTGCAGTCCTTCGAGGACAACGGGCAGAACATCGACGCCAAGGACCCGGGCAGCGACACCCCGCGCACCGACGGGGTGCACACCCGGGGCTGGCGGCACGGCTACCAGCGCGAGCTGACCTGGAACGAACTCCCGGTCGCCGCGCCCGGTCTCGACCGGTCCGTCGCGGCGCTCCAGGCCTACCAGACGTACCTGAACGGCACGCTGGGCAACGGCGCACCGGACGAGACCGCCTGCGTGACGGAGTCCACCCCCGTGCGGTCGGCCGCCGACAACCTGTTCGTGTCGGCCGAACTCGCCCGCGGCGGCGACGCCTACGCCGGACTGCGCGCCCGCTCCGGCGGCGTCGGCCCGTGGGAGCAGTACAACCTGTGCCGCAACAACCGCAACGGCCTGTACGCGATCCGGTCGGCCGCCAACGGCCGGTTCGTCTCGGCCGAGCTCGCCTTCGGCGGCACCGACTACGCCGAACTGCGCGCCCGCGCCGACGTCCTCGGGCCGTGGGAGCAGTACACCGTCGAGCCCGTGGGCGGCGGCACCTACGCCGTCAAGTCGGCGGCCAACGGGAAGTACGTGTCCGCCGAGCTCGCTTACGGCGGGGACAGCTACGGCGAGCTGCGCGCCCGGGCCGACGGCATCGGGCCGTGGGAGCAGTTCCGGTAAGGAGACCCGCTGAACGGGCTCGGACCTCCCCGGAGCGGGAGGTCCGAGCCCGCCGACGCCTACCGGGAGTGCGCTCCCAGGTCCGCCCGGCCGGTCACGCCCAGCGCACGGACGACGCGTTCCACCATGCCGGTCACGTCCTGCGGGGTCAGCAGCAGGGCCTGCGCGACCTGGCGGTCGCTGTGACCGGCGCCGATCAGCTCCAGCAGCCGGTACTCGGTCAGCGACAGGCTCGGCGCCACCGCCCGCTCGGCCTCCGGCCGCACCCCAACGGCGGCCAGCGCCCGGCGGACCCGGCCGGCCAGCAGGACGCTGCCGCAGGTCCCGGCGAGGTCCAGCGCCTCGGTGAGGACGCGGCGGGCCCGATCGGTCTCGCCGGTGCGGGCCAGGACCACCCCCAACTCGTACTGGGCGCGGGCCAGTTCCATCCGGGCCGGGGACCGCTCCAGCACGGTGACGGCCTCCCGCAGCAGGGCCTCCCCCTCGGGGCCGCCCACGACGACGCCCAGGCAGCGCGACGCCACGCCGATCACCCGATCGGTGCCCCAGCGGTGAGCCAACTCCATCTCTTCGGTCGCGAGTTGGAACGCCTCTTCCCGCTGCCCGAGCGCCAGGTGCAGCAGCGCGGCACGCGAACGCCAGGGCGTCATCGCCAGGTTGGACACCCGCGCCCGCTTCTCCTGCGCGCCGTACTCCAGCAGGAGGGCCAGCGCGGCCGCCGGATTGCGCCGCGCCGCGTGCAGGCGGCTGCGGGCGAGGACCATCGGGCCCTGCCACGTCCAGCCCACCCGCTCGGTGTCGGCGTCCGGCACCAGGACGCCCGCCGCCGCGGCGAGCTCGCCGCGCTCGATCAGCGCCTCCCCCGTCTGGGCCATCAGCGCCAGCCGCACCCGGGGCTCCAGGCCCTCCCCCGCCGTCGTGGCGGGATGACCGAAGTCCGGCGTGAGGGACGGGATCCGCCCCCGGCGCAGCCGGACCGTCAGCTGCCACACCATCGCCGCCGACACCATCAGGAACGAGCCCCAGCGCCCGCCCACCTCGGCGATGTGGTCGAAGCGCGCCGCCGCGTCGTCGAGCCGGTCGGTGGTGACGAAGGACAGGCCGGCCAGGCTGACGAGCATCTGCGCCTGGTCCACGCCCGCCAGCCCGCCGCGCAGGGCCCGGTCGAGGAGGTCGTCGGTGACCGCGGCACTGGCGTCACCGGTGACTCCCGAAGCGGACAGCGCGGCCAGGACCGCGCACTCGCCCGGCGTGTCACCGGGAAGCTTCTCCTCCCACAGCCGGCCCGCCAGTTCCCGGGCCGCGGGGACGGTGGACAACTGCTCGTACCCGATCACCAGCATCTGGGCCTGGAGGTACCACGACACCTCACGGGCGATCCCGGTGCCGTCCTCCGCCTGCCGCAGATCCTCCACCGCGCGGGTGAGGACCTCGGCCGCGTCGGCGTGCCGGTGCCCGAGGAACAGTGCGTTCGCGAGCAGGTAGGCCGCCTCGGCCCGGGCGTACGGGTCGGTCAACGCCTCCGAGGCCCGCGCCAGTTGATGCCTGGCCGCGGCGACGTCGACCTGCAGCTCGGCCGCGCCCAGCTCCAGGAGCAGCGGGCCGCGCCGGTCGGCGGGCATCGGCTCCCGCAGGGCGCGGCGCAGGTAGGTCGCGGTGATCTCCGGCGCGCCTCGGCCGCGGGTCACCCGTGCGGCCTCCCGCAGTGCCTCCACCCGCCAGGCCTCGCCGCTCGGTTCGGCCAGCAGCAGGTGGGTGGCCACCGCGTCCTCGCCCGCGCCCTCGCGTCGCAGCAGTTCGGCCGCCTGCGCATGTGCGGCGGCCGACTCCACCGGGCTGACGACGGCTTCGGCGATCGCGGCCCGGACCAGGGGGTGGTCGAACCGTGCCACCTCGCCGGGCGCCAGCACCCCGATCCGCCGCAGACGGCGGCCGTGCTCGCGGGCCTGCGCCTCACCGAGCCCCGCCAGTTCGGCCGCGTGGTGCCAGGCGACGCCGTCGCCCAGCACCACCAGGGCCCGGGCCAGCCGACGGGCCGGCTCCGGCTGGCCCGCCAGCCGCTTGACCACCGTGGCCGCCAGGATCCTGCCCCGGAACTCCTCGACCAGGGGTGCGTGGCCGTCCTCGGGCTCGATCCCGTTGTCGGCCAGGGTCCGGAGCAACTCCCGCAGGAGCAGCGGGTTTCCCTGGCTAGCCTCGGCACAGGCGGCGACGAACCGCGGCCCGGCGTCGCGCCCCAGGCTCGCGCCCACCAGCCCGGCGACGCTGCCGGCGTCCAGCGCCGGCAGGTCGACGGGCAGGCAGTCCGGCTGCCCGGCGATCCGCTCCAGGAACGGCTCGGCCTCCGTCCCGCTGTGCGGCCGGGCCGCCAGCACCAGCAGCAGCGGGAGGCCGCGCAGGCGCCGCGCCAGGTAATCCAGCCACCGGACGGACGGGCCGTCCGCCCAGTGGGCGTCGTCGACCACGAGGGCGACCGGCCCGTCGTCCGTGACGTGCACCATCAGCCAGTACAGGCTGTGCAGCACACCCAGGGACGCCTCGGGCGACAAACCTCCGCCCGCGCCGTCCACGCCGTCCAAGCGCAGGACGTGCGAGGCCGGCGAGGCAGGGCCCGACAGCAGCCGCTCCCGGCCGGCCGCACCGGCGCTGGCCAGCAGCGGATCGGCCAGCTGCCGCAGCACCGCGAAGGCGAAGTCCCGCTCCAGCTCTCCCCCGGCCGCCCGGACCACCCGGAACCCGCGCGTCTGCTCGGCGGCGGCCCAGGCGTTCAGCAGCGAGGTCTTCCCCATGCCCGCGCCCGCGCGCACCAGCACGACCCCGCCCCGACCGGCCCGGGCGTCACCGGCCGCGCGTTCCAGGGCCTCCAACTGGCCCTGCCGGTCGAGCAGTTCGGCTCCCTTCGCCCGGTCGTCGACCCGGGAACCGGCCGGCCCGCCGGAGCGGCTGGCCGCGAACAGCGCGGCGGCCTCCGCCTCCGCCAGGCCCAGCGCCGACACCAGCACCTCCAGGGTGCGGCGCTGCGGCCGCTCCCGGCGGCCCCGCTCCAGATCCCTGATCGATCTGGCCGCCAACCCCGCGGCCTCGGCAAGTTCCTCCTGAGTCAGTCCCGCAGCACGCCGCAGCTCCCGCAGCAGCCGGCCCAACGTCGTCACCCACACACCCCCACACCCGGGTCACCCCAGTGGCTACTCCCCGGTAACAAGTCGGGACCCTACCGGGCGAGGTGATCTTCCGGGGCGGCTTGACGAGAACTTGCCAGAAGAGGCCGCGTGGCTACCCGCGACCGATGCGGGCGAGGAGCGGGGCGGCGCCGTCCTCCGCGGCGATCCCACGGGCGAGCTCGGCCGCACCGCGGCCGTGGGACGGGTGGGCGGCCACGGCCACCTGGTGGCCCGCTTCCGGCAGGCGGCGCCCCAGGCCCGTGTACGGCGCGACGCCCCCCGGGAACCGGCGGTGATGATCAGAATGCGCATGCGGCGATTCCGGCAGGCTCAGAACGCGTCGTCGGGCATCTCGACCGTGGTGCGGTCCAGGCTTTCCAGGAGCTTGAACTGCGCCTCGGTCTTGGGCAGTTCGTAGCGGAAGAAGAACCGGCAGGCGTGGCGCTTCCCCTCGTAGAACGGCCCGCTGCCGGCGTCGGCGGCGAGGAGCTGCTCCAGCCACAGCCACGCGACGACGGTGTGGCCCACCGCTTCGAGGTAGATGCTCGCGTTGGCCAGGGCCGTCTCCGGGTCACCGGTCGACCACAGCCGCCGGGTGACCGAGACGACGCGCTGGGCGGCCTCGTCGAGCCGCGCCGCGTACTCGGCGGCGTCGCCGCCGACGCCCTTGGCGCGGGCGATCGTCGCATGCACCGTCTCCACGAGCAGGCGCAGCCCGGCGCCGCCGTCCATGACGACCTTGCGGCCGAGCAGGTCCAGGCCGTGGATGCCGTGGGTGCCCTCGTGGATGGGGTTGAGCCGGTTGTCGCGGTAGAACTGCTCGACGTCGTACTCGCGGGTGTAGCCGTAGCCGCCGTGCACCTGGATGGCGAGGCTGTTGGCCTCCAGGCACCACTGGGAGGGCCAGCTCTTGGCGACGGGCGTGAGGACGTCCAGCAGGAGCTTGGCGCGGGCCCGGCCCTCGGGGGACGCGCCGGTGCGCTCCTCGTCGAGGAGGCGGCCGCAGTACAGGACGAGCGCCAACGCGCCCTCCGCGTAGGACTTCTGGGCGAGCAGCATGCGGCGCACGTCGGCGTGGGCGATGATCGGCACCTGGGGCGCGTCCGGGTCCCTGCCGGTGAGCGGACGGCCCTGGGGGCGGGTGCGGGCGTAGTCCAGGGCGTGCAGGTAGCCGGTGTAGCCGAGCGCGGTGGCGCCGAGCCCGACGCCGATCCGGGCCTCGTTCATCATGTGGAACATGTAGGCCAGTCCGCGGTGCGGCTCGCCGACGAGGTGCCCGACGGCGCCGGGCCCGCCGCCCGGCCGGTGGACGCCCTCGCCGAAGTTGAGCAGGGTGTTGGTGGTCCCCCGGAAGCCCATCTTGTGGTTGAGCCCGGCGAGCACGACGTCGTTGCGCTCACCGGCCGAGCCGTCGGCGGCGACCAGCACCTTGGGCACGATGAACAGCGACAGGCCCTTCACGCCGGGCGGCCCGCCGGGGATCCTGGCCAGCACCAGGTGGACGATGTTCTCGCCGAGCTCGTGGTCACCGCCCGAGATCCACATCTTGTTCCCGAACAGCCGGTACGTGCCGTCGCCCTGTGGCTCGGCCCGGGTGCGGATGTCGGCGAGCGAGGAGCCGGCCTGCGGCTCCGACAGGCACATGGTGCCGAAGAACCGTCCCTCCAGCATGGGCCGGACGTAGGTGTCGACCTGCTCCCGGCTGCCGTGCGCCAGCAGCAGGTTGGCGTTGCCCGCCGTGAGGAACGGGTAGCCGGACGTCCCCGGATTCGCGGCCTGGAACCACGCGAAGCAGGCGCTGGCCACGACGGAGGGCAGCTGCGCGCCGCCGACCTCGTAGTCCATCGCGCTGCCGAGCAGGCCCGTGCCGGCGAAGACGGCCAGCGCCTCCTTGACCTCCGGGATCAGGTGGACCCGCTCGCCGTCGAAGCGCGGCTCCTCGGCGTCGTTCCGCTTGTTGTGCGGCGCGAAGTGCCGGGTGGCGACCTGCTCGCTGAGGTCCAGGGCCGCGTCGAAGGTCTCGCGCGAGTGGTCGGCGTAGCGCGGCCGCCCGGTGAGCGACGCGACGTCCAGCCATTCGTACAGCAGGAAGTCGAGGTCGCGGCGGGAGAGGAGCAGAGAGGTCATGGCATCGTGCCTTTCAACTCGACGAGCTCCGCCCGAGGCTACCCGAGCCCGAATCCGGTGTCGGGGCCCGCGTCCGGGACTGAAGGGGGCAGGCTGGGGGAAGGGCTCGGTCACACCCGGCACCATCAGAGTCAGGAGTTCGGCATGAGTGAACCGCTCGACTTCAACGCGAGGACCATCGCGGAGTTCCGAGCGAACGGCGGCTTGGTCGGCGGGCCCTTCGAGGGGGCTCCGCTCGTCCTGGTGCACCACCGCGGACGCACGAGCGGCAAGGAGTACGTCGCCCCGATGATGTGCCTGCCGCACGACGACGACCCGGACGTCGTCTACGTCTTCGCCAGCAAGGGCGGAGCACCCACCGATCCGGACTGGTACCGCAACCTGACCGCCGCCGGCGAGGGCACCGTCGAACGCGGGACGGAGACGTACCGGGTGTCCGTGCGCGAGCTGACCGGAGACGAACGCGACCGCGTGTACGCCGAGCAGGCCCGGCGCTACCCGGGCTTCGCCGAGTACGCCCGCCAGACCGCCGGCATCCGCGTCATCCCGGTGCTCGAACTGACCCGCGCCTGATCCGGGGCCCCGGACCTCCGCCGGGGCCGCGCGGTCGTACCGGGGCGCACGCCCGACTCCCCACCGGATCGGCTCCGGCGTTCCGGTGTTCCGGTGGGGCGTCGCGTGCCGGGCCGGCCCGTCAGGCGGTGGGCTCCTCGGCCGGCGGGGTGCCGCGCAGGCACAGGTTGCGGTTGTTGTACTCGCTGCGGCCGGTGACGTCGGTGCCGAACCAGTCCGGGGGCTCGAAGGCCGTCGCCTCGGCGGTGCTGTCGAACTCGACCTCGACGGTGAGCAGGCCCGCAAGGGCGCCCTCGTAGGTGTCGAGCTGGGCGGTGCGGCCGTCCTCCAGCGGGACCTCGGTGCGGACCTTGGTCAGCCGGGCGCCCTCGGTGGCGGGCCACAGGGCCGCGACCTGCTCCTCGTCCAAGGGGGTCTCGTACTCGGCGCGCTCCAGGCCGCCGCCGTGCTTGACCGTCAGCGTGGAGCCCTCCGGCGTCCGGCGGATCCGCACCTCGGAGTCGCCGCCGCGGGTGAGGTAGCCCTGGCTGATGGCCGTCGAGACGGCACCGGCCGTCCCGGGGACGCGGTCGACCAGAAACTTGCGCTCGATCTCGCTCGGCATCCGGTTTCCTTTCCTCGTGCTCAAGACCGGTCGTCAGGCGGCCGACGTCGTATGCCGAGCTCGTGGGGCGCCGGTCGGTCTCCGGGCCCGGCTCATCCCGGGAGCGAGGACGCCCCGCCGATCGCGGCGAGCAGTTGGAACGGCAGCTCCCGGTCCCCCTGGCCGATGGCCAGGGCGAGCCACCGGTCGGACGAGGGTGGCTGCCACAGTTGCATGCTGCCGGCGAGGTTGCACAGGAAACCGAGCGGCTCCGGGGCCACGAACTCGGGGTCCGGATGGTCGAACCCGAGATACGGCCACAGGTCGACCGTCGCGGGGCTGCCCCAACGGGCGGTCAGAGCGGCGGCAAGCGCGTCGAGATCGGCCTCCAGCTCCTTCTCGGCCGCCTCGACGACCTCCTCGCTGCGGTCGTCCCAGAAGTCCCGGCTCTCCCGGAGCACGGCCACGTGGAATCCGGGCCCACTCCACCCGTCACCATTCTCCGGCTTGCCCTCCTGCCCGGGGAACGGCAGGGCACTCAGTTCATCGATGATCGACAGCTGGGCTTCGGTGAAGCCCGTCGACCGGTGCTGGCTCGCCATGGACGAAGCCTAACGTGCACCCGGCCCCGGCGGCCCGGCCATCTCGGAACAACAGTGGCCTCACCATGACCAACTGAGACAGATTCATCAACGGTCCCCTTATGGGGACATAAGAGACACTCAATGAACAAACTTTGCCGATTCGATATGTGATCTGGTCATCCGACCCGAACACTTCTGCGATCTTGGAAAGGCAAAACCCTTTACCATTGCTATTCACGGAGTAAACTCTCTTGCCATCGAGGAAGCAGGCCTCGTCCCGGTTCGGGGGCGGGGCCTTCACCACGCGCGGGCTGCGGCGGACAGCCGTCGTAGCCGCGCTCGCGATGCTGGTCGAGACGGGGGTCGCGCTCGACGCGATCACCGCCGAGGCCCAAGCCGCGCCCGCGAACGCCAAGGCGCCGGCCACCGCGCCGGTCAACGAGGCGCCGGACGCCGCGTCCGCGCTGCTGGCCGCGCGGCTCAACGGACGCCGGATCGAGGTCACCGGCGCCAGGACCGCCACCACCACCCTCTGGGCCGACCCCGAGGGCACGCTGACCCAGGACACCGCGACCGGACCGGTCAGGGTGAAGGTCGGCGACGCCTGGGTCCCCGTCGACACGACGCTCGTGGAGACGGCGGACGGCAAGGTCGCGCCGAAGGTCCACCCGGAGGGCCTCGTGTTCGCCGGCGGCGACGCCACGGTGAAGACCGGAGACCCGGTCGCCCCCACGACCCCCGCCTCCACGGCCCCGGCCGCCGCCAACACCACCCGGGCCAGCCGCAGCGAAGCCCGCGCGCAGGACGGTCCGTTCGCCACACCCGCAAAGCCCGCCGACGCCGCCAAGCCCGCCGAGCGCGAGCTGGTGACGATCGGCACCGGGGAGCAGCAGGTGCAGTTCGGCTGGCTCGGCCGGCTGCCCAAGCCCAGGCTGGAGGGCAGCAAGGCGACCTACGCCGACGCCCGCCCGGGTGTGGACCTCGTCCTGGAGGCCACCCGGACCGGCTTCGAGCAGTTCCTGATCGTCAAGGACCGCTCGGCCGTCTCGCAGGCCGGCACGATCACGCTCCCGGTCGACACCAGCGGTCTGGACGTGATCCGCAAGGACGACGGCTCGATCGAGCTGACGGAGCGTCCCTCCGGCAAGGTCCAGGCGAGGATCCCCGCCCCGGTGATGTGGGACGCGACGGTCGACCCGAACTCGCAGGAGCACACCCGGCGCGCGCCGGTGGCGATGGAACTGCGCGGCTCCGGTGCCGACGCCGAGCTGGTGTTCACCCCGGAGGCGGGCTTCCTCGCCGACCCGGCGACCAGCTTCCCGGTGACGATCGACCCCGCGCTCACCGTCGGGCCGTCCTTCGACACCTTCGTCCAGCAGGGCTACGCGACCGACCAGTCGTCGGCCGTCGAGCTGAAGCTGGGCAACAACGGCAGCGGCCAGGTCGCCCGTTCGTTCCTGCACTTCCCCGAGGGGCCGTACCACGGCAAGCACATCCTCTCGGCGAAGCTGAACCTCTACAACTGGCACTCGTGGTCGTGCGAGCCCTGGTCCTGGGAGGTCTGGGACACCGGCCTCGCGTCCACCGCCACCCGGTGGACCAACCAGCCGGGCTGGAACAAGATGTGGGCGGTCAGCAACAAGACGGCCGGCAACGAGACGGCCGGCTGCGGCAACGCCTGGGTCAGCCAGGACGTGACGAGCCTGGTCGCCGCGTGGTCCGACAACGGCTACACCAACAACGCGCTCGGCCTGCGCGCCTCCACCGAGACGAGCCCGTACTCGTGGAAGCGCTTCGACTCCGCCGAGGGCTCCAACCCGCCGTACCTGTCGGTCACGTACAACACGGTCCCGACGGCCCCGCCGGCGGTGGACGTGTTCCCCGCGCACCAGGGGAACCCGCGCTACACCTCCTCGGCCACGCCCACCTTCCAGGTGCTGGCCAGTGACCCCGACGGCGGCGGCCGGGTCGGCGCCGACTTCGACCTGTACCGTGCGGGCGTGTTCGTCAAGCGCGTCTACAAGGAGGTCCCGAACGGCAGTTACGCCCAGGTGAAGCCGGCCGACTTCGGGATCGCGAAGCTCGACGAGGGCGTCACCTACTCGATGGGCGCCCGCCTCTGGGACGGCACCGACAACTCGCCGTGGGCGCCGCAGGACGTGGTCGTCGTCGCCGACACCACCAAGCCCGGCGCGCCGTTCGTCACCTCGCCCGACTACCCCTCGGACGAGGCCTGGCACGGCGCCGCGGGCCAGGCCGGTCGCTTCACGCTGACCCCGCCGGCCGGCACCGGTGACGTGATCGGCTACGTCTACACCCTGGACGGCAAGTCGCCGACGACGGTGGACGCGACCGGGGCGACCACCGCCTCGATCACCCCGCCCACCGACGGCACGCACGTCCTGAAGGTGCAGACGAAGGACCGCGCCGACAACCTCTCGGACCCGGCCGTCCACACCTTCAGGGTCGGCAAGGCGGGCGTCGTCTCGCCCGTGGACGGCACGCAGGCCGCGAAGCGCGTCAAGCTCGCGGTCGACGCCCAGACCCAGTTCACCCGGGTGACCTGGCAGTACCGTCGCGGCCCCGGCGCCGCCGAGTTCGACGTCCCGGCGGCCCACCTCGCCAAGGCCGACAACACGCCCGTGGCCGGCACCCGGCCGCGGCTGGCCGAGCTCGGCGGCCACGCCAACTGGTCGGTGCTGGAGTCGCTCGGCCGGGTCGGCGGCGTCGTGCAGGTGCGCGCGCTGCTCTACACCGACAAGGACACCGACGCCGCGTACCCGACCGCCTGGTCGACCTTCACCGCCGACCCCAACGCCGACGGCGCGGCCGGCACCGAGGTCGGTCCGGGCTCGGTCAACCTGCTCACCGGCGACTACTCGGTCGACGTCACGGACACCGACGAGTTCGGCATGGCCACCAAGCGCTCCTCCTCCTCGCGCGGCACCGACCGCGGCTGGCAGGAGCAGGGCGAGCGGCTGACGGCCAACCAGCAGCAGGTGTCCACCGACACCACCGGCTTCCTGGCCACCCCGGGCACCGCCCTGCGGGCCACCGACCGGGGCCAGGGCTCCTCGACCGACTCGCTCAAGGTGCTGCCGGACGCCAACAAGTCCGGTGACACGTACGCGCTGCTCGGCGGCTCGGGCGGCCTGCAGCTGGGCATGAAGCCCGGCCGCACCTACCGGGTCAAGGCCTGGGTCTACGTGCCGTCCACGACCGGCCTGACCGCCGGGTACGACGACCGCGGCATGCGGATCGTCGTCGTCCACGGCAAGACCGGGGCGCTCACCACCACCGTCTCCCGCAAGGCGCCGTACACCGACGCCTGGGCGGAGCTCACCACCGACGTCACACTCGCCGCGGACGCCACCGAGGCGCAGGTCCGGCTCTACAACGGGCACTCGGACAACGCCGACCGGCCCGTGTACTTCGACAACATGTCGGTGCGCGAGCTCGTCGCGCCGTTCGGCCCGCAGTGGGCCGGCGGGGCGCAGGGCGAGGCGGCCGAGTACGTCTCGCTCGCCTTCCCGGGCGCGGACGCCGCGGTGCTCAAGGCCACCGACGACACGTCGGTCACCTTCGCGCGGGCGCAGGACGGCACGCTCTACCCCGAGCCGGGTGCCGAGCACCTCGGCCTGAAGGCGACCGGCGCCACCTACACGCTGACCGAACTGGACGGCTCCACCACGGTGTTCGCCCGCCAGGGCGAGTCCGACGTGTACGCCGTGCAGTCCTCCACCGGCCCGGACGCCGCGTCCACGACCCGGTACGTCTACGACTCCACCGACCGGCGCGCGGTGGTCAAGCGGGTGATCGCGCCCGTGGAGCCGGGCGTGGACGACGCCAACGGCTGCGCCGTCGACCCGCTGCCGCGCGGCTGCGAGGTCACCGACTACGACTACGCGGCCGCCACCACGGCCGTCGCCGGCACCCCCGGCGACTTCACCGACCGGGTGCAGGCCGTCAAGGTCTGGTCGTGGAACCCGGTGACCGCCAAGCAGGAGACCGTCGAGGTCGCGCACTACGCGTACGACGAGCGCGGCCGCCTCGCCCGGGTGTGGGACCCGCGCCTGGCCCAGCCGCTGAAGACGGCGTACGACTACGACGACGCCGGCCGGGTGACCCGGATATCCCCGGCCGGGGACCTGCCGTGGGACTTCGACTACGGCAAGGCCGCGGCCGACCAGGACCCGGGCCGGCTGCTGAAGGTCCGCCGGGCCTCGCTGGCACCGGGCAGCAAGGACCGGGTCGACGGCGAGATCGCCACCACGGTGGTCTACGACGTGCCGCTGACCCGCGGCGCGGGCGGCCCCTACGCGATGTCGGGTCCGGACGTCGCGGCCTGGGCCCAGACCGACGCGCCGACCGACGCCACCGCGGTGTTCGGCCCCGAGGACGACCCGGGCACCGGCACCGCTTCGGCCGCCAGGCCGGGCCCCGACGGCTACCGGGCCGCCACCGTGCACTACCTCGACGCCTCCGGCAGCGAGGTCAACACCGCGACCCCGTCCGTCACCCCCGGCGGTGACATCGACACCAAGGAGTACGACCGCTACGGCCACGCGGTCCGCGCCCTGGACGCGACCGACCGGTCCATCGCCATCGGCACGCACCCCGACACCGAGCGGTTCGTCGCGGAACTCGGCCTGCCGGCCGACTCCGCCTCCCGCGCCCGCCTGCTGGACCACCGGACGGTCTACTCCCCGGACGGCCTCGACGTCGTCGAGACGCTCGGCCCGGTCTACCGCGCCTCGCTCGCCGAGCAGGTCGAGGGCCAGAGCGCGCCGGTGTCCGTCACGGCCGAGGGCGAGAGCCTCGTCCAGCTCGGCGCGACCGACCCGCTGCGGGTGCAGACCCTCGCGCAGTGCTGCGCCGGGGCCGGCTGGTCCGGCGGCGCGCACGTGTTCTTCGGCGCGAACGAGGTCGGTGACAACGCGTCCTTCCGGGTCTCCGTGCCGGAGGAGGGCGAGTACCAGCTGACCGCGCTGCTGACCAGGGCCGCGGACTACGGCGTGGTCCAACTGTCGATCGACGGCCAGAACGTCGGCGGCACCTTCGACGGGTACAACCCGACCGTCACCACCAGCTCCTACACGGCGGGTTCGACGGTCCGGCTCGCCCGCGGTGACCACGAGCTGCGGCTCACCGTCACCGGGAAGAACCCGGCCGCGGTCACGCCGTACTACCAGGCGGGCCTGGACCGGGTCACCCTGACCAAGACCACGCTCAACCCGACCCTGCCGGCCGGCACCCCGGTGCTCGCCCGGGACCACAACACCAACACCTACGACGAGGGCAGGCCGGACGGCAGGACGTACCACCTGGTCACCACCTCCACCGACGGCGCCCGCATCGACGGCCACGCCGCCGACGTCGAACTGCGCGTCACGAAGCACGGCTACGACGCGCCGATCGGCGGTGTCCCCGGCTGGCAGCTGCGGGTGGCCACCTCGGTCACCACCGACGCGCTCGGTGCCAAGCCGACCGCCTACCTGAAGTACGACGCGGCCGGCCGCGCGCTGGAGTCCCGCAAGCCCGACGGCACCGGCGCCGACGCGAGCACCGTGAAGTCGGTGTTCTACACGGCCGGTGCCAACCCGGACGACGCCCTGTGCGGTAACCGGCCCGAGTGGGCGGGCAGCCCCTGCGCCACCCTGCCCGGCGGTCCGGTCACGGGCGCGGACGGCTCCCGGATGCCGACCACCCTGCCGGTCAAGCGGATCACCCGGTACTCGCCGTTCGGCGAGCCGGAGGAGACGACGGAGACCAACGCCGGCAAGACCCGCAAGACCGTCACCACCTACGACGGGGCGGACCGGGTCACCTCCACCGAGATCACCTCGGACGAGGGCCAGGCACTGTCCAAGGTCACCACCGAGTACGACCCGGCGACGGGCGACGCGGTCAGGACCACCACCGACGGCAAGTCGCTCACCCGCGTCATGGACGCGCTCGGCCGGCTGATCTCGTACACGGACGCCGACGGCGGCACCACCACCACGGAGTTCGACCGGTTCGGCAAGCCGGTCAAGGTCACCGACCCGACCGGGTCCACCACGTACGCCTACGACCGCGCGAAGGAGCCGCGCGGGCTCGTCACCTCGGTCAGCGACAGCGTGGCGGGCGAGTTCACCGCCGCGTACGGTCCGGACGGCCAGCTGGTCGAGCAGACCTACCCCGGCGGCATCGTCCGCCGCGACACCTTCAACGCGGTGGGCGAGGCCACCGGCCGCACCTACACCCGCACCTCCGACAACACGGTCGTCTGGGCGCAGACCAGCGACGTCTCCACCCAGGGCCAGGTGGCCCGCAACACCAGCTCCACCGCCACCCGCACCTACCAGTACGACCGGCTCGGCCGGCTGGTGAAGGCCCAGCAGTCCAGCACCACCAGCGGCTGCGTCACCCGGCAGTACGCCTTCGACGCCCACTCCAACCGGCTCTCGAAGACCACCACGCCGGCCGCGGCGGACGGCTCCTGCGCCACCACCGGCGCGGTCGCCGAGAACCACGCCTACGACAGCGCCGACCGGCTCACCGACGCCGGCTACGCCTACGACGCCTTCGGGCGCACCGTGAAGACCGCCACCGGCGCGACCGACACCTACTGGGCCAACGACAAGGTCGCCGCCCAGGAGAAGGGGGACACCCGGCAGCAGTGGGCGCAGGACGCCGCACACCGGCCGACCGCCTACACCACCGCCAGGAAGCAGGCCGACGGCAGCTGGTCCAACCTCACGTCGAAGCTGAACCACTACGGCGACGACTCCGACGAGGTCCGCTGGACGGTGGAGGACACCACCCAGGGCACCGTCACCCGCAACGTCTCTGGCCCGGACACCGACCTCGTCGCGACCACCGGCAGGACCGGTGACGTCCAGCTCCAGCTGACCGACCTCTTCGGCTCGGTGGTCGTCACCACCGACACCGCCCTCACCAGGCCGGTCGTGCTGGACTTCGACGAGTTCGGCGTCCCGCAGGACGGCCAGGCCGCCGTGCGGTTCGGCTGGCTGGGCGGCAAGGAGCGCTCCGCCGAGGCGCAGGACGGCGTCATCCTGATGGGCGCCCGCCTCTACAGCCCGGCCCTGGGACGCTTCCTGCAGGTCGACCCGGTGCCGGGCGGCAACGCCGGCCCGTACGACTACTGCACCGGCGACCCGGTCAACTGCACCGACCTCGACGGCAACTGGGGCATGCCCAAGTGGCTGAAGAAGACGGTCCACGTGGTGGCCAGGGTCTCCGAGGTCGCCTCGTACATCCCCGGCCCGATCGGTGCGGCGGCCGCGGCCGTCTCGTCGATCTCCTACGCCGCGACGGGCAACTGGCGCAAGGCGGCGGAGATGGGCGTCACCGCGCTGTCCGGACTGGTCGGTGCCAACACCGCGGTGAAGGGCGCCTTCACGGCCGTCCGCGCGAGCCGGGCGGCCGGGCGGGCCGGGCGGTTCGCCTCCCGGGCGCGCTCGGTGTTCCGCAGCTCCGGCTGCAACTCCTTCGCCCCGGACACCCCGGTGCTGATGGGCGACGGCTCGCAGCTGCCGATCGGTCAGGTCCAGGTCGGCGACTACGTGATGTCCACGGACCCGGGGACCGGCGAGTCCCGGCCCGAGCCGGTGCTCAACGTCATCGTCGGCTACGGCACCAAGCACCTGGTCGACATCCAGGCCGGCCCGGACGGCGGCCAGCCGCTGCGGGCGACCGCCGAGCACCCGCTCTGGGTCACCGGCAAGGGCTGGACGGACGCGGCCGAGGTCGAGGCCGGCGACGCCCTGATCGCCCCGGACGGCACGGTCAGCGACGTGACCCGGGTCAACGACCTCGGCTTCGTCGTCGACCAGCTGGTCTTCAACCTCACCATCGGTGACCAGCACACCTTCTCCGTCCAGGTCGGCGACAGCTGGGCGCTCTCCCACAACAAGTCCGCCGCCTGCCAGATCTCGATGCAGAAGCAGGCCCGGCACGTGCGGGGGACTCCGGAGTACCACCGGGAGGTGAAGAAGCGCGGCGGCCTCTCGACCTTCCACGGCTGGAAGTCCGCCCGCCGGTTCGTCGAGCACGCGTGGCGGCATGGGAAGGTGATCGAGAAGAAAAAGGGCAAGGAGGTTCGTGAGCTCGAGTTCGGTTTCGGCGTCGGCACCAACGCCAAGGGGCGGACGCAGACGAAGGTCCGCGTCCACCGGGACGCGAAGGGCAAGATCCACGGACACCCGTCAGGCCGGGGGTACTGACCCCTTCTGACACCTTGATCGACCGGGCCCGGCGCCTCGCGGAGACCTCCCGAGGCG
>NZ_JBHYWI010000105.1:0-26955 GCF_042751525.1 Kitasatospora sp. NPDC059408
GGTGGGGACGACGGAGCGTTCCGTCGTCCCCACCGCACCCCTTGGCCGGTCAGGCCCGTGCGGACGCGGCTCAGGAGGCGGGCACGCCGGGGGCGGCGCCGCGCTCCTTGAGCATGTCGGTCATCAGCTCCAGCTCGGAGGTCTGGGCGACCACCATCGACTGGGCGAGCCGCTTCTCGCTGTCGTTCTTCGCCAGGTCCACGTAGCCCTGGGCCATCTCGACGCCGCCCTTGTGGTGCTCGATCATCAGCTGCAGGTAGTACACCTCGGCGTCCTTGCCGCTGAGCGTGCGCAGCTTCGCCAGCTGGGCGTTGGTCGCCATGCCGGGCATCAGTGAGCCGTCGTGGGCCTGGTAGTCGTGGCCCATGTCCATCCACGCCATCGGCTTGGCCGGCGAGTGCTGTGGCAGCCCCCACTGGTCGAGCCAGCCCATCATCATGCCGCGCTGGTTGGCCTGGGTGTTGATGATGTCGAACGCCAGGGTGCGGGTCGGCTCGTCGGAGGTGCGGTCCCGGACGATGAACGACAGGTCCACCGCCTGCTGGTGGTGGGTCGCCATGTCGCGGGCGAACCCGGCCTCGGGCGAGCTGTCCGCCGGGACGGTCAGCGAGGACGAGCCGGAGGCCGACGTCCCGCTCGCCACCAGGGCCGGCACACCGAGCGCCAGCGCGACCGCGGCGGCCAGCGCGGCCGGCCACCAGAGCCGGCGCCGGGGCCGGGCGGCGACGGCCTGCGGTTCGTCGGGGGTCACGGGCTTCCCGGCGGTCACATCTGCCCCATGGTGCAGGAGGCGCCGGGCTCCTGCGTCTGCTTGCCCTGGACGTACTTGGTGAAGAACTGGTTGACCCGGGGGTCGGAGGCGCTGTCGACGACGAGCTGGGTGCTCCAGGCGTTCAGGGTGATGGTGCCCTGCTCGTCCGGGTAGGGGCTCATGAGCGAGTACGGGGTGGCCTTGACCTTGTCGGAGAGGGTCTTGACGTCCTCCGGGGTGGCCTTGCCGTTGTAGGTCACCCAGACCGCGCCGTGCTCCAGCGAGTGGACGGCGCGCTCGTTCTCGACCGGCTGGTCGTAGACGTGGCCCATGCAGTCCAGCCAGACCGCGTTGTGGTCGCCGCCGACCGGCGGGGTCATCGGGTAGGTGACCTTGTCCTTGACGTGGTTGCGGCTCAGGTCGCCGAAGGTCTTCACGCCCGGGATGTCCGCGTTGGCGGCGACCTCCTGGGCGTGCTTCTTGTCGCTCTGGTCCTTGAGGACCCAGGCGATGGCACCGCCGGTGCCGGCGACCAGGACGCACGCGGCGACGATCGCGATGATCTTGTTGCGGCGGTCGCGGCGCTGCTCGGCGGCGCGCAGCTCGGCGATCCGGGCGCGGCGGTCGGTGGCGCCCTGCTGCTTGTTCTTGCTGGACTGCTTGGAGGCGGAACCCATGATGGTTGTCCTTTGTCCCCGCGCGCCCGGCTGGGGCGGCGGTCGGATGAAGTGGGGAGGGCGGATCCGTCCGGTGGCGGACGGCGGGTTCCGCTCAGGAGCGGTGCACCTGGAGTTCGTGCAGATCGGGTGCGGGGTGCGGGCCGACGAGCAGTCCGGCGGGGGCGACCCGGGGCAGCGCCTCGGGGGCCGGTGCGTGCGGTGACACCACCGGCTGCGGGTGCGGCGGCGGGTTGGGCAGCTGGGCGTCCTGGCCGCAGTACGGGTGGCTGGAGCAGCCGTTGTCCCGCTGCGGGGGACGGCCGTCGGCCGAGCACCAGGTCCAGTGACGCGGTCCGTCGACGTGCGGGTGGTGGTCGGCGGGCTTGGCGGTGCGGCCGGTGGCCGTGCCCGCGGTGGCCTCCGTGGCGCCGGAGGCGGCGGAGACGGTGGTGACCGCCGTCACGGTGGACGGCGCCGGGGAGCCCTGGTCGGCGGCCATCGCCCGGCCCGAGCAGGGCAGTGCCGTCAGCAGCCCGACCAGCAGCAGGATCCACAGCACACCCGCCGGGCGGCCCGCCGGTGCGGCCCTCCCCGGTCGGGGCGAGCTGGGGGCCGACGCGGTCATGGGCACATTTAATCAGCCGAACGAGTGATGCGATGCCCCTCCTCCGGCCCCATTTTCGGCCCCCAACGGCACCGAACGGCACGGAAACACCCGCTCCGGACACTTCCGGCAAGCAGGGACGGAACGGTGCTGAACGCGGGGGCGGACGGGGTGGCCGGGAACGTTGCGGACGGTGTCCGGTTGTCGCCGAAACCCGGACAGCGTCGTTGCACTTGGAGACAATGACGTCGAGTCCGGCCCCGCCGGGGGCGGCGCGACCACGGACCGACCAGGAGCCGCCAGATGAGCAAACAGGGTGCACCCGCACAGCCCCACCGGCCCGACGACGGGTGGTGGGACGCCGTCTACGACGGCCCGGCGGGCACCCTCCCGGACACCCCCGGGGCGGACCCGGGCGCGGGCAGCGTCGACGACTGGTTCGACACGGCGGCGGGCCTGATCGCGCCGCAGCGCACCGGCGGGCAGGCGGAGGCGGCGGCCGGGGCCGCGGCGGAGGCGCCCGTGGGCGCGCGGGACAGCATCGACGACTGGTTCGACACCGCGCTCGACGTGATCGGCCAGCCGGACCCGGCCCCGGTGTCGGACCCGGTGTCGACGCCGGTGTCGGCGCCGGTCGAGTGGCCCCCGCCGTCGCCGTCGGCGGAGACGCACAAGTTCCCGGCACCGGACTTCCGGACGGGCCCCGTCGCGCTCGACAAGCCGGACGCACCCGAGGCGGCGGCAGCGGCACCGGAGGACGTGCGGCCGGAGCCCGCCGTGGAGCCCGAAGCCGGGCCCGCCGTCGACGCGGCACCGGCACCGGCACCCGCGCCGGAGCCGCAACCGGAAGCGGAACCGGAACGAGAGCCCGAGCCCGAGGCCGTCCACGTCTCTCCGCCCGAGCCGGAACCGGCCCGCACGCCCGCGCCGGAACCGGAAGCCGTCCGCGCCCCCGAACCGGACCCGGCCCCCGAGCGCGTCCGCGCCCCCGAGCCGGAGCCGGAGGTCGTCCACGCCGCGGAACCCGAACCCGAACTCGCTCCCGAGCTCGCCGCCGAACCCGAACCCGAACCCGAACCCGCCCCCGCTCCGTCCCCCCGTCCCGTCGCCCGCTCGCCGCTGGCCGCCGCCGCGGACGCCGTGCCGCACGTGGGGGAGCGCCCGCCGACGTACGGGCCGGAGCCGACGGCCGTGCCGGAGGCGGACCCGGGCTCGCTGGGGTCCGTCGTGGCGGACACCGTCCTGGAGGGCGCCCAGTACGGTCCGGCCGTCCTGCGGGCCGTGTCCGTGCGCGGCGACTCCGCCCGGTACCGGGGCGAGCCGCGGCGCGACGCGCTGCTGGTGACGCGGTTCGGCGACGGCCCGGACGGGCTGCTGCTCGCCGTGCTCGGCGGCTTCGACCGCAACGGGTTCGACGACGGCGGCTCGACGGCCGACGAGGACGTGCCGCCCGAGGCGGTCGGCACCGCGGCCGGCGAGGCCTGCCGCCAGCTGGCCGCCGCGATCGGCCGCAGCCGGGCCGGTCTCGCCGCCGACCTGCGCGCCGGCGCCCGCGACCGGCTGCGCTACGGCCTCCAGCGGCTGGTCACCGGCGCGGCGGCCCCGCTGCGGGCGCTGGCGCCGGGCGGGGAGGACGGCCCGTCCCCGGCGTCACTGCACTGCCTGATGGTGTCGCTGGACCCGGCGGCCGGCTACCGGGCGGCATTCGGGGTCGGCCCCGGCGGGCTGTACCTGCTGCGTTCCGGTCACTGGATCGACGCCTACGCGGCCCGGCTGCTGCACCACCCGGACGGCGTGCCGGCGCCGGCGGACGGTCCGGTGCCGGAGCCGCGGCCGTTCCGCTTCCGGCTGGTGCCGGCGACCCCGGGCGACATCCTGCTGCTCTGCACGCCGGGCCTGGCGGACCCGATCGCCGACGAGCCGGCCGTCGCCCACTTCCTGTCCTCGCACTGGGCCCACCCGCACCCGCCGGGCACGGTCGACTTCCTGCGCCAGGTGCAGGTCCGGGCGAAGGGCTACGCGGACGACCGCACGGCCGCCGCCGTCTGGACGGAGTAGGAAGCGGTCCCCCGCCTCACGTCACGCCCGCAGCAGGATCCGCGCCACCGCCGTGGCGTGGGCGAGGGCCTCGTCGGTGCGGCTGCCGGGGAGGCCGAGGGCGACGGGGACGGCGAGCCCGTCGAGCAGCGCGCGGATCCGGGTGGCGCGGTCGGCGGTCGGGCCGGGGGTGAAGTGGCCGGCGGCGGTGCCCTCGTCGACGAGGCCCGCCAGGTCGGACTGCCACGGCGCCTCGATGTCCTGCTGGCCCTGGCGGAGTTCGGCGCTGGCGGGGGAGCGGCCCCACACCTCGATCCACAGGATCCAGCGCGGGTCGCCGGGGCCCTCGGGGAGGTAGAGCCGCAGGTAGGCGTCGAGGCGCTGCCACGGGTCGCGGGCCTGGTCGGTGAGGGCCTCGCGGCGGCGGGCACCGAGCTGGTCCTCGCTCCAGCGGAGGGTCTCCAGCAGCAGCTGGTCCTTGCTGCCGAAGTAGTAGAGCAGGTGCCCGGCGCTCATCTGGAGCTGCTTGCCGAGCCCGGCCATGGTGAGTTTGGCGAGCCCGTGTTCGGCGATCGCGGCGCGGGCGGTGGCGAAGACCTCCTCGCGGGGGCGCGCCGGCCGGCGCGGGCGGGCGTCCGCCATGTGTCGTGCTCTCCCTCGGTGCGCAGCGGAGGTCGTGGTTCGCAGCGGGACCGAACGCTACCGGAGCGGGGCGTGCGTCCCCCGCTCCGGTGGCGTCCCGTCAGGCCTCGGGCTGCTGCTGGGTGATGCAGTGGATGCCGCCGCCGTTGGCGAAGATCCCGCGGGCGTCGACGAGTTCGACGGTGCGGCCGGGGTAGGCCTCGCCGAGGATGTCGGCGGCCTCCTGGTCGCGCGGGTCGTCGAAGCCGCACAGGATGACGGCGCCGTTGGCCACGTAGTGGTTGATGTAGGAGTAGTCGACCGGCTCGCCGTCCTCGTCGAACAGCACGGTGGGGGCGGGCAGTTCGACGACCTCCAGCTGGCGGCCCTGCGCGTCGGTGGAGGCGCGCAGGATGGCGACGAGCTCCTGGCAGACGGCGTGGTCGGGGTGGGCCGGGTCCGGCTGGACGTGGGCGACGACGACGCCGGGGCGCACGAAGGAGGCGACGATGTCGATGTGGCCGCGGGTGCCGAACTCGTCGTAGTCGCGGGTGAGTCCGCGCGGCAGCCAGACGGCCTTGGTGGTGCCGAGGAAGGCGTGCAGTTCGGCCTCGACCTGCTCCTTGGTCCAGTCGCTGTTGCGGCCCTCGCCGAGCTGGACGGTCTCGGTGACGAGCACGGTGCCCTCGCCGTCGACGTGGATGCCGCCGCCCTCGTTGATCAGGCGGGAGACGAAGCGCCGGACGCCGGTCAGTTCGCCGATGTGCTCGGCGATGTGCTGGTCCTTGTCCCAGCGGGCCCAGGACTGGGCGCCCCAGCCGTTGAAGATCCAGTCGGCGGCGGCGAGCGAGCCCTTGCCGTCGATCAGGAAGGACGGGCCGATGTCGCGCATCCACGCGTCGTCCAGGGGGCGTTCGACGATCTCGACCTGCTCGGAGACGTACCTCCTGGCCTCGGCGCTCTCCCCGGTGTTGACGATGAGGGTCACCGGCTCGTACCGGACGATGGTGTTGGCGACCGCGGCCCAGGCCTCGCGTCCGGCGTGCAGGTTCTCCGGGGTGTCGAAGGTGGGGTTGGTGGTCGGGAAGGCCATCCAGGTGCGGTCGTGCGGGTGCCATTCGGCGGGCATCCGGTAGCCGAGGGAGGCGGGCGTGGGGGTGGTCATCAGGGGGGTCCTTGGGGGAGGAGGTCAGAGGAAGTAGAGGCGGCTGAGCGAGACGCTGTCGGCCGGTTCGGAGCGCAGCGGCGAGCCGTCGAGCGAGACCAGGCCGGTCTCGGTGACCTCGACGTGGCCGAGGCGGGCGTTGCGCACCATGTCGCGGGGCCCGATGCCGCGGGTGCCGCGGACGCCGACGCGGCGGCGGCGGGTGGGCAGGCCGTCGGCGGGGCGGTCGAGGTAGGCGCCGTCGGCGGCGGCCTGGGCGACGAAGGCGACCGAGATGTCGGCGGCGGTGGCGCCGTGGGCGCCGAACTGCGGTCCGAGGACCAGGGGTTCGCAGCGGTCGGTGGAGGCGTTGGGGTCGCCGACGACGCCGTAGGCGGGGAATCCGGCCTTGAGGACGAGCTGCGGTTTGGCGCCGAAGTGGTCGGGGCGCCACAGGACGATGTCGGCGAGTTTGCCGACCTCGATCGAGCCCACCTCGTGGGAGAGCCCGTGGGCGATGGCGGGGTTGATGGTGAGCTTGGCGATGTAGCGCAGGACGCGCTCGTTGTCGTCGCCGCCCTCGGTGGTCCCGTACCCACCGTCGAGGGGACCGAGTTCGGCCTTCATCTTGCCGGCCATGGCGAAGGTGCGCCGGACGGTCTCGCCGGCGCGGCCCATGCCCTGGGCGTCGGAGGAGGTGATGCCGATGACGCCGAGGTCGTGCAGGACGTCCTCGGCGCCCATGGTGCCGGCGCGGATGCGGTCGCGGGCCATGGCGGCGTCGCCGGGCAGGTCGACCTTGAGGTCGTGCGCGGAGACGATCATGCCGAAGTGCTCGCCGAGGGCGTCGCGGCCGAACGGCAGGGTGGGGTTGGTGGAGGAGCCGATGACGTTGGGGACGCCGGCCATCTTGAGGACGTTGGGGACGTGTCCGCCGCCGCAGCCCTCGATGTGGAAGGCGTGGATCGTGCGGCCCTCCAGCACCTTGATGGTGTCCTCGACGGACAGGCACTCGTTCAACCCGTCGGTGTGCAGGGCCACTTGGACGTCGTACTCGTCGGCGACGCGCAGTGCGGTGTCGAGGGCGCGGGTGTGGGCGCCCATGTCCTCGTGCACCTTGAAGCCGGAGGCGCCGCCCTCGGCGAGGGCCTCGATCAGCGGGGCCGGGTCGGAGGACGAACCGCGGCCGAGGAAGCCGATGTTGACCGGCCAGGCGTCGAAGGCGTTGAAGGCGTGGCGCAGCGCCCAGGGGGAGTTGACGCCGACGCCCCAGACCGGGCCGAACTCCTGGCCGATGATGGTGGTGACGCCGGAGGCGAGCGAGGCCTCCATGATCCGCGGCGAGAGCAGGTGGACGTGGGTGTCGATGGCGCCGGCGGTGGCGATGAGGCCCTCGCCGGAGACGATCGTCGTGCCGGTGCCGACGACGACGTCCACGCCGTCGAGGGTGTCGGGGTTGCCGGCGCGGCCGATGGCGGCGATCCGGCCGTCGACGAGGCCGATGGACGTCTTGCGCACGCCCTGGATCGCGTCGATGACGAGGACGTTGCTGATGACGACGTCGCAGGTGTCGCGGACGGCGGCGGCCTTGAGGTGCAGGCCGTCGCGGGCGGTCTTGCCGAAGCCGGCCAGGAACTCCTCGCCGGGGGCCTGGGAGTCGGACTCGACGCGGACGATGAGGCCGCTGTCGCCGAGCCGGACGCGGTCCCCGGCGCGGGGGCCGTGGACGGAGATGTAGTCGTGCGGGGTGATCGAGCTCACGAGGGCACCTCCGAGTCGTCGAAGCCGGTCAGGTAGCCGGTGGCGCGGGCCTTGGCCAGGGCGGCCTCCTTGGCGCCGGGGGCGTCCAGGGGGCCGTCGACGAGGCCCGCGAACCCGATGGCGACGCGTTCGCCGCCGATCGGCACCAGGCCGACCTCGACGGTGGCGCCGGGGTCGAAGCGCACGGAGGAGCCGGCCGGGACGGCGAGGTGGGTGCCGTAGGCGGCGGCGCGGTCGAAGGCCAGGCGCGGGTTGGCCTCGAAGAAGTGGAAGTGGGAGGTGACCGAGATCGGCACCTCGGAGGTGTTGTGGACGGGGAGCAGGAGCGTCTCCTCGACCGGGTCGTAGCCGGCGCCGTCGCCGGCGAGCGCGCCGCCGGGGGCCTCGTCGCCGAGCGAGCCGGCGCCCTTGAAGGGGTCGTTGACGACGGCCAGGCGGGTGCCGTCGTCGAACACGGCCTCGACCTGGACGACGGTGACGACGTCGGGGACGCCGGGCAGGACGTCGTCGGCGGTCAGGACGCTGCGTCCGGCCTCGATGGCCTCGGCCAGGCGCCGGCCGTCGCGGGCGGCCTCGCAGACGGTGTCCGCGATCAGGGCGGTGGCCTCGGGGATGTTGAGGCGCACGCCCCGGGCGCGGCGGGCGCGGGCCAGCTCGGCTGCTGTGAAGATCAGCAGCCGGTCCCGCTCGGTGGGGGTCAGTCGCACGGTTCCTCGCTCGCGGCTCGTCGGGCCCCTCGGGCAGGTGGGGGGTCGGCTCGGGGGGTGCTCGGACGTTCGGGGCGCTCAGGGGTGTTTAGAACGTCGTTCAAACTTCTCGGGCCATTGAACCCGGCCCGGGCCGCTCTGTCCAGCGTTGCGGCTCCGCGCCGGTTCGGCGCGCCGGGGCGGCGGGCGGGGTGAGCGGGGCGCGCGGGGGAGGGGGCTCGACGGCGGGACGGGCCGGCGCACGGCGCGGGGAGGGCACGGTTCCGCGCGCCGGGTGTGCGCGGGATCGGCGAGGGGAGGGCTCGAATGCGGGCTCTGCGCTTCGCAAACCCGTCCGGCGCGGGCAGTTGGATCACGCGAACCTCCCCGTGCCCCTTTCACCCCACGTGATCGGACGCACACTGTTGCAAACGCCGTCAGCTGGGCATGAGGATGGTGGTCGGAACGAGGAGGGCCACCCGGCGGGCGGGGGATCCTGCCCGGGGGCCCGGATGCGAGGGCGGGGGCAAGTGGTGATGGACGGTCAGTCGCGATTCCCGCGGCAGCGGACGAGTTCGGGCGACGCCTACCGGTCCGGGCCGGTCCAGGCTCCGGGCGGCACGACGGGGACCGCCCTGCCGGGTGCCACCGCCCCCGGCTGCGCGCTGCACCGCCGGCTCCATCTGACGCTCGACCCGGCCGACCTGGTCGCCGTCGGCTCGGTCCGGCACCGGCTGCGCACCGCACTGAGCCACTGGGGGGTGCCGGAGCTCTCCGACACCGCCGAGCTGCTCTCCTCCGAGCTGGTGACCAACGCGCTGCTGCACACCGGCAAGGGCGCGGTGTTCGACGCGGTGCTCGGCACCGACCACCGGCTGCGGATCGAGGTGCAGGACGGCGCGACCCGGCTGCCCGGCCGCCGGCGCGACCCGGACGCCGAGTACGCGACCTCGGGCCGCGGGCTCATGCTGGTCGAGGCGCTCGCGGACGCGTGGGGCGTCCAGCTGCGCGGCGACGGCAAGGTCACCTGGTTCGAGCTCGCGACGCCCTGACCGGACCCGCGGCCGGGCCTACGGTCGGATCCGCAGCCGGTGCCGCGCCGGTGCGCCGCGGAAATCGCCGGAGCGCGCGACCTGCCCGCAGAATAGTTCGGATGCGGTTCATTCGTCGTCGAAGGACGCCCTGAACAGAAGGCGGAACAGAAGATTTCCGGCCCGTTGCCATTGCCGCTGGGCCGAACATTGGCCAGGATGGTGGGAATGTGTGACCACGTGCGGAGAGCAGCGGGGAGACGGTACCTCGACTGACCGCCGCAGGCCGGCACCGTCCGATCCAGCACCACCCACCACATCGCCACGCGGTCCGGCCGGACGGTCGGCGGGTCCGTCACGGCAGCGGCAGGAGCAGCATGCCCACTGAGCCCGAGTCGCCGGGGCCGGCGCTTCCTCCCGGCGCGTCCACGGCCGACCCGCCGGTCGGCTCACCCGGTCCCACGACCACGGGCACCGGCCGGGCGAAGCCGCCCGCCCAGGCCGTGCGCCGGCGCCCGCTGCGCACCGCCCCCGGGGCCGTCGGCCGCCTGGCGCCGATGCTCCCCGGCGGGCTGCCGTCCGCCGCCGGCGACGCCATGCCGGACTGGCTGGAGCCCGCGATGGCCGCCAACGGCATCGGCTCCTTCGATTGGGACATCCGCCGCGACGTGCTGGAGGGCGACCCACGGGCCTGCGCGATCATCGGCCTGGACGAGGTCGGCCAGGGCGCGTTCGACCGCACCGCCGCCTCCTTCCTCGCCCTGCTGCACCCCGAGGACGCGCCCGTGGTGCGCCGCCGGGTCGAGCGCGCGGTCGCCGAGCTCGGCCAGTGCGGCGCCTACTACCGCACGGTCGGGCCGAACGGCACCATGCGCGCGGTGCGCTTCCGCGGCCGGGTGCTCGCCGACGCCTTCGGGCGCGCCTCCCGGATGGTCGGCTTCGTCTGGGACGCCACCGTCGAACTGCACAAGCGCGACCGCGCCGACCGGCTAGCGCTGCTGCGCGAGGAGCGCTCCCGCTTCATCAAGGAGGCCGCCCGCGCGCTGTCCGAGGCGGTCACCGTTCGGGACGTCGCCCGGGTCTTCACCGAGCTGCCGCTGCCCGGGCTGCCGCCCGACGGCCTGGTGCTGGCCGCCTTCGAGGCCGGGCGGGCCCGGATCCTCGGCGCCTCCGGCTACCGGCCCGGCGCGCTCGCCATCTGGGACCGCACGCTGCTGCCCGCAGGCCACCCCGCCGCCGAGGCGCTGCGCCACCGCGCGCCGGTGTTCGTCTCCTCCCGCGACGAGTACCGCGACTGCTACCCCGACGTGTGGGAGCCGACCAGCCGCAACGGCCGCGGCTCCTGGGCCTACCTGCCGCTGGTGGCCAGCGGCCGGGCGATCGGCGTGTGCGTGGTCAGCTTCGACGACGAGCGCGAGCTGGACGCCGACGAGCGGACCCTGCTGACGACGCTGGGCGGCCTGGTCGCCCAGTCGCTGGCCCGGGCCCGGCTGCACGACGCCGAGCACGAGCTGGCGGCCGGCCTCCAGCGGGTGATGCTGCCGCGCACCGTGCCGTCCGTACCGGGCGTCACCACGGCCGTGCGCTACCTGGCGGCCGGCTCCGGGCTGCAGATCGGCGGCGACTGGTACGACGTGGTGCCGCTGCCCGGCGGGCACGTGGGCCTGGTGATCGGCGACGTCCAGGGCCACGACGTGCACGCCGCCGGGATCATGGGCCAGCTGCGGATCGCGCTGCGCGCCTACGCGGCCGAGGGGCACCCGCCGGCCGCCGTGATGGCCCGCGCCTCCCGCTTCCTCGCCGACCTGGACACCGACCACTTCGCGACCTGCACCTACGCCGAGGTCAACGTGGACTACGGCGTCGTCTACGCGGTGCGGGCCGGCCACCTCGACCCGGTGGTGCGCCGCTCGGACGGCACCGCGGCCACCGTGCCGGTGGCCGGCGGCCTGCCGCTGGGCATCGACCCCGACCAGGAGTACCGGGTCACCCGCTTCAGCCTCGACCCGGGCGAGACGGTGCTGCTGTGCACCGACGGCCTGGTGGAGTCCCGCGGCATGGACCTGGACGAGGGCGTCGCCCGGCTCACCAGGGCGCTCGCCGAGCCGCTCCCGCCCGCCGAGGAGGCCGCCCGCGACCCGCTGGAGGACCTGGCCGACCGGATCGCCTCCCAGGCCGCCGACTCCAGCGAGCGCGAGGACGACATAGCGCTGCTCCTCCTGCGCTGGGACGGACCGGCCGGCGGCCTGGCCGCCCAGCAGCTGCGCCGCCGGATCGGCCAGGCCGACCTCGCCCGCATCGCCGAGGTGCGGGCGGAACTGCGCGACGCGCTGCGCCGCTGGGGCGTCGCCGAGTTCATCGACACCGCCGAGCTGCTCTCCTCCGAGCTGGTCACCAACGCCATCCGGCACACCGACCGGGACGCCATGTTCACCGCCCGCCTCTACCGGGAGGCGGCCTCCGACGGCGGCCGGGCCCGGCTGCGGGTCGAGGTGGAGGACGAGTCGGACCTGTGGCCGACCCGCCGGACACCGGGCGAACAGGCCTCCTCCGGACGTGGCCTGATGCTCGTGGAGGCGCTCGCGGACGCCTGGGGCGTCGAGCCGCGCGGCTCCGGCAAGCGCATGTGGTTCGAACTCAGCGGCGGCGCCGCTGCCGCGTAGGAGCCGCGGCAGCGTAGGAGCGCGCCCGTGCCGCGGCGCTAGCCGAACTGCTGCTCCAGGTCCTTGAGCTTCTGCTCCAGCGAGTCCAGCCGGGGCAGCGTCACGGTGTCCTCGTCGGCGGTGAGGTCGATGGTGCGCAGCTCGGGGCGGGCCGGGAGGCCGGGCGGCACCACGGTGCCCCCGGCCGCGGCCTCGACCCCGCGGGGGCCGGCGGAGCGCTCCGCCCCGGGCCCGCCGGCTATGGCGGGCTCCGAGCCGGCGGACTCCAACTGCCGGGCGCCGCCGCGTCCGCCGCGCCAGGCGCCGTTGCTGCGGCTGATCGCCCGGATCTCGGCGCGCTCCCGGCGCCCGGCGAGCCTGCGGCGCTCCTTCTCCGCCACCCGCTCCCGCTTCTCCTCGCGGACCTCGTCCACCGCCTCGTCGAGGCTGCGCACGCCCTCCAGGAGCATCAGCGACCAGGCCGCGTACGTCTCGCGCGGCGCGCGCAGCCAGCGCACGATGCGGATCTGCGGCAGCGGCCGCGGGACGAGCCCCTGCTCGCGCAGGGCGGCCCGGCGGGTCTGCTTGAGCGCCCGGTCGAACAGGATGGCCGCCGAGAGCGACATCCCGGAGAAGAACTGCGGGGCGCCGGCGTGGCCGAAGCCGCGCGGGGCGTGCACCCAGTTGAACCAGGCGGAGGCGCCGGCGAACAGCCACACCAGCAGGCGCGAGCCGAGGGCGGCGTCGCCGTGGCTGGCCTCGCGGACGGCGAGCACCGAGCAGAACATCGCCGCGCCGTCGAGCCCGAACGGCACCAGGTACTCCCAGCCGCCGGAGAGGTTCAGGTTCTGCACCCCGAAGCCGACCAGGCCGTGGAAGGAGAGCGCGGCGGCGACGGCGGCGCAGCAGAACAGCAGCGTGTAGGAGGCACCCCCGTACAGGGATTCCTTGCGGCGGCGCCGTTCCTCGGTTCGCTCCCAGGTGTCCGCGCCCGCGGCGGCGGATCCCCGGCTCCGGGCCAGGGCCAGGAGGAGTGCGCTGACCAGCAGCCCTACGCCTCCGGTGACGGCCCAGCCGAGCGGTATGTCGGACAATTTCATCGCCGGGACCAGCCTCGCTTTCCTGCGTCGCGTTCCTGCGTCGTGATGGCGGGGACCATCATGACGGATGCGTGCCGAAGGAATGGCCGATTCGCCGTCAATGCGCTGAGTAGAGGGATTTCTGACCCCGACTCAATCGCATTTTCGTATCAATGTGCGGCGGACGATTGCCGGAATTCCGGGCTTTCCGGATTCCCGCTCGCACGTCCTTTCGTCAATTCCGCGTGACGCGCGGGCAGCCGCCGCACATCGCCGCGGGCTCGGCGGTGTAGACGAGGCAGCAGCTGGCGCGCGCCCGGTCGGTACCCGAAGGACCGCCGGGGCCGCCGCCCCGCGGGCCGAAACCGGCGCCCGGGGTGAAGGGGGACGGGCCCGGGGCGGAGGTGGTGGCCGCGCCGGGCGCGCACGCCGGGGCGGCCGGGTCCAGCAGGGCGGTCAGCTCGGTCCGCGCCCGCTCCTCCTCGCCGAGCAGTCCGGCGACGTGCCAGAGCCCCTCGACCGCCGCGTCGGTGGCCATCGCCCACAGCACGCGCGGCCCGCGCCGCACCTCGGGGCGGAACGCGGCCAGCACCGGCGCGAGGAACCCGCCCACCGCCCGCCGGAGTTCGGCGGCCAGCGCGGCCCCGCCCGGCACCGGCCGGGCCTGCGGCAGGCCGGCGGCCGGGTCCTCGGGCAGGCAGGCGAAGGCGCCCGGGCGGACCGTCACCTCGCCGGTGCGGCGGCGCAGCGAGACGTCGGCGGGGGTGAGCAGCGGGACGCGTCGCTCCAGGAACCACGGCGCGGTGAACAGCAGGGAGGCGGGCCAGGCGAAGCGGTGCAGGGCGAAGCCGGCGGCGACGTCCGGGCGCAGCGGCTGCCCGTGGCGGGCGAGGCCCTGGCGGGCGTCGTGGGCGATCAGGTCGCGGACGGCCCCGGGGCGGTCGGCGAGGTCGGCGGCGGGGATCCAGCCGCGGCCGCGCCGGGGCGGGGCGCAGTGCACGCGCAGGACGGGGGAGAGGACGGCGAGCCGGCGGTAGGCGGCGGCGCAGGGGTCGGCGGGGTCGGCGGGATCGGAGGCGTCGGGGTGGGGGCCGGCCGTGGTGGTGTGCGGGGCGCGCGGCGCGGGGCCGGGCCGGGTGCTGCTCGCGGTGGCGCTGGTCGCGGTCATGGGCGGGCCCCATCGGGTCGTCCGGGCCCGCCGGCGGGTGGCACGGCGGGGCCCGCCGGACCGCTGGGCGGAGCCCCGGCGCGCGCCCGCGCCGGGCCGGGGCATGGCGGTGCCCGGGAGCGGCAAGGCGAACCCGGCCGGGGCGCTGCTCTCCCCGGCCAGGTTAGGCTCACCTTAGCTGATGCTGCCCCTGGTCTCCCGTCCGATGCGTCCGTCCGGGGGAGGCGCCGGAGCGCGGCCCGCGCCCAGCTGACGCGCGAGCCACACGGGTACGCCTCCCAGGGCGTGGACGAGCCGGGTGGCCTCGGCGCGCAGCCGGGCCGCCTCGGCCGGTTCGGACACCTCGGCGAGCGCCGCGAGCGCCGGTGCGACGCCCACGGTGAAGCCGAGTTGCTCGCGCAGGCGCAGCGAGGCGTCGAAGCCCTCACGGGCGTGGCCGTGGTCCCCGCGCGCGAGCGCCAGTGCGGCGAGGTGGCGCCAGGTGTAGGAGCGCAGCAGCTCGTCGCCGCGCTCGCCGGCGCCGTCGTGCGCCCTGCGGTAGGCGATCCAGGCGGCACCGCGGTCCCGCAGGAGGTTCTCCGCGACCAGGCCGCGGCGGAAGTCCAGCAGCGGGCGCCCGGGGGCGTCCGGCGGGAGCAGTGCCGAGGTGCGGCCGAACGCGGCCTGCGCCTCGTCGAGCCGGTCGCGGGGGCCGAGCACGCTGGCGAGGTACGCCAGGAAGCCGCGGGCGCAGGCGGCGGCCGCGCGCTGCTCGGTGGTGGTGACGCCGGCCTCGGCCAGGCGCAGCGCCTGCTCCGCCTGCGTCCAGTGCGCCGCGGTGAACAGGCAGCGCTCGATGAGGAGTTCGGCGCGCCCGAGGGCGACCGCCGGATCGTGTTCGGCGGCCGGTCGCAGCACGTCGGCGGCCTCCTGCCAGCACCCCCGGGACCGTAGCCGCCACACGGCGTCCCCCGGCTCCTCCGGTGCCGCCCGCCCCCGCCCGTCCGGGCCGCTCGGGCCCCATCCGTGCTCCGACAACGCCACCTCCTTGTGTGCGCCATCCAGCATCGGCACGGCACCCCGCAGGTCCTGGCGCCGGGCTCCTGCTCACCTTGCGGGCGAGGGGAGTTCGGCGACAGGACGGGGTCCGCGCTGTGGCGGCAATTCAACACGCGGGTGAGCTTGTGCACCAGATCACGAGCGCAGGTTGTTGCGTCCGCGGAGGAATCGATCCAGTGGGGCGGGCGGGGTCAGGAGGTCCAGCCGGTCTCCATCAGCGCCTCGGCGGCGCCGTTGGCGGGCTGCGGGACGCCGGCGAGGTCCAGGCTGAACAGGGCGACCAGCAGTTGTTCGCCGCGGACGGTGGCCTGGTGGGAGTAGCCGGCGAGGGTGAACATCGCGGCGGCCATCTCCTCGGCGTGCAGGGTCTGCAGCCACAGGCACTCCACCGACTTGACGTCGGCGGGCTCGGTCCAGGTGTCGACCTGGGCGACCATCCGGCTGCCCAGCAGGGTGACACCGTCGCGCTCCTGGGCCTCCGTCAGCTCCAGGTCGTCGAAGCCGAGCCACTCCAGGTAGCGGGCGGCGGTGAACACGGCGTCCTGGGAGGTGCGCACCGGGTGCGGGCGGAAGGGCGCGCGGTGGCGGAAGGGCTTGGCCGGGCCGCCGCTGCCGCCGGGCGGGGCGGGCACCGGGGCGTTCATCGGGTGCGCCGGGTACGGGCGGGCGGGCTGCGGCCCGGTGCCGCCGAGCGGGGCGGCGGTGCCGCCGCCGCCCAGGCGGGTGGTGCGGTCCACCGGCAGGCGGACGGTGGCGCCGCAGTTGCAGGTGAACTCGGGCTGCGGCCACTGGTCGGAGCGCCCGCAGTGCGGACAGCGCATGCTCAGCCAGGAGTCCTCCCAGGAGCGGAAGCGCACCTGCACGGGCACGCCGCCGCGCAGCAGCGGCACCTTCAGGGAGGCGCCGCAGGGACAGGGCAGCGAGGGCGGTTCGTAGAGGTGTTCGCGGCGGCAGGCCGGGCAGCGGATCGCCCGGCCGCCACCGCCCGCCCCCGGCCCGTGGCGAGCGGGGTCGTGTCCGGTGAAGTCGTCGGGCAGTCCGGCCATCTCGGGCTCCGTCCGTTCGAGTCGGGTGGGAGGACGCCTCCCATGCTCCCTGAAACCGGGGCCGATGGACGCGGAATGGGGCAATCCTCAGGGAGAGATCAGGGGTGTGCGGCCGGTCGGTGTGCGGAGCGTGCGGTGGGGCGGCGCGGGCCGGTGGTGTGCGCCGGGCGGATGGTCACCCGGCGGACCAGCGGGCCAGGTCGGCCGGGGTGTCGAGGTCGTCCGGGACGGCGATGTCGGCGCACTCGACGAGCGTGATCGCGTCCGCGTGCGCCGTCAGGAGCGCGCGGGCTCCCGCGTCGCCCGTCGCGCCCCGGGCGGCCTCCGCGAAGTGCCGGGCGCCGATCAGCACCGGGTGCCCGCGCCGCCCGCCGTAGGCCGCCGCGGCGAGGTCGGCGCCCGCCCGGTGCGCGGCCAGCAGGCGGGCCACCGCGGCCGGGGTGACGCCCGGGGTGTCGACGAGCATCACCAGCACCGCGGACGCGCCCGGGGCGAGCGCGGCCAGGCCGGCCCGCAGCGAGGAGCCCATGCCGCCCGCCCAGTCCGGGTTGGCGACCAGACGGCAGCCCGGCAGGTGGGCGGTGGCGCGGACCTTCTCGCGCTCGGCGCCCAGCACCACCGTCACGTCCGTGCAGCCGCCGGCCCGCACGACGGCCACCGCGTGTTCGACCAGCGGCCGGCCGTCGTAGCGGATCAGCGCCTTGGGCCGCCCGCCGAGCCGGCGCCCGCCGCCGGCGGCGAGCACGAGCGCGGCGACCGGCGCGGGGGGCCCGGGAGTGGTCTGCATGGGCCCAGCCTGCCCGCCCGGGGCGCCGCCGCGCATCGTGGGAACCCACAGTTGTACGAATCCACAAGGCGAAGCCGCAGGTCGTGGCCGGTCCCCGGCGGTTCGGCCGCTGGCGGTGCGCCCCCGCGGCCCCTGTACTTGGCAGATGAACACCGCACCGCGCCCGCTGCTGGACCGCTTCGGCCGGGTCCACACCGACCTGCGGGTCTCGCTCACCGACCGCTGCAACCTGCGCTGCACGTACTGCATGCCGGCCGAGGGTCTCGACTGGCTGCCCAAGGCCGAGGTGCTCGGCGACGACGAGGTGCTGCGGCTGGTGCGGATCGCCGTCCGGCGGCTCGGGATCACGTCGGTCCGGCTCACCGGCGGCGAGCCGCTGCTGCGCCGCGGCCTGCCGGACCTGGTCGGGCGGATCACCGCGCTCGGCCCCGAGGTGTCGCTGACGACCAACGGCATCGGGCTCGCCCGCACCGCCGCCGCGCTGCGCGAGGCCGGGCTGCACCGGGTGAACGTCAGCCTGGACACGCTGCGGCCCGAGCGCTACGCGGCGATCACCCGCCGGGACCGGATCGCCGACGTGTTCGCCGGCCTGGCCGCGGCGCAGGCCGCGGGCCTCGCGCCGGTGAAGGTCAACGCCGTGCCGGTGCGCGGCGTCAACGACGACGAGATCGTGCCGCTCGCCGAGTTCGCGGCCGAGCACGGCTACCGGATGCGGTTCATCGAGTCGATGCCGCTGGACGCGCAGGGCGCCTGGGACCGTTCGACGATGGTCACCGCCGACGAGATCCTCGCCGTCCTCGGCGCCCGCTGGGACCTCGTCCCGGTCGGCCGGCACGGCAACGCCCCCGCCGAGGAGTGGCGCGTCGCCGGCACCGACACCGTGATCGGCGTGATCGCCTCCGTCACCCGCCCGTTCTGCGGCGGCTGCGACCGGGTCCGCCTCACGGCGGACGGGCAGCTGCGCAACTGCCTGTTCGCGACCGAGGAGTCCGACCTGCGCGCCCTCCTGCGCGGCGGCGCCGACGACGACGCGGTGGAGGCGGCCTGGCGCGCCACCATCGGCCGCAAGGGCCCCGGACACGCCATCAACTCCGAGGACTTCGTCCGGCCGGAGCGCCCGATGTCCGCGATCGGCGGATAGGGCGCGCCGTTCGGCAATTGTGATCTTCGACATGCTCCTTGGGGTTCGCGTGGCGTCGCCTTGACCAGCTCTTGGGGTGGCTGATCTGCTGGTGCGCCGTCAGACCGCCCCTCACCCCGGGAGTCCTCCGTGCCCGCCCGCCGCACCGCGCTGTCCGCCGCCACCGTGTTCCCCATATGCGTGCTCGCGCTGGCCGGGTGGCTCGTCGGCGGGCGCGACGGCACTCCGCACGTCCGGGCCGGGGGCGCGGGCACCAGTCCGCTGGAGAACCCCGACGGCACCAAACCCGGTCTCGCGCCGCTGAGTTCGCCGCAGGACCGCAAGGCCGGCCGCGACCTCATCGCGAAGGTCGCCACCGCCGCCCCCGGCCCGCGGGACGGCTACGACCGGAGCGAGTTCGGGCCCGCCTGGACCGACAACGTCGAGGGCGTCCCGCTCGGGCGCAACAACTGCGACACCCGCAACGACCTGCTCGCCCGCGACGGCACGGCCGTCGAGCACAAGGACGGCTCGGACTGCGTCGTCACCGCGATGACCATCCTCGACCCGTACACCGGCACGACCGTCCGGTGGACCAAGCAGCAGGCCACGAAGATCCAGATCGACCACGTGATGCCGCTCTCCTACGACTGGCAGATGGGCGCCGCCACGTGGGACAGGGCCAAGCGCGTCCGGATCGCCAACGACCCGCTCAACCTGATCCCCGCCGACGGCTCCCAGAACGCCTCCAAGGGCGACTCCGGCCCGGCCGCGTGGCTGCCGGCCGACACCGAGATCCGCTGCGCGTACGCGGTGCGCTTCGCCCAGGTGTCGCTCAAGTACCAACTCCCGGTCACCGAAGCCGACAAGAAGACCATGCTCGAACAGTGCTCCGCCCGGTGAACGCCCGATCCCGCCGTCCCCGCAGGTCCCCGGCGTGACCGGAGCACCGGCCAGGTGGTATTCGTGGGCGGTGGACTCGATGATCCCCCGGTACCCGCGGCGCGCCCTGCCGGCCCTCGCCGCCGCCCTCGCCGTCGCGCTGCCCGCGGGCTGCACCGGCTCCGTCGCCCCGGGCGGCGCAGCGGGCACCGCCCCCCGCGCGCCGATCGCCGAACGGGTCTCCGACACCGCCTCCCCGGCCCTGCGCGCCCTCTACGACCAGCGGATCGCGTGGGCGCCCTGCAGCGACGACGGCAACGGCGACCCCGAGGAGACGGTCGTGCAGTGCGCCGTCCTCAAGGTGCCGCTCGACTACGCCGACCCCGGCGGCGAGACCATCGACGTCGCCCTCGCCCGCGTGCCCGCCGCCGACCCGGCCCACCGCCTCGGTTCGCTCGTGCTCAACCCCGGCGGCCCCGGCAACTCCGGCGTCTCCCAGGTCCAGTGGGGCTGGCGGAGCTTCGACACCCCGCTGCACGACCACTTCGACCTGGTCGGCTTCGACCCGCGCGGCGCCGGGCGCACGATCCCCGTCACCTGCCTCGACGACCGCACCCGCGACGAGTGGACCAGCACCGACGACCCGTCCTACGACCACGGCCAGGTGCTCGCCGACGCCTGCGGGGCCAAGTACGCCAAGGTGCTCCCGTTCGTCGGCACCCGCAACAGCGCCCGCGACATGGACGTGCTGCGCAGCGCCCTCGGCGACCGCAAGCTCGACTTCCTCGGCCTCTCCTACGGCACCTACCTCGGCGCCCTGTACGCCGAGGAGTTCCCCGAGCGCACCGGCCGGCTCGTGCTCGACGGCGCCGTCGAGCGCAGCACCGACCTCCTGCACATGAACGGCGAGCAGGCCGTTGCCACCGAGACCGAGTTCACCGCGTTCGCCGCCGACTGCGCCTCGGCCGAGGACTTCTGCCCGCTCGGCACCGACCCGGACACCGCCCCCAAGCGGCTCGCCACGTTCCTCGACGGCCTCAAGAAGCACCCGCTGAGCACCTCCGGCGGGCGGCCGGTCACCGCGACCCTCGGCTGGAACGGCGTCCTCAACGTCCTCTACGACGGGCACCGTTCGTGGGAGCGGCTGCGCACGGCCATCGAACCCGCGATCACCCGCGCCGACGGCGACGAACTGCTCAAGCTCGCCGACGCCAACACCGGCCGCGACGAGGACGGCCACTTCGAGACGCCCGCCGACGCGTACGCCGCGATCCACTGCGCCGACGCCCCGCTGGCGCCCACCGACGCGGACCTGCGCGAGGCGCTCGCCGACCTCTCCGCCCGGGCCCCGCTGACCGGCTCGCACGACACCCGGGCCACCCTGCTCGACCCCGACTGCCGCCCCTGGCCCTACCGTTCGACCGAGCAGCCGCACACGGTGCGGGCGCCGGGCAGCGCCCCGGTCCTCGTCGTCGGCTCCACCGGCGACCCGGTCACGCCCTACCCGTGGGCGCAGCGGATGGCGGCCGGCTTCGAGCACGGCGTGCTGCTGACGCGCGAGGGCGACGGGCACACCGCGTACGACAAGAGCGGCTGCGTGCGCGGCGCGGTCACCTCGTACCTGGTGGACGGGCGGCTGCCGGAGGCGGGCACGCACTGCGCGACGGACTGACGGCCGGCCGTCGACGCGCCGAGGGGCGCACCGCGTGGTTCGCGGTGCGCCCCTCGGGGTTCGTCCGGCTCAGGAGGACGGGGCCGCCGTGAGGTCGTAGAACGTGGCGCCGCCGACCGTCTTCGCGGTGAAGTGGCCGGTCACCCACGCCTCGATCTGGGCGCTCTCGTTCTGCTGCCCGCTGTCGTCGCCGGCACCGCCGCCGCCGAAGCCGCGGTGCGAGCCGCCGCCGATGAACCAGTGGATCCTGCCCTCCTGGACGTACTTCTGGAAGTCGGCCAGGCTCAGCGACGGGTCGGTGCCGTTGAAGCCGCCGAGGGCCATCACCGGCTTGCCGGTGGCGAGCTGGTAGCTCGCGGCGTTCTGGGAGCCGGTGGTCGCGGCGGCCCAGGTGTAGTGGTCGGCGTCCTGCTTGAGGAGGGCCGCGGCCTCGTCGCCGACCTTGGTACCGCCGAGCAGGCCGCCCATGCCGCCGCCCATGCCGCCGCCCGTGCCGCCGGGGCCGCCGAAGCCGCCCGCGCCCTCGGGGTCCGCCGCGCCGGGCATGCCCGGGGTGCCGGTGCCGGTGCCGTTGCCGCGCTCGTGGCGACCGCCGTCGGCGCTGCCGCTGCCGGAGCTGTTGCCGGAGCCGTTGCCGGCACCGGGGAAGCCGCCCTGGCCGCCGCCGAAGCCGCCCGGGAAGCCGCCGCCGTTCTGGCCGTGGGGGGCCCGGCCGCCGGGGAAGCCGCCCTGGCCGCCCTGCCCGCCCTGACCGCCCTGCCCGCCGGGGAACTGGCCGCCGAAGCCCCGGCCGTTGCCCGTGGCGCCCTTGCCGCCCCGGCCGCCCTTGCCGAACGAGCCCGGCCCGAACGCGCCCTTGACGGACGGCCCGGCCGTGATGATCGAGCCGTTGTGCGCCGTGCCGACGGTGTCCACCGCGTACGCCGCCGGGCCGCCGAGCGCCGCCGCGAGGCCCACGAGGCCGGCCACCGAGGCGATCCGCGCCCCGGTCCGCCCGGAGGTCCGCCCCGCGAACTGCCCGGCTACCAGCGCGGCCGCCGCCGCGAGCCCGGCGGCCAGGACCGCCCAGCGCAGCCACGGCAGGAAGTCCGAGCTGCGGCCGAGCAGGACGAACGCCCACACCGCCGTCGTCGCGAGGGTTCCCGCGAGGACCAGCGCGTACGGCAGGCGGTGGCGCGCCCGCCACAGCCCGTCCACGCCCATGCCGACCAGTGCGGCGACGGCCGGGGCGAGCGCCACGGTGTAGTACTGGTGGAAGATCCCGGACATGAAGCTGAAGATCAGCGCGGTGGAGACCAGCCACCCGCCCCAGACCAGGAACGCCGCGCGGGCGGTGTCGGTGCGGGCGTAGCGGCGGGTCGCCCAGAGCGCGACCAGCAGCAGGATCAGCGCGGCCGGCAGGAGCCAGGCGATCTGGCCGCCGATGTCGCTGCCGAACAGGCGGGTGATGCCGGTCTGGCCCCAGCCGCGGTTCTTCATCCCCTGCGCGGCGCCGGCCGGCAGGTCGAGCCCGGCCGGGAGGCGGCCGCCGCCGCCCACGCTGCCGCGTTCGTTGCCGTCGACCCGGCCGAGGCCGTTGTAGCCGAAGGTGAGCGACAGGAAGCTGTTGTCCTGCGAGCCGCCGACGTACGGGCGGGCGGAGGCGGGCAGCAGTTCGACGACCGCGACCCACCAGCCGCCGGCGACGGCCAGCGCGACGCCCGCGAGCAGCGTCTGGCGCACCCGCCGCCACAGGCCGGTGGGCGCCACGACGAGGTAGATCACCGCGAAGGCGGGCAGGATCAGGAACGCCGCCAGGGTCTTGGTGAGGAACGCGAAGCCGAACACGGCGCCGGTGAACAGCAGCCACCGGGTGCTCGCCGTCTCGATCGCGCGGATCAGCCCGTACGCGCCGACGGTGAGCAGCAGGACGAGCAGCGCGTCCGGGTTGTTGAAGCGGAACATCAGCGCCGCCACCGGGGTGAGGGCGAACGCGGCACCGGCGAGCAGGCCGCCGAGCGGGGAGAAGCGGCGGCGCACCGCCGCGTACAGGACGCCGACGGTGGCGGCGCCCATGAGCGCCTGCGGGGCGAGGAGCGACCACGACGAGAGGCCGAAGATCCGCGCGGACAGCGCCATCGGCCACAGCGACGCCGGGGGCTTGTCGACCGTGATGAAGTTCGAGGCGTCGGAGGAGCCGAAGAAGAACGCCTTCCAGCTCTGGCTGCCCGCCTGGACGGCCGCGGAGTAGAAGGCGTTGGCCCAGCCGGAGGCGCTGAGGTCCCACAGGTAGAGGACGGCGGTGGCGGCCATCAGGCCGAGCAGGGCCGGGCGCACCCAGCGGGGGTCGTCGGCGCGGCCGCGCCAGGCACGGGCGGGGAGGGTACGCAGCCGGCCCGACCAGGAGGCCGGGCCCTTGGGTCCGGCCGGCGGCAGGGACTGCTCGGGGAAGAGCGGTGCCGGGACCGGTGCGGGGGCCGGCTGGGGCACCTCCGGCGGCGGGAAGTCCGCGGCCTCGGGCCACGGTTCACCGGCCGGCTGGGTGTAGCTGGTCGTGGTCATGCGCCATACCGTGCGTGGCGCGCCTGAGAGAAGCGTGAGACGGGACTGTGAGCCGGGTGTGATCTAGGGTTTCACGCCCGGTTCGGCCGTTCTCGGCGGCCCGACGGGACGGCTCGCCGCAGGCTCAGGCGGGCTGGGGCATGACCAGGTGCTTGCCGAGCCACTCCAGGGCCGGGGGGATCTCGCGGGTCCAGGTGTGGAAGTTGTGGCCGGCGGTGTCCAGGGTGATCGTGGACATCTTGGTCGGGGCCTTGAAGGCGCCGACCATGGCCTGGGTCTCGCCGTAGTTGTTCTCGTCGTTGGCGGTCGTCAGCAGCAGCGAGACCGGGGCGGGCGGCTGGTTCTTCAGCCGCCACAGGAGGTCGTTCTCCTGCTTCAGCTTGTCGCTGCCGCCGAACAGGTCGCCGGTGGTCTCGTCGTGGGCCGCGCTGTAGTAGCCGGAGAGCGCGATCGCCGCGGGGTAGGAGTCCGGCTTGCGCAGGGCGAACTTGAGCGCGCAGTAGCCGCCGGTGGAGTTGCCGATCACGGCCCGGTTGTCCGGGGCGGTGCCGATCCGGTAGGTGGTGGCGAGGGCCTTGGGCAGGTCGGTGGTGAAGAAGGTCTCCACCTGGGGGCCGTTCGGCACGTCGACGCACTCGGTGTCCCGGTTGCCGACGAGCGTGGGCCTGGTCATCACGAGGATGGTCGGCGGCAGCTTCTTCTGGGTGATCGCGTCGAGGGTGGACGCCGGGTACTGCATGAGCGAGATCAGCTTCTCCGGGGTGCCCGGGTAGCCGGTGAGCACCAGGGCCATCGGGAAGCGCTGCTTGGCGTAGTCCGGCTGGAAGTACTGCGGCGGCAGGTAGACGTAGGCCTCGCTGGTCAGGCCGCTGCCCGCTCCTTTGACGTCGACCTTCTGGATCAGGCCGGAGCGCTCGGGGTCCGAGCCCTGGGCCGAGTAGAACTTCTGCTCGCCGGTCACGGCCACGCCGGAGGCGTTGGGCGTGTGGTCGACCACGGTGCCGTTCTTGCCGCTGGTGCCGAGCAGGTCGGTCCACGAGCTGTAGAAGCCGAAGTAGCTGTTGGCGACCAGGCCCATGGCGATCAGCACCGAGACCTGGGTCGCGAGGAAGGCGCCGATCCGGCCGAGCCAGGACCTCCAGGTCCGTCCGCCGAATCTCGGCCACAGCCACATGGTGGCGGCGAAGACGGCGATCGCGATCACGGACGCGACGATCTGGAGGGGGAGGCCGGTGAGACTGAGCACGGGCCCGATGGTAGTTGACCGCCGCAGGCTCCCCGCGCGCCCCTCGTGCGCGCCCGTACGCTCCTTGTGCGCCCTGTTGACCTTGCTGCGCACGCTCCGGGACGATGTCCCGCGGGATACGTGCACGTAGTGTGCGCGGCGCGTGCGGGGGACGACACGTGGGGGCGGGGTTCATGAGGTCCATCACCAAGGCCGGTCTGGCCGTCGGATCGGTGCTGCTGCTGGCGGCCTGTTCCAGCGGGGGAGGACGGTCGGCCGCGGATCCGAAGCCGTCCGGTGGTTCCGCCGCGCCGCCGGCGCCGACCGCCACGCCCCGGCCGACGCCGACCCGGCCCGCGTACGGGCCCGTGCTCACCGGAGCCGTCGACCCGGTCACCACCGCGCTCGGCAAGGTGACCTCGGCCACGACCCTCGCCGACCTCGACACCGACCTCGCCGGGATCGCCACCAGCGCCAAGGCCGCGAGCCTCACGCTGCGCACGGCCGACCAGCCGCCCGAGGTCGGGATCACGCAGAGCGACCTCGCGTCCGCCCTCACCCAGCTCGGCACCGAGATGGCGAAGATCCAGGGCGACATCAAGCACAAGACCGTGTGCGGGCTCGGCGCCGGCCTCGCGGAGGTGGGCCAGGCGGCGAGCCTGAAGGCCGTCACCGCCTCCCTCGCGAAGATGGCGACGGCCGGCTACCCGACCACCTTCGCCGTCCCGCAGCTCCCGGCGGCGCAGAACCGCACGCTGGACAACGGCACGCTGGTCCGCAAGGGGCGGCTGAACGGCGAGGGCGTGTTCAAGGTCGACAACGGCGGCTCGTCGGACGCCGTCGTCACGCTCGCCCTGGACGGCAAGGCGGTCAACTCGGTGTACGTGGCCAAGGGCTCGAACGCGAGCATCGAGGGCGTCCGGGACGGGACGTACGAGGTGTACTTCTCGGGCGGCGTGGACTGGGACAACGACGCGAAGGCGTTCACCCGGAGCTGCCGGTTCACCAAGTTCCAGGACACGCTGGCCTTCGAGACCGGGCGCACCGCCACGTCGTGGTCGATCACCCTCAAGCCGGTGGTCGGCGGCAACGCCAAGACCGAGGACGTGGACCAGAACAACTTCCCGCAACCGTAGCGTCCTTGACGTTCGACGGCGTTCCCCGGCCTTTTTCGGTCAGGACTGTTGACCCCTTGAAGTGGCCATGGCACTTTCGTGCGGCGCGGGCCTCGGCGACCAGTCGGGCACCCCGCGATCCCCCACAAGGAGAGCCATGTTCAAGAGACTTGTCGCCGTCGCCGGCGCGAGCGCGGTCATCGCCGGCGGGCTGACACTCGCCGCCGCCCCCGCACAGGCCGTCCAGGCGGCCGACCTCACGGCGACCATCGCGCTCGACGACTGCTCGGCCTCGCTGGTCCGCTACCCCGCCTCCGTCGACGGCGACCGGGCGCTCATGCTCACCAACGGCCACTGCCTGCCCACCATGCCGAGCGCCGGCCAGGTCATCCAGAACGTCCCCGCCAGTCGCAGCGGCACCCTGCTCGACGGCGCCGGGAACAGCCTCGGCACCGTCCAGGCCGACAAGGTCCTGTACGCGACGATGACCGGCACCGACGTCACGCTCTACGAACTCACCGACACCTACGGCGCGATCAAGAGCCGCTACGGCGTCACCGCGCTGACCGTCAACGACGGCCACCCGGTCAACGGCGCGGCGATGTACATACCCTCGTCGTACTGGAAGCAGGTCTGGAACTGCTCCGTCAACGGGTTCGTGCCCACCCTGCGCGAGGACCAGTGGACCTGGCACGACTCGCTGCGCTACAACTCCGGCTGCAACACCACCCACGGCACGTCGGGCTCGCCCATCATCGACTCCGCGAGCGGGCGGATCGTCGGCATCAACAACACCGGCAACGACGACGGCCAGATGTGCACCCTCAACAACCCGTGCGAGGTCGCCGCCGACGGCAGCACCACCGCCACCAAGGGCCAGAGCTACGGCGAGGAGACCTACTGGTTCACCACCTGCCTCGGCGCGGGCCGGGCCATCGACCTGAGCGTCGCCGGCTGCCTGCTCACCAAGCCGGGCGGCGGCAGCGCCGTGTCGGTGAGCAGCCCCGGTGACCAGTCGACCACCGTCAACGGCTCGGTGAGCCTCCAGCTCCAGGCCTCCGGCGGCACCGCGCCGCTGTCGTACTCCGCCACGGGCCTGCCCACCGGCCTGTCGGTCGACTCCTCGACCGGCCTGATCTCCGGCGCGGTGAACACGATCGGGCAGTTCCCCGTGACGGTCACGGTCACCGACGCGACCGGGGCGACCGCGACCACGAGCTTCAACTGGTCGGTCCTGGGCGCGGGTGGCTCCTGCACGCCGGCGCAGTTGCTGGGCAACGCGGGCTTCGAGACGGGTTCGGCGGCGCCGTGGACGGCGTCGAGCGGTGTGATCGACAACAGCGCGT
>NZ_JBHYWI010000106.1:0-25427 GCF_042751525.1 Kitasatospora sp. NPDC059408
ACGTCGCCGAATCCGCCGCCATGTCCGTCGTCAACTTCGCCGCCGTCATCGTCATGGTGCTGCTCTTCCTCAAGGTCAGCCGCTGGAACGAGGAGCAGGGCCAGTGAAACGCTTCGACCCCCGTACCCTGCTGCCGGCCGCCGCCGCCTGGGCGCTGGCGGCCCTGTTCCTGCTGCCGTACCTGGAGATGCTCGTCACGGCGGGCCGCCCGGCCGGCGAGCTGCGCGACAACGGCTACCTGCCGGGCCACTTCGACTGGTCGTCGTTCACCGCGGTGTGGCGGGACACGACGCTCGGCCAGAACCTCCAGGTGACCCTGGTGGTCGCGGGCGGCTCGACGCTGCTGGTGCTGCTGGTCGCGCTGCCCGCCGCGTACTACACGGCGCGGGTCCGCTTCCGGGGGCGCCGGGCGTTCCTGCTGCTGGTGCTCGTCACGCAGATGTTCCAGCCGACGGCGCTCCAGGTGGGCCTCTACCGGGAGTTCTACGCGCTCGACCTGCTGGACACGGTCCTCGTGCTGGTGCTCGCCAACGCCGCGTTCAACCTGGCGTTCGCGATCTGGATCCTCAGCGCCTACATCGCCGCGATCCCGGTGGAGCTGGAGGAGGCGGCCCGGATCGACGGCACCGGGCGGCTGGGCGCGCTGTGGCGCGTCACGCTGCCGCTGGCGCTGCCGGGGGTGGTGACGGCGGTGATCTTCACGTTCATCGCGGCCTGGAACGAGTTCATCATGGGCCTGACCCTGACGACCTCCCCGGACCGGCAGCCGCTGACCGTCGGGATCAACAACATGATCGGCGCCTACAGCGTGCAGTGGAACCAGGTGTTCGCCGCGTCGCTCGTCGCGATCGTGCCCGTCGTCGTCCTGTTCGCGGTGATCGAACGGCACGTCGTCTCGGGCCTGACCGCCGGCTCGGTCAAGTAACCGCCCCGGCAGCGGCGTTCACACCCGCTGGACGCGCACCCCGCAGTCCGCGATGGCCTTCTCCTGGGCGTCCGTCATGCCGGTGTCCGTCACGATGTCGTGCACCTCGGCGAGCGGGCAGATCGACGCGAAGGTGACCCGGCCGACCTTGGTGCTGTCCGCCAGGACCACCGACCGCGCGCTGCCGCGCAGGAACGCGCGGTCGGTCTGGGCCTCCATCTCGTCGTGCGTCGTGCAGCCCTCGTGCGGGGTGAGGCCGTCGACGCCGACGAACGACACGTCGAAGTGGTAGTGGGAGAGCATCCGTTCGGCCGCCGGGCCGATCAGCTCGTAGCTCGCCGAGCGGGCGATGCCGCCGATCACCACCAGGCGGATCTCGGGGCGGACGATGAGCTCGGCCGCGACGTTGACGGCGTTGGTCACGACGGTGACGCCGCCGCGCTCGGCCAGCACCCGGGCCAGCTCGCTCGTCGTCGTGCCGCCGGTGAGGCCCACGACCGCGCCCTCGGGCACGAGTTCGGCCGCGGCGCGGGCGATCCGGCGCTTCTCCTCCTGCTGCTTCTCGCTGCGGTGCCGCAGCGGCAGTTCGAGGTTGACCGCCCCGGTGACGGCCCCGCCGCGGGTGCGGTGCAGCAGACCCTGGTCGTGCAGCTCCTGGAGGTCCCGGCGGACCGTGGCCCCCGACACCCCGAGCAGCCCGGCGAGCGCGTGCACGTCCGCGCTTCCCGCCTCCGAGATGTGGGACAGGATCCGTGCGGCGCGATCAGCTTTGAGCATGACCGGAGTGTAGCCCCGGGGCACGACACCTGCGCAGCCCTGGGCGATTCCCGAACGACCGGCCGGACAGCCCGGGATCGCGACCTGCGCGAAGCTGCGCAATTTGCCATGGACTGATCAATATCGAACACGGCAGGACGTCCGTCCACTACCTGCGGAGCGCCAGCCACCCGGCCGTCACGCTGACCGCGGGTCCGAGCAGCAGGACCAGCCGGCGCGGGCGGGACTGGAGGGTCAGGCGGAAGCCTCCTACCCGGAACTCCAGGAACGGGCGCGGGGAACGTCGCTTTCGGCGCACTCGAATCTCCGTAGACGGTACCAACGGGGGACGGTCCCATCACAATGGCCGGCACGGTGGTTGCGTCAGGTCGCAACGGCATCGTGCGTCGGCCCGACGCAAGTTGCCGGCCGCACAACATGGAGGAGGCACGGCGTGACGCGGGAGCAGATGCCCGCACCACGGGGGTTGTCCCCGCTGGACGAACGGCTGTCGGAGCCGGAGCGGCGCTGTGCGCAGCGTCTGCGGGAGTTGCGGGGCCGCATCGGGCTCTCGTCGGAGGAACTGGCCGGGCGGCTGAGCGGCGACGGACTGCGGGTCGACCGGACCCGCCTGTCGAAGTTCTTCAACGGCCGTGAGGTGCCCCGCCGGGAGCTCGCCGCGCGGCTCCACGAGCTGATCGCCGAGCAGGAGGGCACCTGTGTCTCCCCCGAGGAGGTCGCGGCGACCCGGGCGTTGATGTACGCGGCGGCCCGCGCGCGAAGCCCGCTCCAGGCCCGCGAGTTCGAGCTCGCCGACGCGCGTGAGGACCTCGACCTGCACCGCGCCCAGACGCTCCGGGAGATGGACGGCCTCCAGCAGGAGCTCCGGGACGAACGTGAGCTCCGGCGGAACGCGGAGGAAGCCCTGGAACACCTGACCTCCCGGAGCCGGGAGGAAGTCCGCGGGTTGACCGAGCAGCGGGACGCCGCTCTCGACCGCATCGCGCAGTTGGAGGACCAGATCCGCCAGGCCGGAGCCGTCCTGCGCCTGCGCGAGGTGTACGCCCGGACCCTCGACGAGCTCACGCGCGCGACGAACGCCGAGCTCGAACTGCGGGAGAGGGGCGGCACGGGCGATCTGACGGGCATGTGCGAGGCGGTCTCCTACCTGCGGGACGCCGACCAGGACGAGGCCGCGGACAACCTCATCGAGCAGGTCGCGCTCGGCCACCCGGTCCGCGACGTCATGGCCCTCGCCCGGGAGTTCAGGGACCGGCGCCGTCTGCACGACGGGATCACGGTCGAGTACGCCCTCGCCTGCGTGCGCCGGCCGATCGACCTCTTCCGCTGGATCGCCGACCAGGACGAGCCGAGCGGGGAGCGGTCGGGCCTCCTGACCGCCATGGCCAGCTCCGCGCCCGTCGGGCACCTCGTCCGGTTCCACAAGGCTTGCGAGGAACACGGGAACGCGGGTCTGGGCATCGATCTGCTCCGGGCGATGGCCCGGAATCGACGGACGGTCCCCGAGAACGACGACGGCGACGACGACTTCTGGACGACGGACCTCCGGAACCGCCTCGCGGGCTACCTGCAGGCGGCCGCCGAGGCGGAGCAGCCGGCGGCCGTGCCGGACGGGCCGGACGGGCCGATGAGCGGCGCGAACGCCTGAGGCGACCGGAGGTGGGTCCGCCGACCGACGGACCCCACCTGGCCGGTCAGAAGGCGGAGTTGGCGAACCAGAGCGCCAGCAGCGCCTCGTCGCCCGCGACGGCGACGCCCTCCGAGGCGCGGTCGACCCGGCCGTACAGGAGGAGCAGCAGGTCGGCGGCGGTGGCGGAGACGGTCGCGTCGGCCGGGACGTGCGCGGCGTCGCGGTCGAGGCCGAAGCCGTCGGGGCGGAGGCGGACGAGCCAGGTGCCGTCGCCGTCGGTGCGGGCGAAGCGGATGGTGCGGTCCTCGGCGCGGAGCTCGGCGGTGCCCGGGGCGAAGAAGGCCGCGTGCGGCAGGTTGGTGAGGAACTCGTCGACGCCGTCGGCGGCGAGCCCCGGGGCGATGTCCGCCGTGCCGCCGAGGGCGAGCTCGGCGTCGACGCGGTGGACGAGGGTCTCGAACAGCATCCGGCGCACCCAGAAGCGGGCGTGCTGGTCGGCGCCCCAGGCCCACATCGGGGCGTCGAGGTCGGTCGCCGCGAAGGCCTCGCCGGCCTCGGCCGCCGCGTCGGCCAGCCAGTCGGGGAACGCCTCGGCCCGCTCGGGCAGCTTGAGGTCGACGTCCCGGCTGGTGGGCCGCTCCTGGATCCGCTGCCGCAGCAGGACGGTGAACCAGCGCTGGACGCTGCCCGCGTGCTGGACGAGGTCGGCGAGGGTCCATCCGGGGGTGGTGGGCACCGGGGTGGCCGGGTCGGCGGCCCGCACGGCGCCGACGAAGCGGGCGGTCTCGGCGGCGACGGCGGCGCTGTGGTCGAGCGGGGTCATCGGTGTGGTCTCCAGGGAGGTGGAAGGGGTGAGGGGCTCAGGGCTCAGACGAGGGGCTTGTCGACGACGGCCTTGAGGTGGCTGAACGTGTCGATCGAGTACTCGCCGTGGTAGCGGCCCATGCCGCTCCCGCCGACGCCGCCGAACGGCAGCTCGGGCATCGCCAGGTGCAGGACCGGCAGGCCGAAGTTGAGCGCGCCCGACGACGTCTCCTCGGCCAGGCGGCGCTTGGTCTCGGCCGACTCGGTGAAGGCGTACAGGGCGAGCGGCTTGTCGCGCTCGTTGATGAAGGCGATCGCCGCGTCCAGGTCGGGGACGGTGAGGACGGGCAGGATCGGGCCGAAGATCTCGTCCTGCATCACCGGGGCGGTGGGCTCGACGTCGGCGAGGACGGTCGGGGCGAGGTAGCGGGCCGCGCGGTCGTGGGCGCCGCCGGTGACCGTCCGGCCGTCGCCGAGGAACGCGGTGAGCCGGTCGAAGTGGCGCTCGCTGACGATGCGCCCGTAGTGCTCGGCCGCGGCCGGGTCGTCGCCGTACAACTCGTGGACGGCGGCGGCGAGTTCCTTCTCAAGCTCGGCGGCGGTGTCGCCGACGGCGAGCACGTAGTCCGGGGCGACGCAGGTCTGGCCGGCGTTGAGGAACTTGCCGCGGGCGATCCGGCGGGCGGTGACGGCGAGGTCCGCACCGGGCTCGACCACGACCGGGCTCTTGCCGCCGAGTTCGAGGGTGACCGGGGTCAGGTGCCGGGCCGCGGCGGCCATGACGATGCGGCCGACGGTGCCGTTGCCGGTGTAGAAGATGTGGTCGAAGCGCTGCTCCAGCAGCGCGGTGGTCTCCGGGACGGCGCCCTCGACGACGGCGACGGTCTCGCCCAGGTAGCGCGGCAGCAGCTCGGCGATGGCCGCGGAGGTGGCCGGCGTGAGCTCGCTGGGCTTGACGACGGCGGTGTTCCCGGCGGCCAGGGCGCCGACCAGCGGCGACAGGGCCAGCTGGAGCGGGTAGTTCCACGGCGCGATGATCAGCACGACGCCCAGCGGGTCACGGACGACGGTGGCCTCGGCGGGCCGGAACGGCTCCGGGACGGCGGCCGGGCGCGGGCGCAGCCACTCGGCCAAGTGCGCGACGGTGTGGTCGAGTTCGTTGAGCGTGAAGCCGATCTCGCTGCGGTAGGACTCGGCGGCGCTCTTGCCGAGGTCGGCGCGGAGGGCCTCCTGGAACACCTCGGCCTGCTCGGTGAGCAGGGCGCGCAGGGCGGCGAGCCGGTCGAGGCGGTCGGCGAGCGGGCGGGTGCGGCCGGTGTCGAACGCGGCCCGCAGCCGGGCGACGGCGGCGGGGATGTCCTCGGCGGAGGCGTGGGCGGAGGGTCCGGACAATGCGGTCATGGGGTTCTCGCGGTCCTTCGGGATGGCTTGCGCACATCGATGTTTCATCACTTGAAGCAATACCGACGCTAGACGTGAAAGGTTGAGTTTGTCAATCATTTCCCCGGGGTCCCGCGCGGGGTCCCGCCCCTCCCCCCGTTGATTCGCCCCCACCTGGCCGAATGCGGCACAGTGAGCCCTATGAGCGCGAACACGTGGAGTCACGTACCCCCCGGACGGCGCAAGCCCGTCCAGCAGCGCAGCCAGGAGCGGTACGGCCGCATCCTGGACGCCTGCGCCGGGCTGCTCGACGAGGTCGGCCCCACCGCGCTCACGACCAAGGAGGTCGCCGCCCGCGCCCAGGTGCCGATCGGCACCCTGTACCAGTTCTTCGCTGGCAAGGAGGACCTGCTCGCCGCGCTCGCGAGCCGCAACCTCGACCACTACCTCCAGCGCCTGGACGGCCGGCTCGCGCAGGCCGCCCCGGTCGGCCCGGCCCGCTTCACCGACCTCGCGGTGGAGGAGTTCGTCGCGATGAAGCGCGCCGTGCCCGGCTTCGGGCAGCTCGACTTCGGGCTCGCCGGCGCCGCCGTCCCGTCCGGTCTGCGCGACGAACGGCACCTGCTCGACGCGGGCGTGGACAACAACACCGCCGTCGCGCTGCGCCTGCAGGCGCTCGGCGGCGAGCTCTTCGCGGCGAGCGACCCGGCCGCCCTCACGCTCGCCCTGCGGGTGGCCCTGGAGGCCGCCGACGCGGTCCTCAAGCTGGCCTTCCGGGGCGACCCGGACGGGGACCCGGCGCTGATCGCCGAATGCAAGCGGTTGGTGCGCAGCTACCTGGCGGAGCAGCTCGCGTAGCACCACGCGGGCCCCGTCCCGTCCCGTCCGCCCGAGCCGTTGCGGGGCCGCTCACCGCGCAGCACAGTGGAAGGCAGACCGGCCGCCGACGCGGCCACCGCGACCCGAGGAGCAGACCCATGCACGCGGCAGTAGGTGACCAGCTCCACATCCACAGCAGGTCGGTGGGCATGACGGACCAGAAGGGCGAGATCATCGAGGTGCGCGGCACGAACGGCGAACCGCCGTACGTGGTGCGCTTCGAGGACGGCCACGAGGGACTCGTCTACCCGGGCCCCGACTGCAACATCGAACCCCGTCTGGCGGACCGCTGACCGACGCGCCCGCCGCCCCGCCCCCGACCCGGGCGAGGTGGTGAGGAGCGGTGTCCACCCCCGCGACCCCGCTGCCCGGGGCACTGGCCGGGCTCGCGCCACTGCTGGACCACTACGGGTACCTGGCGGTGGCGCTGCTCGTGCTGCTCGACAACTGCGGCATCCCGGTGCCCGGGCAGACCATCCTCGTGCTCGCCTGCGTCTACGCCGGCACCGGGCACCTCGACTTCGCCGCCGTCCTGGTGATCGCCTTCGTCGCCGCGACGCTCGGCAACTCCCTCGGCTACCTGATCGGCAGCACCGGCGGGCGCGCGTTCGTCCACCGCTGGGGCCGGTACGTGCTGCTCACCCCCGCCCGGATGGAGCGCGCGGACGGCTTCTTCGCCACGCACGGCGGGAAGGTCGTCGCGGTGGCCCGCTTCGTGGACGGGCTGCGCCAGACCAACGGCATCATCGCCGGGACCACCGAGATGCCCTGGCGGCGGTTCGCCGTCTTCAACGTCATCGGCGCGGCGCTGTGGACGGCCGCGTGGGGGACGTTCGGGTTCGTCGCCGGCGCCAACATCGGCACGGTGTACCGCACGGCGATCCGCTACCAGCTCTGGTTCGCGGTCGGGCTCGGGGTCCTCGTCGCCGCCCTCCTGGCGCGCCAGGTGGTGCGCTACCGGCGCCGGCGCCGCGAGGACGCCGAGGGCTCCGAGGGCACCGAGGACTCCGAGGGCGGCACGAACGAGGACCGCACGAACGAGGACGGCACGAACGCGGACTAGCGCAGCGGGAACACCTCGAACGGCACCGCGAAGCGCACCCCGAGCCGGCTGCCCGCGCCCCGGCCGAAGCCCTCCAGGAACTCGCGCGGGTCCGCCATCGGGCCGCCCAGCCCGGCGAGGTACGCCTTGTGCTCCCGCAGCGAGGCGACGCCCAGGTCGAAGGTGTCCGTGGTGTCCACCGCGTGCCGGGCCTCCGGCGAGGCGGCCGCCCAGACCTGCCGGACGCCGTTCCACGGCTCGTACCCCTCCTCGGCCAGCTCGCGGAACACCCACCGGTTGCCCGCGTCCCGGACGGCGTCCAGGGTGGCCCGGCCGACCGCGACGTGGTCCGCCTGGTTGAGCATCGTCCCGCCGTACGTCTCGCGGAAGTTGCTCGTGATCACGATGTCCGGCCGGTGCCGGCGCACGGCGCGGGCGATGTCGCGGCGCAGCGCCAGCCCGTACTCCAGCACGCCGTCCGGGTGGCCGAGGAACTCGACGGTGTCGACGCCGACCACGGCCGCCGAGGCGATCTGCTCGGCCTCGCGCAGCGGCCCGCACTCCTCGGGGCCCATCGAGTCGATACCGGCCTCGCCGCTCGTGACCATCACGTAGACCACCTTCTTGCCCTGCCCGGTCCAGCGGGCGACGGCGGCGGCCCCGCCGTACTCCATGTCGTCGGGGTGCGCGACGACGGCGAGCGCCGTCCCCCAGTCCTCGTCGACGGGCTCGAACGGCTCGGGCGCCTGCTCGTTCATGGCGGTACTGCCTCTCGGTGCGGCTCTGGATCTCGTACACGCGTTCCATGGCGACTCTAGAAGACGGCCCGTCAGAGCGCTTCCCGGGCTTGCCCCTGACCCGCACGTCAGGGTTTAGCGTCCCGGCACCGCGGCGGAGAGCCCGCCGCGCCCGCCCGAGGAGGCCCGCCATGGCCCTGCCCGCCACCACCCGCGTCGTCCGGCTGACCGCCGACCCCGCCGGACTGCCCGAGCCCGGGCACTTCGCCGTCGTCGAGGAGCCGCTGCCGGCCCCCGGACCGGGCGAGGTGCTGGTCCGCAACCGGGCCTTCCTGGTCTTCCCCGGCCTGCGCACCCTGATCGGCCGCGAGGCCGGCGGCCTGCCGCTGCCCCCGATCCGGCCCGGGGACGCGCTGTTCGGGCCGGCCCTCGGCGAGGTGCTGGCCGCGCCCGCGGACGGCCCGCTGCGCCCGGGTGACCCGGTCACGCACATGCACGGCTGGCGGGAGCACGCGGTCGCGGACGCCGCCGCGTTCACGCCCGTCGACGCCGGCCTGCCGGACCCGGTCGCCCTGCTCTCCCCCGGCGTCGCGGCTTACGGCGGGCTGGCCCGCACGGCCGGGGTGCGGGAGGGCGACGTCGTGCTGGTGACCGGCGCGGCGGGGGCGGTCGGCAGCCTGGCCGGCCGGGTGGCCGGGCTGCTCGGCGCGGCCCGGGTCATCGGCACCACCGGCTCGGCCGCCAAGGCCGCCCGGCTCACCGCCGAGTTCGGCTACGACGCCGTGCTGGTGCGCGGCGGGCAGCCGTTCGCGGAGCAGCTCGCCGCGGCCGCGCCGGACGGGATCGACGTGCTGCTGGACACGGTCGGCGGCGAGCAGCTGACGGCCGCCGCGGCGGCGGCCCGGCCGGGTGCGCGGTTCGCCCTGGTCGGGGCGCTGTCGGGGCAGCTCGCGCCGGACGGGCGGGGCGGCACCGCCCCGACGGTCCTGGACGGCCTCCCCTTGATCGTCAAGGGCGTGACGCTGCGCGGGTTCCGGGGCGCCGACCACCCGGGCCTCGACGCCGAGTGGCGCGAGCGCTTCGGCGCCTGGCTGCGTGCGGGCCTCATCTCCTTCCCGCACACGCGGGTCGCGGGCATCGATCGGGCGCCGGCGGCGTTGCGTCGGTTGATCGACGGGGACGCCTTCGGGGCCCTGATCGTCGAGCTCTAGGCGAGCTGTACGCGGTCTGCAGGCGACCTGCAGGTCGACTGCAGGCGAGCGGTGGACGTGCACGGTGACGGCGGGAGGACGGGAATGCGGATCGGCGACGCCGCGGCGGCGGCGGGCACCACGCCCAGGGCGCTGCGCTTCTACGAACAGCGGGGCCTGCTCAGCCCACCGGCCCGCTCGCCCTCGGGCCAGCGCGAGTACGGCCGGGCCGAGATCGTCCGGATCCGGGCGATCCGGGAGCTGCTGGCACTCGGCCTGACCGTCGAGGACGTCGCCGCCCGCGCGCACCGGCTCGACCTGCTCGACACGGACGCGCCGCACCGCTGCGCCGGCGAACCGCCGGCACCGGAGACCTTCGCCCCGGTGGTGGCCCGCCGACTGGCCGCGCTGGACGCCGAGATCGCCCGGCTCACCCGCCTGCGCGACCGGCTGGCCCGGCACGCCATCACCGGGACCGCCGTCGGGCCGGCCCCGGCGGACGGCTGAGCACGGACGGCTGAGCACGGGCGCCGCGAAACGGACTCGCCCGGCACGTCCACGACGGGGGCGTCGGCGTGCCGGGCGAGGTTCAGGAGGCGACCGTCAGGTCGCGTCGGGGGCGAGGCGGGCGTCGAGCGGGTCGGCGGCGGTCGGGGCGGGCCACTGGATCCGGAGGGCGCACAGGGAGACGACCCCGGCCGAGGCCGCGACGGCGGCCATGCCCCAGACCAGGCCGGCGCCGTCGGCGATGAAGCCGATCACGGCGGGGCCGGCGAGGAGGCCGGTGGTGCCCATGGCGGCCACCAGGGACAGCGCGTCGGAGCCCCGGCGGGCCGCGGCGACGTAGACGCACGGGGTGACGGCGGCGACACCGAGGCCGACGCACGCGAAGCCGAGGAGGGTCGGCACCACGCCGCCGGAGAGCAGCGCGAGGGCGAGGCCGGCGGCGGCCAGCAGGCTGCCGGCGCGGACGATCCGGCCGTCGCCGAACCGGGTGCGCCAGCCGTCGGCGAAGATCCGGGCGAGCACCATCATGACCGAGACGACGGCGATGCCCAGCGGCGCGATGCCGGCGCTCGCCTGGACGACGTCCTTGAGGTAGAGCGCCGACCAGTCGTTCATGGCGCCCTCGGTGACGGTGCCGAAGACCATCGCGAGGCCCATCCACAGCGTCGCCATCGCGGGGAGGGCGAACCGGCGGCGGTCCTTCTTCCCCGGGGCGGCCTCCTCCTGGGCGGCGGGGTCCTCCGCCAGCAGCGCCGGGCGCGCGAGCGCGACCAGCGCGACCAGCACCGCGACCGCGACGCCGAAGTGCACCGCCATGGTGTCGGTGGCCGCGGTGACGGCCGAGGCGAGCAGCGCGGCCAGCAGCGAGCCCGCGCTGAACGTCGCGTGCAGGCGGGACATCGTCGTGCGTCCGAAGCGGGCCTCCAGCGCCGCGCCCTGGGCGTTCATCGCGACGTTCAGGCAGCCGACCGCGATGCCGTCGCAGAACAGCACCAACAGCGTGACGGCGTAGTTCGGCACCGCCGACAGCGCGAGCAGCACCCCGCCGAGCGCCAGCGCGGACAGCACCGACAGCAGCCGGGAGCCGACCCGTCGCATCAGCACGGCGACCAGCGGGAAGGACACCGCCGCGCCGACCCCGCAGGTCATCAGCAGCAGCCCGATCTGCGCCTCGCTCAGGTCGAGCCTGGCCTTGAGCGCGGGCACCCGGGAGACCCAGGTCGCGTACTGGAAGCCGAGGACGAAGAACAGTGCGGCGATGGCGAGTTGGTGCCGGCGGAAGTCGTCGCGGACGCGGATCATGTGCATCAGCCCAGTTCGGTGGCGAGGGTGGGGACGGCGGTGAGGGCGGGGAGCTCGGGAGCGGTGGCGGGCCGCAGGGGCATCGCCATGTAGACGGCCCCGGGCCCGTAGCTCTCCGGCAGGCCGATCTCGGGCCGGGCGCGGTAGCCGAGCCGGGCCCACACGGCCTGGGCGCCGAGGACGGCGACCAACGAGACCGTCCGGTAGCCGGCCGTCCGCGCGGTGTCGTGCAGGTGGCGCATCAGGCGCGGCGCGAGGCCCCGGCCGCGCAACTCCTCGGCGATCACCAGGTCGTGGGCGTGCAGGTTGCTGGGCCTCGCGCCCGGCCGCGCGGCTCCCGGCCGTTCGCCGAGGCTCAGGTCCGGACTGCGGAACAGCGGGTAGGGCAGGGCGAGCAGGTAGCCGCCGACGCCGCCGGTGTGCTCCAGCACGTAGCAGGTGCCGGGCGAGGCGGCGTGCCGGGAGCGCAGCGCCTCGCGGCCCTCGGAGAGGCCGTGGTCGGCGTAGGCGCGGGCCTCCAGGGCGACGATGGCGTCCCAGTCCCCTTCCCGCACCGGCCGGATCCGGATGTCGGCGCTCACTCTCCGCCTCCTATGCAGCTGTACGGGAGCGGTTCGAAGCCGTTGAACCCGCGGGTGGCGTAGGCGGTCGCGTACGCGCCGCACGCGTGCACCCACACCGGGTCGCCGGAGGCGATCGCGCGGGGCACCCGGACGAGTCCGTCCTCCAGCGCGCGGTACGCGTCGTCGCTGTCGCAGGTCGGGCCGGCGACGACGGCGTTGACGAACTGGCCGCCGGGGTGGGTCGGGAACTCCAGGCGGTACTGCAGCTCGTCCATCTCGTACAGGCCGTTGAACTTGCCGCAGCTCAGGTAGAGCCAGTCCTCCCTGGTGCCGTCGAGCTGGCGGCGGGAGGTGAGCCGCGCGACGTGGGCGCGGATCGCGCCGTGGTCGGCGACCAGGTGGCGGCCGGGCTCGATGATGAACTCCACCGGCCCGGAGGAGAGTTCGCGCAGCCGGTCCATGCCTTCGCGGATGACGGCGAACATCTTGTCCAGCGGCGGGTGCAGCGGCCGGCCGCTCCGGTCGAGCACCCCGAGGGCGGGCAGGCCGCCGCCGAGGTTGATGGTCGCGGGCGTGATGCCCCGCCAGTTGAGCGCCTCGACGACGGCGGCCAGCGCGTCGATCGCGGCGTGCCAGGCCTCGGCGGTCATCTGCTGCGAGCCGACGTGCACGGACAGGCCGGACGGGGTCAGGCCGGCCGCGCGGGCCGCCTCCAGCACCCGGACGGCGTCCTCGGGCGAGCAGCCGAACTTGCGACTGAGGCCCCACAGCGCACCCTCCCCGGTGGTCGCCAGGCGGCAGAACACCCGCGAGCCGGGGGCGTGTTCGGCGATCGCCTCGACGTCCTCCAGGCAGTCGGTGGCGAAGTCGCGCACGCCGAGCCGGTAGGCCTCGGCGATGTTCGCGTCGGACTTGACGGTGTTGCCGTAGTGGATCCGCCCGGCGCCCACGCCGGTGCGCAGCGCCTGGGCGATCTCCTGCGGGGAGGCCGCGTCGAAGCCGGCGCCGAGGCCGGCCAGGCGGGCGAGGACCTCGTCGACCGGGCAGGCCTTGAGGGCGAACCGGACGTCGGCGCCCGGGAGTTCGGCCGTCAGGGCGGCGTACTGGGCGGCGATGCCGTCGAGGTCGTAGATGATCCGGTCGTCGGTGGCGGCGGCGAGCGCGGCGCGCAGTGCCGAGGGGTCGTGGACGGGGGTGGGTGCGTCGGGGCCCTGCGGGAGGGCGCCCTGGAGGGAGGAGCGGTGCGGGGCGTGCGGGTGCACGGTCGTATGGAGCTTCGCGGCCGGTTCGGCAGTCTCGCGTGACATGTGGGTGCGGCTCCTGGTCGCTAGCACGGCAGCCGGTCGGCTGGGGTGGCCCGGCTCGCCCGTACGAGCGGACCCCACGCGTCGGTCAGCAGCGCGAAGTCCTCGATGTCCGCCTGCGCCTCGTCGAGCAGGTCCGCCCGCAGGGGTGCCAGGTGGTCGGCGAACTCGGCGTACTTGCTGCCCAGTTGGCGGTAGCAGCGGTCGAGGACGGCGAGCCGTCGGTGGTTCTCCGCGCGGTCGGTCGCGGCGCTGCGGCGGGCGGCGTCGGCGATGACGTCCGCGCGCACGCGGTGGCCGGCGTCGAGCAGGGCGTCGCCGGCGGCCTCCATCTCGGAGTAGACCGGGTAGAGGTAGAGCATGGAGAGCAGGAACTTCGCGAAGCGCAGCTGGTAGGCGGTGAAGCCGGCGCCGGTGCGCCGTTCCGGCGTGTAGTAGTTGACGATGTGCCGGTTGTGGACGACGCCGGGCAGGGTCGCGTCGCGGACGAGGTGCAGGAGGAAGTAGTCGCTGCCGATGGTCGCGGTGGCGGGCGGCAGCGGGACGCGCTCGTAGACCTCGTGGTCGAGGGCGATGTTGCACATGTCGACACGCCAGATGTCGGGCAGGTCGAGGACGGCGCGGTCGTGGGTGAACGGTTCGCTGCCGGCCCCGGCGAAGGATTCGGCGACGAGTTCGCGCCGCTCCTCCTCGGTGGCGCCGGTGGGCGCCCAGAGGCCGACGACCTCGCGGTGGACGTCGGGGTCGGCTTCGCGCATCTCGCCGATGTCGACGGAGAGTTCACCGATGAAGGAGGCGCCGACGAGGCTGACCGGCTTGTCCGCGTGGGCCGGGTCGAGGGTGTTCCCGGTGACGGATCCGGCCGCGTCGGCGGCCCGCCGGCCGAGGGTGGCGAGTTCGTGGTCGACGGGGAAAACCGGTTCGCCGTCGAGGAGTTGGTAGCGACTGTCGGAGTCGCGGCGGTGCACGGAGGTGCAGCCGAGGGCGGCGGCGATCAGGAACGCGCGGTTGGTGCAGGCGCCGTAGGACACGGCGTCCGGCAGCATGAGCTCCAACAGGTGCTCCGCGTCCGGGAGTTCGGAGCGCACGATGACGTCCCACAGGAAGGCGCGCTGGGCGTCCTCGTCGAGGTGGTGGACGACGACGTGCTCCGTCGCGGGGAGCGCGGCGACGGCCTTGGCGTGCTCGTCGTACGTCGGCCCGTCCGCGGAGTCCAGGATCAGCAGGTGCACCTCGACGTCGAACGCCCGTGCCGCGTGGGCGGCTTCGGCACCGGTCGCGGCGATCGTCCCGGCGCAGGCCCGGTTGGTCGGCAGGGTCAGGCAGATTCTGCGCCGCACGCTACTCCCCCGCCCCGGCGGACTCCCCGCCGTTCCAGGACCTGAGCCCGAGCAGCTTCTCGCCCAGTTCCGTGAGCTCGGCGGGGCCGTAGCGCAGCGCCTCGGGCTTGTCGGCGTCGCCGACGAGGGTGCGGTTCCAGTCCGGTGTGCTCAGGGTGCGCCAGGAGTCGACGCGCGAGCGGCGCATGTCCTCGGCCTCCTCCAGTGCGGGCATCATCGACAGGTACTGCACGGCGCGGACGCCGGCGGCGGAGGTGTTGCGCTCGACGCCGTGGGCCAGCAAGCCGTTCCAGATCAGCAGGTCACCGGCCCGCAACTCGGGTCGGACGACCGGGAATTCGGTGCGGTCGACGTCCGGTCGGAGCGGGTCGCGGTCGGCCGGCTGGGCGGCCTGCCACGCGTTGAACCGGCGGAACAGCTCCGGGTCGCACTGGAAGCCGCCGTGGTCGGGCTCGGTGTCGTTGAGCGCGATGATGCCCTGGACGCGCTGCGGCAGCATGCCGAGCGTGGTGTCGACGTCCCAGTGCAGCTCGATGTCGAAGCCGCGGTCGGTGGGTTCGATGAGCGCGCGGTCACGGTTGCGGACGTTGGGCGGGTTGAGGTTGAGCCGGTCGAGGGTGACCCACAGCTCCTCGCAGTCCCACACGTCGACGAAGGCGTCGTAGACCCGCTGCGACTGGCGGCTGTCCCAGATCAGCTGGTGGTGGTAGGCCTCGACGAAGCCGTAGATGTGCAGGTGCTGGTCGAGTTCGTCGCGGTAGTCCCGCTCCCGGTACCAGTCCTCGGGCCGGTCCGGGGACAGGCCCTGGAAGTCCCAGGCGAAGTCGAGCAGGCGCCGGGCCGCGTCGGCCGGGACGGCCTCCTTCACGACGACGTAGCCGTACGTCCGCCAGAACTCCAGGTCCTCCTCGGACAGGACGCGCAGCGGCCGGGTCTTCCGGATGTCCCGCAGGGCGGTCTGCGCGAGGTAGGACTCTCCGTCCGCGGAGAAGTAGGGGCGTTCGGAGGCGGCCCGGTGCAGATATCCGTCAGGCTTCGGCATGAGCAAGTCACTCCATGGTTCGTGTTCGGCGCAGCGCTTCCCCGATGGACGAGTGCGGGCGCGATGGACCGGAATTCTCACCAGGTCGGGCGGCCAACTCGTCGGCGCGGCAGGGCACCTCACCCCGCCTCAGCCGTCGCCGAACGGCGCGTCACCTACGTTGGACTAGACCAACTAATGGTGTCAACCCTCAACCGCGGATTGCCAATAGGGAAATCCACGCAGCTCAAGGCCACCGCCACGGTTCGCTTTATGTTTCGCCGAGGGACATAACCCCGGAGGTATTGTTTCGGAAATTGACATAAAAACGGCCGCCCGGGCGTGAACCCGGACGGCCGTCGGTACGTTGCAGCGGGTGCCGTACGTTGCGGCGGGCGCCTACCCCGGCAGGTCGGGGCCACCTCCATCACCGGCTTCCCTTCTCCAGCGTGTGCCGGTAGTAGTCCGGCATCGGCGGCAGGCCCACGTCCGCGATCCGCGCGCCGTCCAGGTACAGCCCGAGCGCGCCGTCCTCGCCCGCGCCCACCCGGTACGGCGAGTCGGGGTTCACCCGCACCGACACCACCGTGCGGCGCAGCCCGTACGGACCGCCGGTCAGCACGATCTCCTCCGGCGGCCGGTTGAGCGCGGCGGCGCCGAGCTCGGGCAGGGTGCGGTGGTCGAAGGAGAAGATGAAGTACGACTTCGGCTTGACCTCCCCCGTGCCGTCCCCGCCGCTGCCGCTCAGCGCGGACTCGTCGAAGGCCATGCCGCCGCGCAGCAGGTCCTCCTTGATCACCGCCTCGCGCGGCACGTCGGGGAACCGCTCCATGAGGTCCTCGACCAGTGCCGTCCGGCTCCGTGCGCCGTCCACGCCGTCCACGCCGTCCACGCCGTCCATCCGCCGTACTTCCCTTCCGGCCCCGCGACACCGGGGGCACGAAGATCGTCCGCGCCCATCCTGGTGACCGGACGCCGTGCCACGCTTCGGTCTGCGGTCCCCCTCACGCTACGACTCCTGACGTAGGCCGCGTTCCGGGGGCCCGGCCGGGCGGTTCGCCGTAGTTTTTTCCCATGGCACGCCGCTCCCGAGCCGCCCGGCTCGCCCCGCCCGGCTGGCTGACCGCGGGGCTGCGGCCCGCCCGTGCGCCGATCCCGTGGGCCGCGGCCGCCCGGGCCTCGGTGGCGCTCGCCGCGCCGCTCGCCGTCGGGACGGCCGCGGGCCGGCCCGGGTACGGGGCGCTGGTGTCGATGGGGGCGCTGTCCGGCGTCATCGGGGACACCGCGGACGCCTACCGGATGCGGGTGTTCAACATCGCCGTGCCGCAGCTGTTCGGCGCCCTCGGCGTCCTGCTGGGCACCCTGGTCTTCCACGAGGGCTGGACGGCCGTCGTCGCGCTCACGCTGATCGCGCTGGTCTCCGGCATGATCTCGTCGATCGGCGCGGTCGCCTCGGTGTCCGGGCTGCTCCTGCTGCTCAACGCCGTGGTCGGCGCGGGTCTGCCGCTGCCGTCCCCGTGGTGGCTGCCGCCGGTGCTGCTCCTGGCGGGCGGCGGGGTCGTGCTCGTCCTCACCCTGCTCGCGTGGCCGCTGCGCGGCGGCACGCCCGAGCGCGCGGTCGTCGCCGGAACGTACCGGGCCGTCGCCGAGCTCCTGGAGGCCACCGGCTCCCCCGGCTACGACGCGACGCGCCAGGCCCTCACCCAGTCGCTCAACCACTCCTACGACCTGCTGCTCGCCCGCCGGGCCCGGCGGCACGGCCGCTCGCCCACCCTCGTGCGGCTGCTCGCCCAGCTCAACGCGGTGATCCCGGTGGTCGAGGCGGCCTCGGCGGCCCAGCTGCGCCCGAGCGACCTCGGCCCGCTGCCGGCCGCCTACCCGGCGGCGGTGCGACGGCTCGCGGACGCCGTCGAGGCGGGCCGCACCGGGCCGTCCCCCGCGCTCGCGCTCCCGGAGCCCGCCGGTCCTTCCACCCGGGCGCTGGACGAGGCCATCGGGCACGCCGCCACCGTCGTGCGGGAGGACGCGCCGGACCCGTACGCCGCCGACGACCGCCTCGGCCGGCCCGCCGGGCTGCACGAACGGGCCCGGCGGGCGGCGCGCGCCCTGCTGCTGTCCGGCGCGTCCTGGCGGTACGGGCTGCGGCTCGCGCTGTGCATCGGCCTCGCGCAGGTGCTGGTGTCGGTGATCGCGGTGCCCCGCTCGTACTGGGTCACGCTCACCGTCACGTTCGTCATGAAGCCCGACTTCGGCTCGGTGTTCTCCCGGGCGGTGCTGCGCGCCTTCGGCACCGCGGCCGGACTGCTGATCGCGATCCCCGTGCTGGCCGAGGTGCCGCACGGCTGGTGGGACGTCCCGGTGATGGCGGCGCTCGCGACGCTGATCCCGGCGCTGTCCGCCAAGGGGTACGCGTTCCAGACGGCGGCCATCACACCGGTGATCCTCATGCTCTCCGACCTGCTCAACCACCAGGGCTTCCACCTCGTGCTGCCCCGGCTCGTCGACTCGCTGATCGGCTGCGCCATCTCGCTGCTGGCCGGCTACCTGCTGTGGCCGGAGTCCTGGCACACCCGCATCGGGGACCGCCTGGCCGAGGCCGTCGCCGACACCGCCTCCTACGTCTCGCTCGCCTTCACCACCGGCCCCGGCCGCGACGAGCCCGCCCGCGCCCGCTACCGGCGGCGCCTGTACCGGGACCTCTCCGCCGTGCGCACCGAGTTCCAGCGCGCGCTCACCGAGCCTCCGCCGGTCGGCGCCCGGGCCCAGGCGTGGTGGCCACTGGTGATCGCCGTCGAGCGGATCGTCGACACCACGACCGCGACCAGGGTCCGCGTCGAGCACGGCGCGCCCGTCCCCTCCCGGGCCGAGGTGGCCGCGGTCACCCGCGAGCTCGGCGACCTGGCCGAGGCGCTGCGCACCGGCACCGCCCTGCCCGCCGCCGCCGTGGAGGCGCCGCTGCCGCCGGACTGCGCCCTGTTCCGCGTCCACCACGAGGTCCGCGCGGCCAGGGCGGTGGCGGCGCCGGGCGGGTAGGAGCTGGGGCCGGGCGCGTCGGGGGGCGGGGGGCGGGGGGCGGGGGGGTCAGCGCCTCGGCAGGCTCGGCACCCACTGGTCGCGCGGCGTCCAACACCGCTCGCGGCGGCCGACCGCTCAGTCCTGGATGCGGCGCCAGGGGCGGTCGGCCTCCAGGGCGAAGGCGAGTTCCAGGAGGAGGCGCTCCTGGCCGTGGGCGGCGGAGAGGTGGACGCCGATCGGGAGGTCGTTCTGGGCCGCGCCGGTGGGCAGGGCGATGCCGGGGCCGCCGGTGACGTTGTTGACCGGCGTGAAGGCGACGTAGCGCAGCAGCCGCTCGATCAGCTCGTCGAAGGCGACGTTCGGGCTCAGGTGCCCGATCGGCGGGGCGACGTGGGCGAGCACCGGGGACAGGACCGCGTCGTGGGTGCGGAAGATGTCCGCGTACGTGGCCTCCGCGGCCCGCAGGCGGCGCAGCACGCCCGGGGTGCGGCGGAACTCGCGCTGGTAGCCCCGGCGCAGGCCGGTGGTGAGGCCGTCGAGGTCGCGGGCGCGGAAGCCGGGGTCGTACATCAGCTTGCCGGTGACGGAGATCGCCCAGGCGATGTAGCCCCAGTAGGAGACGAAGTCGCGGGAGAACCCCTCGTCGAAGGGCAGGGTCGTCGGTTCGACGTGGTGGCCGAGGGCCTCCAGGCGGGCGGCGGTCTCCTCGACGGCGCGGCGGGTGGGTTCGTCGGTCTTGGCGATCGGCGAGTCCACCACGAGGCCGATCCGCAGCTTGCGCCGCCCGGGGCCCTCGACCAGGCCGACCGGCGGCAACTGCGGGTCGGCGCGGTGCCGTTCGGCAGCGGCGAGGAACGCGGCGGTGTCCCGCACGGAGCGGGTGACGACGCCGTCGGTGACGATGTCGAGCGGCAGTTTGCCGCTCTGCGCGTTGGTGACCAGCCGGCCGCGGGTGGGCTTGAGGCCGACCAGGCCGCAGCAGGCGGCGGGGATGCGGATCGACCCGCCGCCGTCGTTGGCGTGCGCGATCGGGACGACGCCGGAGGCGACCAGGGCGGCCGCGCCGCCGGAGGAGGCGCCGGGCGAGTGCGAGGGCTTCCACGGGTTGCGGACGGGCTGGGCGGTGGCGAACTCGGTGGAGGCGTTGAGGCCGAACTCGGGCATCCGGCTCTTGCCGAGGACGGCGAGGCCGGTGGCGAGGAACTGGTCGGTGAAGCGGGCGTTGCGCCGGGCGGGCCGGGCCCGGTAGGCGGCGCTGCCGTTGGCGGTGGGCAGGCCGCGCAGGTCGACGTTGTCCTTGAGGTAGGTCGGGACGCCCCACAGCGGCCCGCCGATGCCCTCGCGGCTGATCCGCGGCCGGTCGTGGGAGTCGTGGGCGAGGGGCAGCAGCGTGTCGTCGACGCGGGCGGCGCGGGCGACGGCCGCGGCGACCAGCTCCCGGGGGTTGACCTCGCCGGCGCGCACGAGGGCGGCGAGCGCCACCGCGTCGTGCTCGCCGAGGGCGTCGTCGGTGAACGCGTGGACCCGCTCGTCGGCCATCCCAACTCCCCAATTCCTACTGACCGGTAGTCTCGCAAGAGGTTGGCAGTCTAGGCGTGCGACGGCGCCCGCGGATAGCCCCGCTCCGGCCCGGCCGACCGCCCCGCCGACCACCCTGCCGGCCGTCCCTCCGACCGGTCCCGGGCCAACCCCCGGACGGCGCACGGGTGTTCGGCGCACGCCCCCGTGTTCACCAGCCCGCCGCCCGGCGCTCGTTTCGCCGACTCCCGCCGGGGAAGCTGCCGATCACCTGCCCCCGCACCCCCAAGGTGACGCCCGTGCCCACCCAGTACACCTCGGCCACCGCCCCCGGCGCCCTGCCCCTGCTCGGCCACGTCCCGGCCTTCGTCCGCCGCCCGTACGCCTTCGTGGCCGGCCTGCCCGCCCACGGCGACCTCGTGCGGCTGCGGCTCGGCCCGATGGACGCGTACGTCGCCTGCCACCCGGACCTCGTCCGCCGCATGCTCACCGAGGACCGCACCTACGACAAGGGCGGGCTCGTCGTCGACAAGGCCCGCGAGGTCTTCGGCGACGGCCTCGCCACCTGCCCCGCCGCCGCGCACCGCCGCCAGCGCCGGATGCTCCAGCCCGCGTTCCACCGCGACCGGCTGCCCGGCTACGCCGCGATGATGGCCGACGAGATCGCCGGCGTCACCGCGCCCTGGCGCGACGGCGAGGTGGTCGACGTCCCCGCCGCCATGTACCGCCTGACCACCGCCGTCACCGCCCGCTGCCTCTTCGCCGCCCACGAGCGGGCCGGGGCCCTGCCCGTCCACCGGGCCATGGACGTCGTCACCCACGGCGTCGCCCGGCGGATCATGATGCCGCTGCCCGGCGCCGACCGGATCCCCACCCCCGGCAACCGCCGCTACCACCGCGCCCGCGCCGACCTCGCCGAGATCACCCGCCGCCTCATCGCCGACTACCGCGCCGCCGGCACCGACCACCACGACCTGCTCTCGATGCTGCTCGCCGCCCGCGACGAGGACGGCAGCGGGCTGACCGACGAGGAGATCCACGACCAGGTGATCACCTTCCTGCTCGCCGGGATGGAGACCACCGCCGCCACGCTCTCCTGGACCTGGACGCTGCTCGCCGCCCACCCGGCGGTCCGCGAGCGCCTGCACGCCGAGCTCGACACCGTCCTCGACGGCCGCCCCGCCCGCCACGAGGACCTGCCCGCCCTGCCGCTCACCGCGCGCGTCGTCAGCGAGACGCTGCGGCTCTACCCGGTCTCGTGGCTCCTCAGCCGCGTCGTCACCGGGGACGGCACCGAACTGGGCGGGCACCACGTCCCGGCCGGGGCGACCATCCTGTTCAGCCCCTACCTGCTGCACCGCCGGGCCGACCTGTTCCCGTGCCCCGACCGCTTCGACCCCGACCGCTGGCTCGACACCGCCCGCCCCACCCTGGGCACCTACGCCCCCTTCGGCGCCGGGGCCCGCCGCTGCATCGGGGACGCGTTCGGGACGACCGAGGCCGTCCTCGCCATCGCCACCATCGCCGCCCGCTGGACGGTCACCCCGGCCCCCGGCCGCCCCATCCGCCCGATGCGCAGCGCCGCGATGTGCCCCCGCCCCTTCACGGCCACCCTCACCCGCCGCCGGTGACCGGGCACCGGCGGGTCAGGGCCGTCGGCCGAGGTCGGCCAGGAGGCGCTCGATCCTGTCCAGGCGCTGCCGGAGCTCCTCGACGTCCCCGCGGGTCGCGCTCTGCTCGGCGGCCTTGAGGGTGACGAGGAGCTGGCCGTCGGGCTCCAGGCGGGCGCGGGCGACGCCGCTCACGTCGTCGCCGTTCTGGACCCGGATCGCGTGCTCCAGCTCGGACGGGCGCAGCGCGAGCTCCCGCAGGGCGCCCGGGACGAGCTCGCCGTCCCGCACGACCGTCGTCGGCGTGCCCTCCAGCAGGCGGGCGGCGCGCGGGTCGCGGGCGAGCCGGCGCGTGACGGCCGAGTTGACCGCGATCAGCGTGACGGCCCCGATGGCGCCGCCGAGGAGGCTGTTGTCGTTGCCGATGATCGCGTTCTGGACGACGTTGGAGAGCAGGAAGACGACCACCATGTCGAAGGTGTTGAGGCCCGCGAGCCCGCGCTTCCCGGCGACCCGGAAGAGGACCAGGATGAGCGCGTAGACGGCGACCGTGCGCAGGACCTTCTCGACGATCGGGATCTGGACGACTACCAGGTCGTGCCACACGGCCGCTCTCCTCGCACCCTCGGCTCCGCCCCGGGCGGGCGGGCGGGGCCGACGGTACGCGCCCCGCCGGGCCCCGGCCAGCACCCGGCCCGACCGGTACTCGATCCGGCCGGCACCCGGGAGCGGGCTACCGGCCGCGCCTCGGCTTGCCCCGCTTGGCGGCGGCGGCGTTCGGCCTCGGCTTCTGGCCGGACTTCTGCCCGGTCTTCTGGCCCGCCTTCTGGGGCTGCGGCTTGCGGGCCGCCGCCTTCTTCGGCTCGGCCTTCTTCGCCTCGGGGGCCGGGGCCGCGCCCCGCCCGCGCGAGCTGTTCACCGTCCGCCCCCGGACGATGCCGATGAACTCCTCGACCAGGTCCGTCGTCCGCTCCTGCGGCCAGGACAGCGCGACCTGCGACTGCGGCGCGTCGGCGACCGCCCGGAAGGTGAGGTCGCGCCGGTGGTGCAGCCGGGCGAGGGACTGCGGCACCAGCAGCACGCCGACGTTGGCCGCGACGAGCTCGATCGCGTCGCCGGTGGTGGCCGGGCGCTCGATGGCGGGGCGCCCGGGCAGGTCGGTCCAGCCGAGGGTGTCGTCCAGGGGGTGGAAGACGACGTCGTCGGCCAGGTCGGCGAGGGCGACGTCGTCCTCGGCGGCCGCGAGCCAGTGCTCCTTGGGGAAGACGACCACGGTGGTCTCGGTGTACAGCGGGATGGCGCTCAGCACGTCCTTGTCGACGGGCAGCCGCACCAGGCCGGCGTCCGCGTCGCCCTCCCGCAGGGCCCGCTCGCCGTCGGCGGCGGGCACCGCGAGGAGGTCGAGCGGGACGTCCGGGAGCCGTTCGCCCCAGACGCGCGCCCACTTGCCGGGGGTGACGCCGGGGACGTACGCGAGCCGGAAGGACGGGTTCACCTGCATGTCTGTCACAGGGCAAGGCTAACGAATTTGTTGAATGACCCACAGTGACCGTAGGCTCACTGCATGGAGCACCTTCGACCGTCAAGAGCCGTAAGGCATCCGGGTGTTCACCCGGTGGCGCTTCGGCCGTGGGCGGATTCGAGGAAGATTCCCGTGACGTGAGCCGGAAACCTCCACTCGCCGACGGCGAGACCTCCCGCACGGCGTGCGCCCGCATCATGATCCGCACGGGCGTGGAGGAGAAGACCGGCGAGATCATCCCGGTTCCCGCGCTGGCCGCGCGGATCGGGTGGTGCCTGGAACTCGTATCGCGCATGGCCGGGCGACTCGTCGCCGAGCACTGGAACACCCCCGACGTGCACATCCTGGCGTCCGGTGAGGACGCCGGGGGCCGCAAGCTGCCGCCCAACGCCTGGATGGCACTGCGCCGCCTCGGCTGGACCGTGACCGCCCCGGCGAAGGTGAACGACCGGGTCGTGCGCATGGCCCAGGAACAGGCCGGTCGCTCCCTGCGGGCGGTGGCATGGCGCGCCGGCCTGGTGTCCGGCGTCCTGGCAACGTGGCCGGGCGACCCGGCCGGACGCACCGCCGCGGAATGGGACGCGGTCCGCTCCGCCGTACCGGGCGGCGGGCATCTGTCGTCCGGTGTCATCAGGTCCCGCACCCGGCAGATCGCCGCATTCGAGCGCAGGAACGGCCGCCTTCCGGCAGATGTGTTCGAGCTGGAACCCACGCCCCGTGTGTCCCGCATGCTGCTGCTCGCCGCCTGCGACCGGCAGCAGGCCACCATCGAGCGCTGCGAAACCGACCCGGCGAAGGCGATCCTGCGGTTGCAACTGCCCACGCGGCCCGCCCCGGAGACATACGGGGACTGGGCGTGGGTGGCCTGCCCGATCGCGCTCCCGCCCACGATCCCGGCGAATGCCGTACTCCACCTGCCCACCTTGCGTACCGTCGACGGGAAGGTGCGGGCGGATCTCGCCCACACCCACCCGGTCCCCGAAGCCCGCAGGACCGGCCACACCGTGGCCCTCGGCGTGGACTGGGGCCTGAACACCCTTCTGTCCGCCGGGGCCGTCCGCCTCCACGACGACGGGAAGACGACCGCGCTCGGCACGGGCGCGCAGTTCCGGGCCGCCGGCGCGCTGGCCAAGCAGCACCGGCTCCGGCGGCAGTTCGAACGGCTGCGTGCCAAGGCCGATCACTATGCCCGGCTCGCCGATCCCGTCCTGGACGGCAAGCAAGCCACGCTGAACGAGGAGATCAGGCACATCTCGCAGCGCCGCTCCAACCTCAATGAAGCCCTGGCCTGGTCCGCCGCCCGCTGGGCTGTCGACCAGGCCGTCGCAGCCGGAACCAGCGTGATCTACCTGGAGGACCTGCGGTCGATGGAGGCGGGCGGCATGGGCCGCACGCAGAACACCCGACTGTCCCAGACCGTGCGCGGACGGATCACCGACCGCATGCGCCACCTCGCCTCCGCGGTCGGCATCGCCGTCGTCACCGTGCCACCGCGCAACACCAGCAAGCACTGCCCGTTCTGCCTCACCCCGCTGCGACACCGCAAAGCCCCGGACCGACCCACCGTGCCGGGATGGAAATGGGCGATCTGTCCAGACCCGCAGTGCGGCTGGCAGGGCGACCGCGACCAGGGCGCCTGGCGCAGGATCGCCGCACGCGGCCTCGCCCACCAGACCAAGACCGTCACCGCCCGCCCCGGCGACACCATGACGATCCGCACGGTCGTGGACACGATGGAGGCCAAGGCCGTGATCACGGCCACCCCGAAGGCCCGGACGGACTGGTCGACGACCGGTCCCACCCGACCGCGAACAACCCGCCTCACGCCCAGGCGACGTGAGGTTCCCTCCCCGGCCGGGCCAACGGGCCCGGCCGGCCAGCGTCCGGAGGGACACGCACCAACGGGCCGGACCCGGCTGCCCCGCGCAGCCCACCGGCACCAGGGCGTGACCACTATCAGCACAGCCACCACGGGCCACCGGCCGCGCGGAGCGGCACTGGGCGCGGGCTTCCACCTGCACGCCCACGCCACCCCTCCCAGGTGGGAACCGAACCGACCGATCCCGCAACCGCAAGATCATGCAGGACCGCATCGGATTCCTCCGCTGATCAGAGACGCTACCCACCGTGACCGGAAGTGCCCGCGCGCTCCCTTACCCTTGTCCTCATGACATCGCTCAAGCAGAAGACCAGCCAGACCATGAAGCCGGCCACGGCGGCCAAGAAGCTGGGGATCTACCTCGACGCCGCCCCGGCGAGCTTCCAGGACGGCCCGGTCTCCCGCGAGGAGCTCACCGCCCTCCAGGCGAACCCGCCGCAGTGGCTCCAGGAGCTGCGCCAGAACGGCCCGCACCCGCGCCC
>NZ_JBHYWI010000107.1:0-25218 GCF_042751525.1 Kitasatospora sp. NPDC059408
CGGCCGCCGGCGGGCGCGGGCCCCCCCCAACCCGGCCTACGGGGGGGGGGGCCCGGGCCGGCGGCGCCGCGGGGGGGGGCCGGCCCCGGGGGTTGAGGCCGGGCCGCCGCGGGGCGACGCCGCGTCAGCCGCCGTCGGTGGGAGCGGCCGTCCGGCGCTTCAGCACCACCAGGGCCCCGGCCCCGGCCACCGCCCCGACGACGATCGCGAGCCAGCCGCCGACACCGATCCCGTCGTCCCCGTCCTTCGAACCGGCCGCCGCGACCCCGGACGCGGCCGCCGACGGGTGCGGCGGCGGCGCGGGCGTCCCGTCCCTGCCGCCCGCCTGGCCGGTGGGCTGCTCGGCGCCGGGCTGCTGCTCGTCCACGAGCCTGCCGACCGGCTGCACCTTCCCGGCCGCGGCGAAGCCCCAGTCCAGCAGCGCGGCCGTCTCGTCGTAGACCTTCTGGTACGACGCCGGGTGCATCACCGTCACCAGCAGCGTGCGGCCGTCGCGCTCGGCGGCGCCGACGAAGGTCGAGCCGGCGTTGGTCGTGGTGCCGTTCTTCACCCCGATCAGGCCCGGGTACTTGCCCAGCAGCCGGTCGGTGTTGGCGATGCCGAAGCTGCCGCGCTGGCCGGTGTTCTTGTCCACGGCGCCCGGGAACATCGCGTCCCGGGTGGCGCAGTAGCCCCGGAAGTCCGCGTTGCGCAGGCCGGCCCGCGCGAACAGGGACAGGTCGTAGGCCGAGGAGAGCTGGCCGTCCATGTCGTAGCCGTCCGGGGAGATCACCTTGGTGTCCCGCGCCTGGAGGGCCTCCGCCCGCGACTGCATCTCGGCGACGGTCTGCGGAACGCCGCCGTTCATGTGCGCGAGGACGTGCACGGCGTCGTTGCCCGAGCTGAGGAACACGCCGCGCCACAGGTCCTCGACCCGGTAGTCCAGGTTCTCCTTGATGCCGACCAGGCTGCTGCCGGGACCGATCCCCTGGATCTCCTCGTCCGCGACCCGGTGGACCGCGTTGCGGTCGAACTTGGGCAGCACGGTGTCCGCGAAGAGGATCTTCAAGGTGCTGGCCGGCGGCAGCCGCAGGTGCGGGTTGTAGGACGCGAGGACCTCTCCCGACGCGGCGTCGGAGACTATCCAGGACTGGCCGGTCAGATCCCCGGGCAGTGCCGGAGCGCCGGCCATCGGCGAGACCTGGACCCCGGACTGGCCGAGCCGGTCGCCGCCGACCACGGTCGGCGGAGCCGGCGCGGAGGGGGCCGCGGCCGCCGCCGGAGCGACGAACAGGGCCGGCAGCACGGCGGTGGCGGCGAACAGGTGCGCGAGCTTGCGAGGGCGTGCGATCACCCGCCGACCGTACCCACTCGGGACCCCCGCCGTGCGCCACACCGGCAAGGTCCTCCGCAGGAGGGGCCGGCCGTACGCCGATCGGCAGCCCGCGCATACTGGGGGTGCACACCGCCTCCACACCGCCGCCGAGGACCCCGCATGAAGCTCAGCCGCCGCACCTCCTGGTTCCTGACCGCCTTCGGCGTCTGGTCGGTCGTCATCTGGACCACCTTCGTCAAGAACCTGTGGAAGGACTCCGGCGGCCAGGCCTTCGTCAACGGCGACCACTCCCAGCCCACCGCCTTCTTCTGGATCCACCTCCTGCTCGCCGTCACCTCCTTCTGCCTCGGCATCGCCGTCGGCACCATCGGCCTCCGCGGCCTGCGCGCCACCCGCCGCACCCCGGCCACCGACTGAGGAACGCCGAAGGCCCCGTCCGGTTGGTCGGACGGGGCCTTCGGCGTGTGTCAGGCGGGGATCAGAAGCGGCGGGTGACCAGCGCCCGCTTCACTTCCTGGATCGCCTTGGTGACCTCGATGCCACGGGGGCAGGCCTCGGAGCAGTTGAAGGTGGTGCGGCAGCGCCACACGCCCTCGCGGTCGTTGAGGATCTCCAGGCGCTGCTCGGCACCCTCGTCGCGCGAGTCGAAGATGAAGCGGTGCGCGTTGACGATGGCGGCCGGGCCGAAGTACTGGCCGTCGTTCCAGAAGACCGGGCAGGACGACGTGCACGCGGCGCACAGGATGCACTTGGTGGTGTCGTCGAAGCGCTCGCGGTCCTCGGCGGACTGCAGGCGCTCGCGGGTCGGCTCGTTCCCCTTGGTGATGAGGAACGGCATGACGTCCTTGTACGCCTGGAAGAACGGGTCCATGTCCACGACCAGGTCCTTGAGGACCGTGAGGCCCTTGATGGCCTCGATCGTGATCGGCTTCTCCGGGTTGACGTCCTTGATCAGGGTCTTGCACGCCAGCCGGTTGCGGCCGTTGATCCGCATCGCGTCGGAGCCGCAGATGCCGTGCGCGCAGGAACGGCGGTAGGTGAGGGTGCCGTCCTGCTCCCACTTGATCTTGTTGAGCGCGTCCAGGACGCGCTCCTTCGGGTCCATCGTGAGCTGGTAGTCGACCCACACCGGGTCCGGGTGCTCCTCCGGGTTGAACCGGCGGATCCGGAAGGTGACGGTGATCAGCTGAGTGGCACCGCTCTCGGCCGCGTCCAGAGCGGCCGAGTGCTCCACGGTCGGAGTGCTCATCAGTACTTACGCTCCATCGGCTGGTAGCGGGTCGTGACGACCGGCTTGTAGTCGAGGCGGATGGAGGTCGTGCCGTCGGCGGCGACCTCCTGGTACGCCATGGTGTGCTGCATGAACTTCACGTCGTCACGGGTCGGGAAGTCCTCGCGGTAGTGGCCGCCGCGGGACTCCTCGCGGGCCAGCGCGGAGACGGCCAGCACCTCGGCCAGGTCGAGCAGGTTGCCCAGCTCGACGGCCTCCAGGAGGTCCGTGTTGTAGCGGAAGCCCTTGTCCTGGATGGAGACGTTCTTGTAGCGCTCCTTCAGCGCGGCGATGTCCTCGACCGCCTGCTTCAGGGTGGCACCGGTGCGGTACACCATGGCGTTGGCGTCCATGGTCTCCTGCAGCTCCTTGCGGATCTGCGCCACGGACTCCTCGCCGGTGGCCTCGCGCAGGCCGTCGACCAGGGCCTGGACCTTCTCGGCCGGGTTCTCGGGCAGCTCGGTGAAGCCCACCGTCTGCGCGTAGTCGGCGGCGGCGATGCCCGCGCGCTTGCCGAACACGTTGATGTCCAGCAGCGAGTTGGTGCCCAGGCGGTTGGCGCCGTGCACGGACACGCACGCGACCTCGCCGGCGGCGTACAGGCCGGGGACGATGTCGGTGTTGTTGCGCAGGACCTCACCCTCGACGTTGGTCGGGATGCCGCCCATGGCGTAGTGCGCGGTGGGCTGGATCGGGATCGGGTCCGTGTAGGGCTCGATGCCGAGGTAGGTGCGCGCGAACTCGGTGATGTCCGGCAGCTTGGCGTCCAGCTGCTCCGGCGGCAGGTGGGTGAGGTCCAGGTAGACGTGGTCGCCGTCCGGACCGCAGCCGCGGCCTTCGCGGATCTCGGTGTAGATCGCGCGGGAGCAGACGTCACGGGACGCGAGGTCCTTCATGACGGGGGCGTAGCGCTCCATGAAGCGCTCGCCGTCCTTGTTGCGCAGGATGCCGCCCTCGCCGCGGGCGCCCTCGGTGAGCAGGATGCCCATGCGCCAGATGCCCGTCGGGTGGAACTGGAAGAACTCCATGTCCTCCAGCGGCAGGCCGCGGCGGTACACCAGGGCCTGGCCGTCACCGGTGAGGGTGTGGGCGTTGGAGGAGACCTTGAAGAACTTGCCGGTGCCGCCGGAGGCGAACACGACCGACTTGGCCTGGAAGACGTGGATCTCGCCGGTGGCCAGCTCGTAGGCGACGACGCCGGCCGTCTTGCCGTCGTTGATCAGCAGGTCGAGGACGTAGAACTCGTTGAAGAACTCGACGCCGTGCTTGACGCAGTTCTGGAACAGCGTCTGGAGGATCATGTGGCCGGTGCGGTCGGCCGCGTAGCACGAGCGGCGGACCGGGGCCTCGCCGTGGTTGCGGGAGTGACCACCGAAGCGGCGCTGGTCGATCCGGCCCTGCTCGGTGCGGGAGAAGGGCAGGCCCATCTTCTCCAGGTCGAGGACGGCGTCGATGGCCTCCTTGCACATGATCTCGGCGGCGTCCTGGTCGACCAGGTAGTCACCGCCCTTGACCGTGTCGAAGGTGTGCCACTCCCAGTTGTCCTCCTCGACGTTGGCGAGGGCGGCGCACATGCCGCCCTGGGCCGCGCCGGTGTGGGACCGGGTCGGGTAGAGCTTGGTCAGGACCGCGGTGCGGCTGCGCTGCGTCGACTCGATGGCCGCGCGCATGCCGGCGCCACCGGCGCCGACGATGACGGTGTCGTACTGGTGAATCTGCATGGGGGGTTAACTCGCCTCTGGCCTCTGCCGATGGTCGATGGTGCTCGCGGCTCAGATGTTGGGGTCGAAGGTGAAGATCACCAGGGTGCCCAGCAGCACGGTGAAGACCGTGGCGGTACCCATGAGCCCCTTGAGCCAGAGCCGGGTCGAGTCCTTCTCGGCGTAGTCGTTGATGACCTGACGCATGCCGTTGGCGCCGTGCAGCATGGCGAGCCAGAGCATCGTGAGGTCCCAGACCTGCCAGAACGGCGAGGCCCAGCGGCCGGCCACGAAGGCGAAGCCGATCTTGGAGACGCCACCGTCGAGCACCAGCATGATCAGCAGGTGGCCGAGGATCAGCACGACCAGGACGATGCCGGACAGGCGCATGAAGAGCCAGGCCAGCATCTCGAAGTTGGTCCGGGTGCGGCGCGGCGTCCTCTTGGTCCGCTTGCGCGGCGGCTCGATGACGAACGCGTCGGCCGGGTTCCCGGTGCCGAGGCCCTTGCCGGTGTGCGCCTGGTTGGAGGGGACCACCAGGGCGTCGGAGATTTCCGTGGACATCAGTCAGCTCACTTCCCGAACCAGTCGACCAGCGTGTGCTGCAGGATCGGGTAGAAGGCGCCGGCCATCAGGACGACCCAGACTCCGACCACCGTCCAGAGCATCTGCTTCTGGTACTTCGGGCCCTTCGACCAGAAGTCCACGGCGACGACCCGCAGGCCGTTCAGGGCGTGGAACAGGATGGCGGCCACGAGGCCGTACTCCATCAGGTTCACGAGGGGAGTCTTGTACGTCTGGATGACGGTGTCGTACGACTCCGGCGACACTCGCACCAGTGCGGTGTCCAGGACGTGGGCGAACAGGAAGAAGAAGATGAGGACGCCGGTGACTCGATGAGCCACCCAGCTCCACATGCCTTCCCGGCCGCGGTACAGCGTTCCAGCCGGCACGGAAAAACCCTCCGGAAGCGATTGGGGGCTCGGCCGGCTTCGGTGTCGGTCAGCCCGGCCGGGTACGGTCCACCGGCCGCGAGCATCCTATCGACGCCGTATCGGGAACCGCCTCCGGGGGCCCCAGGTGTGATCAATCAGGCACGACTGGCCTAGTTCGGCGGGAACCGGACCCCCGATGGGGACTCTGGGTGATCGGGCGATTGCGCTACGGTGTCGCATCCGCCACCGCCGACACCCTTCTGAGGCATCTGTGCCGCATCGTCCCCGACCGTCCGTCGTCCCCCTCCTCTGTGCGCTGGCGCTCGCCGCGGGCTGCACCACGGTCGGCGGGCCGTCCGACGACCGGGCCGCGCCGGTGCACGAACTGTCCGCGGCCGAACTGCGGACGGCCGCAGTGACCGATGCCGACCTCGGCGCCGGCTACGCGGTGACGGTCATGACGCCCGGTCACGGTGACACCGGGCAGGGCTCCGGGCGGGAGACGTCGGACGTCCCGGCCTGCCAGCCGCTGCTGGACGCCGTGGCACCCGGCGGTGGTGCGGGCCCGGGCGCGGCCTCGCCCGGTGCGGGGCTGCCGTACGCGGAGACCGATCTGAGCGTGGCCCGGGCGGCCGACCCCGCGGGCGCGGCGTACGGCGCCCTGGTGGGCTACCGCTCGGGGCGGGCCGCGCAGGTGCAGGCGGAGCTGGAGAAGCTGTTCGGCCCGTGCGCCGTCTTCACCTCGACGGCGCCGCCGCCACCGGCGGAGCGGGGGAAGAAGGGGGCGCAGTCGACGCACACCCGGCACCGGCTGGCCCAGGCCGACACGCCCACGCCCGAGGGAGCGGACGCGGCGACCGGATTCACCCTCACGAATGAATCGGGTACGGCCGTGCTGTCCCAGCGTGCCGTGCTGACCCGGGTCGGTCCCGCACTCGCGGTGTTCACGACCTTCGGCGTCTCCTCCGAGCCGGCCGCGGCGCCGGACGAGCGGATCGTGCGGCAGCAGGTGGCGAAGCTGCGGGCGGCCCAGACCGGGAAGTGAGGGGCCGCCCGGACGGGTCGGCGGGGGGGCGGGGGTCGACGCGGGCCGGCGGCTCAGTGCGCGCCGGCCTCCGAATGGGTGGCGACGAGGTGCTCCAGCCGGGTGAGGGCGATCCGGCGCAGCTCGTCGGCCGCGACCAGGCGCTCCTCGTCCGGGTCGTTGGCGAGCCGGGTGCGGATCGAGGAGAGCACGGTGTCGAGCATCTCCTCGGGCGCGACGCCCTCCAGGCAGACCACGAAGACGTGGCCGAACCTGGCCTCGTACGCGGCGTGGGCCGCCCGCAGCGCGGTGTGCGCCGCCTGGCTGCCCGGGGCCCGCATGCCGAGCAGTGGCTGCGGCATCCAGCTCTCGTCGGCCAGGGCCTCGGCGAGGTCGGCAGGGCGGAGGTCGTAGGAGGCCTCGCTGGCGGCGGCCAGCAGGGACTCTATGTCGGGGTACGGCCGGTGGGCGGTGAGCCGCAGGGCCCAGCGGTGGCTGCCGCAGCAGGCCAGCAGGGCCTCCTCGGCGGCGCCGGCGTCGGCCTCGTTGAAGCGGTGCAACCCGAGGAGGGTCGGCTCGGAACTGGGATCGAGCCGCTGTGGCGGGATGTCGCTGGCCAGCGGGTCCTCCTCGTGAGGGCGGGAAGGTGGCCGGTGAAGGGTCCGGGTGGAGCAGGTGAAGTATGGGGCCGCGGGGTGGCGTCCTGAGCCTGCCGGGCAGCGGCTCAACGGTAGTTGAGCGCTCATCAGTTGGGGAGGGCGCACGCGGATTTCATCCGAACGAGCTATCAAGTTGTGACGTTGACACCTTCGCGTCAGCGCCCTCCCCGTCTTCGTCTGCTAGAGGGCCGCGGACGCTCAGGTGCAGCGCGTCCCGGCGGCCGGCATCGTGCCCGCGGTCAGGTAGGCCTCCAGGGCCTGGTCGATGCAGGCGTTGCCCTTGCCGAACGCGCCGTGGCCCTCGCCCACCCGGGTCAGCAGGGTGGCATCGGCGAAGCCCTTGGCCAGCGCCTCGGCGGCGGCGTACGGGGTGGCCGGGTCGCCGGTGGAGCCGACGACCAGGATCGGGTCGGCGCCCTCGGCCCGGATGGTGTGCGGCTTCTCGGGGCTCCGGAACGGCCAGCCGTTGCACGAGGACTCGGTGAAGTCCTGCACGTCGACGCCCTTGGTGAGCAGCGGGGCCTGCTCCTGGAGCTGCTTGACGGCCTGCTGGGCGCGCTCGGCCGTGGGGGCCGGGGCGGAGCCGTCGGCGCAGGAGATCGCCGCGTGCGCCTCCTCCATCGGGGAGTAGTGGCCGTTCTCGTCGCGCTCGTCGTAGTCGTCGGCGAAGGCGAGCAGGACGTCGCCCTTGTCGTTCTTCATCGCGACGGAGAGCGCGACGCGCAGGTACTGCCAGGTGCTGTTCTCGTCGCCGTAGAGCGCGCCGCGCACGCCCGTCCAGGCGAGGTCGCTGCCGACCTTGCGGCCGTCCTTGGTGGGCAGCGGGTGGTCGCGCAAGCCGTCCAGGAAGTCGGCGGCCTTCTTGGCGGCCTGGCCCGAGTCCTTGCCCAGCGGGCACTCGGCCGCGTGGTTGTCGACGCAGTCGGCGGCGAAGCGCTCGAAGGACTTCTCGAAGCCGGCCTGCTGCTTGACGACCGAGTCGAGCTCGTCGGCGGCGGGGTCGACGGCGCCGTCCAGGACGAGGCGGCCGGCGTTCTTCGGGAACTCCTCGGCGTACAGCGAGCCGAGGTAGGTGCCGTAGGAGACGCCCAGGTAGTTGAGCTTCTTGTCGCCGACGGCGGCGCGCAGTACGTCCATGTCGCGGGCGGAGTTGCGGGTGCCGACGAAGGCCAGCAGCTTGCCGGACTTGGCCTGGCAGGCGGCGATGAACTCGGCGTTCTGCTGGTCGGACTGGGCCTTGCGGGCGGCCGGGTCGAGCGGCGAGTCGACCTGGGCCTCGGCGTCGCGCCGCTTGTCGTCCAGGCAGGTGATCGGGGAGCTGCCACCGGTGCCGCGCGGGTCGAAGCCGACCACGTCGAAGCGGCTGTGCAGGGTGCCGGCGAAGTCCTTGGCGCCGTACTTGACCATCTCGACGCCGGAGCCGCCCGGGCCGCCGGGGTTGACCACGAGCGAGCCGATCCGCTGGTCGGGCTTGGTGGCCGGGTACTTGACGAGCGCGAGGTCGAGCGCGTCCTTGGCCGGGTCGGTGTAGTCCAGCGGGACGTGCAGCTTGCCGCACAGCATGGCGGAGACGTCGGCCTTGGCGTCCGCGGCCTTCGGGTCCGGCGGGCAGGGGGCCCAGGTGATCTGCTGGGCGTAGAAGGGCTTGAGCGCCGGGTCGTCCGCCCCGGTCGGCTTCGGCGTCGGGGTGGCCGTCGCGGTGGTGGCGGCGGCGGACGCCGGGCTGCCGGCGGCCTTGTCCTGGGCCGTCGTGGCGGTGTCGTTGCAGGCGGAGGTGAGGAGCAGGGCGCCGGCTGCCAGGGCGGTCAGCAGGACCCGTGGGCGGGCGGCCCGGTTGATGTTCATCGCACGTGTGTATCACTGCCGGGTCACACCGTTGATCAACGGGTGCCGGGCTGCCCGCCGGGGCTCTGATCAGGCGCGATGCACCTTGTGGTTGGCGGCCTGGGCACGCGGGCGGACGACCAGCAGGTCGATGTTCACGTGCGACGGGCGGGTGACCGTCCAGGCGACGGTGTCGGCGACGTCCTCCGACGTCAGCGGCTCGGCGACGCCCGCGTAGACGGCCTCCGCCTTCGCCTCGTCGCCGCCGAAGCGGGTGAGCGCGAAGCCTTCGGACTTCACCATGCCGGGGGCGATCTCGATCACCCGGATCGGCTCGCCGCACAGCTCCAGCCGCAGCGTCGCCGCGATGGTGTGCGCGGCGTGCTTGGCCGCGACGTACCCGCCGCCGCCCTCGTACGCGGCCAGCGCGGCGGTCGAGGAGAGCACCAGCACGGTGCCGTCGCCGGTGGCGCGCAGGGCGGGCAGCAGGGCCTGCGTCACGTGCAGCACGCCGAGCACGTTCACCTCGTACATGGCGCGCCAGTCGGCCGGGTCGCCGTGCTCGACCGAGTCGGCGCCCAGCGCCCCGCCGGCGTTGTTCACCAGGACGTCGACCCGGCCGACCTCGGCGGCGAAGGCGTCCACGGCCGCCCGGTCGGTGACGTCCAGGGTGAAGGCCCGGCCGCCGATCTCCTTGGCGAGCGCCTCGACGCGCTCGGTGCGCCGGGCGGTCAGCACCACGTCGAAGCCCTCGGCGGCCAGCCGGCGGGCCGTCGCCGCGCCGATCCCGCTGCTGGCACCGGTGACCACGGCCACCTTCTGCTCGGTCATTGCCACTCCCTGGGGCTCGTCGATGAAGAGGTACGCACTTCGGTCGTAGGTCCGATCATCTCAATCGCGTCGGCTCCCCGTTCTCCGGCCCGGCAGGCCCTACATTGCGAGCGACGAGCCCCAGCCCGCCGATCCCCGTGGAGGGACCCATGGCAGCCGAGCCGCGCCGTGCCGAGTCAGGCTTCCCGATCGAGCCGCTGTACGGACCGGAGGCGCTGGCCGGGTGGGATCCGGGCAGCCGGCTCGGGAGACCGGGGGAGTTCCCGTACACCCGGGGCGTCTACCCGTCGATGTACACCGGCCGGCCGTGGACGATGCGCCAGTACGCGGGCTTCGGCACCGCGGCCGAGTCCAACGCCCGCTACCGGCAGCTGATCGCCGGCGGCGGCACCGGGCTCTCGGTGGCCTTCGACCTGCCCACCCAGATGGGCTACGACTCGGACGCGGCGCTCGCCGCCGGGGAGGTCGGCAAGGTCGGGGTGGCCGTCGACAGCGTCGAGGACATGGCGGTGCTGTTCGACGGGATCCCGCTGGGCGAGGTGTCCACCTCGATGACCATCAACGCGCCGGCCGGCCTGCTGCTGCTCCTCTACCAACTCGTCGGCGAGGCCCAGGGGGTGGCGCCGGACCGGCTCACCGGGACGATCCAGAACGACGTGCTGAAGGAGTACATCGCGCGCGGCACCTACATCTTCCCGCCCGCCCCCTCGCTGCGGCTGGTCGCGGACGTGTTCCGGTACTGCCGGGCGGAGATCCCGCGCTGGAACACCATCTCGATCTCCGGCTACCACATGGCCGAGGCCGGGGCCGGTCCGGCGCAGGAGATCGCCTTCACGCTGGCCAACGGCATCGCGTACGTGCGCACCGCGCTCGCCGCCGGGATGGCCGTCGACGACTTCGCGCCCCGGCTCTCCTTCTTCTTCGTGGCCCGCACCACGCTGCTGGAGGAGGTCGCCAAGTTCCGCGCCGCGCGCCGCATCTGGGCCCGGGTGATGCGCCAGGAGTTCGGCGCCCGGGACCCCCGCTCGCAGATGCTGCGCTTCCACACCCAGACCGCCGGGGTGCAGCTCACCGCCCAGCAGCCCGAGGTGAACCTCGTCCGGGTCTCGGTGCAGGCGCTCGCCGCGGTGCTCGGCGGCACCCAGTCGCTGCACACCAACAGCTTCGACGAGGCGATCGCGCTGCCCACCGAGAAGGCCGCCCGGCTCGCCCTGCGCACCCAGCAGGTCCTCGCGTTCGAGACCGACGTGACCGCCACCGTCGACCCGTTCGCCGGCTCCTACGTCGTCGAGTCGCTGACCGACGAGGTGGAGGCCGCCGCCCTCGCCCTGATGGCCCGGGTGGAGGAGCTGGGCGGTGCGGTGGCCGCGATCGAGAGCGGCTACCAGAAGGCGGAGATCGAGCGCACCGCCTACCGCGTCCAGCAGGAGACCGACGCCGGCGAGCGGACGGTGGTCGGCGTCAACCGCTTCCAGCTGGACGCCGAGGAGCCGTACCAGCCGCTGCGGGTGGACCCGGCGATCGAGCGGCAGCAGGCCGGGCGCCTCGCCCGGCTGCGCGCCGAGCGCGACGCGAGCGCGGTGGACCGGACGCTGAACGCGCTGCGTCGGACCGCCGAAGGAGGGGAGAACGTGCTCTATCCCATGAAGGACGCGCTGGCGGCCCGCGCTACCGTCGGCGAGGTGTGCGACGCGCTGCGCGAGGTGTGGGGCACGTACGCGCCGGTGGAACGCTTCTGACTATCCGTCAAACACGCAAAGGCCGTGACCGCCGCCCCGGGTGATCGTTGCACAGGACAAGCAACCCGGGGAAGGCGGCTGAAACGAGATGTCATACCCACCTGTCCGGCCGGTATGCGCCCATCCGGGGACTAATTTTCCGGAAGTCGGGCCAAGAACCCCCGACAGGCCTATCCTTGGGGAGATGAACCGTCCTGAGCCCGCTCAGCCGGGCGCCACTCTGTCCGCTGCCCGTCCCGCCGCCGAACTGCGCGCCCGGGTCAGGAGGCTGGAGCCAGAGCTGATCGCCTTCCGCCGCGATCTGCACCGGCACCCGGAGCTGGGCCGCCAGGAGTTCCGCACCACCGGCCTGATCCGCGACCGGCTGGTGGCGGCCGGTCTCACCCCCCGGGTGCTGCCCGGCGGCACCGGCCTGATCGTCGACATCGTCCCCGCCGGGACGGCCCCCGGCACCGGGATCCTCGCCTTCCGCGCCGACATCGACGCGCTGCCGATCGACGACGCCAAGACCGACGTCCCCTACCGCTCGACCGTCCCCGGCCGGGCCCACGCCTGCGGCCACGACGTGCACACCGCGGTCGTGCTCGGCACCGCGCTGGTGCTGGCCGACGCCGCCCGCAGCGGCGAGCTGCGCCGCCCGGTCCGGCTGGTGTTCCAGCCGGCCGAGGAGGTCATGCCCGGCGGCGCGCTGGACGTCATCAAGGCCGACGGGATGGACGGCGTCGAGCGGATCTTCGCCGTGCACTGCGACCCGAAGGTCGAGGTGGGCCGCATCGCGCTGCGCACCGGGGCCATCACCTCCGCCTGCGACCGCCTGGTGCTCCACCTGGACGGCCCCGGCGGGCACACCGCCCGGCCGCACCTGACCACCGACCTGGTGACCGCGATCGCCCGGATGGCCGCCGACCTGCCGGCCGCGTTCGCCCGCCGGATGGACCCGCGGTGGGGCGTCAGCCTGGTCTGGGGCCGGATCGCCTCCGGCTCCGCGCCCAACGTCATCCCGCAGCACGCCGAACTGGAGGGCACCATCCGCTGCCTGGAGCTGGACGGCTGGCGGGAGGCGCCGGACGTCCTGCACGACCTGATCGCCAAGGTCGCCGAGACCTACCGGGCGAAGTGGACGCTCGACTACCACCGCGGGGTGCCGCCGGTGGTGAACGAGGCGGTCTCCGTCGCCCTCCTGGACGAGGCCATGACGGCCCGGTTCGGCCGGGGCGGCGAGCAGGTGGTCGAGAGCACCGAACAGAGCCTGGGCGGCGAGGACTTCTCCTGGTACCTGGAGCACGCCCCGGGCGCGCTGGCCCGGTTGGGCGTCCGCGCCCCCGGCGACACCTCCGTCCGTGACCTGCACCAGGGCCGCTTCGACGTGGACGAGCGGGCGATCGGGATCGGTGCGGAACTGTTCGCGGCGCTGGCGCTGGAGGCCGACGGGAGCTGACCCGCATCCGCGCGCGTGCGGCCGTCGCGTGGCGGAGACGTCGGGATCCGGGGTTTCGGCGCAGTTCCGTAAACTGGAGCGCACCAGTTCCGGATCACCGTCCGCGCACGGGAAATGGGCCTCGGGGCGACCGTCAGACCACGGTTTGATAACAACCCGAATGCTCCGGCACCCCGTAACACAACCGTGTTCTACGCGCGTTACGGTGGCGTCCGACCACGCTAATCGGGTGCGTGTGAGAAGGAGAAACTCCCTTGCGCCGTTCAATGAAGCTCGCCGCGGTTGTGCTCTCGGGTTCCCTGGGCATGGCCTCGCTCGCCGCTTGCGGCGCAAAGAGCACTGACAACACCTCCTCCGGCTCGTCCTCCGACGGCGGCCTCAAGGTCGGTATGGCCTACGACATCGGCGGCCGTGGCGACCAGTCGTTCAACGACTCCGCCGCCCGCGGTCTCGACAAGGCCAAGTCCGACCTCGGCGTCTCGGTCACCGAGGCCGAGGCCAAGGCCGGCGAGGCCGAGGCGGACAAGGAGACCCGCCTCAAGAACCTGATCGACGCCGGTTACAAGACCGTCATCGCGGTCGGGTTCGTGTACCAGCCGGCCGTCAACAAGATCGCCAAGGACAACCCGGACGTCAAGTTCGCGATCATCGACTCGCACGACGACGCCCAGCCGGCCAACGTCACCTCGCTCGTCTTCGCCGAGCAGGAGGGCTCCTACCTCGCCGGTGTGGCCGCCGCGCTGAAGACCAAGACCAAGCACGTCGGCTTCATCGGCGGTGTGCAGACCGAGCTGATCAAGAAGTTCGAGGCCGGTTACCGCGCGGGCGTCAAGTCCGTCGACCCGCAGATGCCGGTCGAGGTCACCTACCTCACCACGCCCCCGGACTTCTCCGGCTTCGCCTCGCCCGACAAGGGCAAGGAGGCCGCGCAGGGCCAGCTCGACAAGGGCGCGGACGTCATCTACTCCGCCGCCGGCTCCTCCGGCAACGGCGCCATCGAGGCCGTCGCCAACAAGCAGGGCGCCCTGGCCATCGGCGTCGACTCCGACCAGGCCACCCAGCCGGCCCTGGCGAAGTACAAGAACAGCATCCTCACCTCGATGGTGAAGAACGTCGACAACGCGGTGTTCTCGTACATCCAGTCGGTCAAGCAGGGTGCCCCGTTCACCGGCACCAAGCTCTTCGACCTGAAGGCCGACGGTGTCCAGCTCGCCACCACCGGTGGCAAGATCGACGACATCAAGACCCAGCTGGACGCCGCCGCCAACGCGATCAAGACCGGCGCCACCACCGTCCCGACCGCGCCCGCCCAGTAAGGCGCCGCGCGGCCCGGACGTCGTAGCGGCTGCCGCCTGCCCGGCAGCGCGATGATGGGCACAGCAACACGGGAGGGGCCCGGCAGGGTGCGCTCAACGCGTACCCCCGGGCCCCCTTCCGTCCCCCCTCACTTCCCCGTTCCCCCCTTTTGGCCCTCCCAGCGCAACGACGCGCCTCCAGACCACCAGGAGATCGCCATCACCGCATCCGACCCCGTCCCCCTGCGCAAGGACGGAACCCCCAGCGCGGGGACGGCGACCACGGCCGTCGAACTGCGCGGTATCACCAAGCGCTTCCCCGGAGTCGTGGCCAACCACGACATCAACCTCACCGTCCGCGGTGGCACCGTGCACGCCCTCATGGGCGAGAACGGCGCCGGCAAGTCGACGCTGATGAAGATCCTCTACGGCATGCAGAAGCCGGACGAGGGCACCATCGCGATCAACGGCGAGCAGTGCGAGTTCAATTCCCCGGGCGACGCCATCGCCCGCGGCATCGGCATGGTGCACCAGCACTTCATGCTCGCCGACAACCTCACGGTGTGGGAGAACGTCGTCCTCGGCGGCGAGAGCCTCTACGGCATCGGCGCCAAGGCCAAGGCGAAGATCAAGGAGATCTCCGACCAGTACGGTCTGGGCGTGCGCCCGGACGCGCTGGTCGAGGACCTCGGCGTCGCCGACCGCCAGCGCGTCGAGATCCTCAAGGTGCTCTACCGCGGCGCCCGGATCCTGATCCTCGACGAGCCCACCGCCGTCCTCGTCCCGCAGGAGGTCGACGCGCTGTTCGACAACCTGCGGGAGCTGAAGTCCGAGGGCGTCACCGTCATCTTCATCTCGCACAAGCTGCACGAGGTGCTCGCGGTCGCCGACGCGATCAGCGTCATCCGCCGCGGCACCACGGTCGGCGACGCGGACCCGAAGTCCGTGACCGCCCGCCAGCTCGCCGAGATGATGGTCGGCGCCGAGCTGCCCTCCCCGGAGAGCCGCGAGTCGACCGTCACCAGCACCGAGATGCTGGACGTCCAGGGCCTGCGGATCGCCAAGACCGACGCCGAGGGCATCGAGCGCGTCGTCCTCGACGACATCTCGCTGACCATCCGCAAGGGCGAGGTCCTCGGCATCGCCGGTGTCGAGGGCAACGGCCAGGCCGAACTGGTCGAGGCCATCATGGGCATGCTCCCGCTGGACGCCGGCACCGTCACCCTCGACGGCAAGGACCTGTCCGGCAGCCTCACCCGCGCCCGTCGCGAGGCCGGCATCGGCTACATCCCCGAGGACCGCCACCGCCACGGCCTGCTGCTGGAGGCCCCGCTCTGGGAGAACCGGATCCTCGGTCACGTCACCGAGAAGCCGAACTCCAACGGCCCGCTGCTCGACCCGGCCGGGGCCCGGCAGGACACCTGGCGCATCGTCCGGGAGTTCGACGTCCGCACCCCGGGCATCGAGGTCACCGCGGCCTCCCTCTCCGGCGGCAACCAGCAGAAGCTGATCATCGGCCGCGAGATGGCCCACGAGCCCAAGCTGCTGATCGCCGCGCACCCCACCCGCGGCGTGGACGTCGGCGCGCAGGCGCAGATCTGGGAGCACATCCGGGTCGCGCAGCGCAACGGCCTGGCCGTGCTGCTGATCTCCGCCGACCTGGACGAGCTCATCGGCCTCTCCGACACCATCCGGGTCATCTACCGCGGCCGCCTGGTCGCCGACGCCGACCCGGCCACCGTCACCGCCGAGGACCTGGGCACCGCGATGACCGGTGCGGCCCGCGGCCACCTGGAGTCCGACCCGGAGGCCGTCGCCGCCGCGCAGGCCGTCGCGGCCGAGGGCACCACGGTCGAGGACGCGCACCCGCACACCGACACCGCCGACGACGCCGAGGCGGGGGAGTAACCCACATGACCAGTCCCAACCCCCCTGCCGCCAAGCGCAGTCTGGCGCAGCGGATCAGCGGTGAGCGGATCGTGTTCGCACTGGCGGCGCCGGTGCTCGCGGTCCTGCTCTCGGTGACGATCTGCTCGATCCTGCTGGCGACCTCGGGCAAGAACCCGTTCGACGCGTGGAACGTGATGATCACGTACGCCACCAAGTCGGACGGCCAGGTGGCGATCCTCAACCGGGCCACCACCTACTACCTGGCCGCCGCGGCCGCCGCGTTCGGGTTCCGGATGAACCTGTTCAACATCGGCGTCGAGGGCCAGTACCGCGTCGCGGCGCTGTTCACGGCGTACGTCGGCAGCCAGATCGACCTGCCGTCGTTCATCCAGATCCCGCTGCTGCTGATCACCGCCATGCTGGCCGGTGGCCTGTACGCGGCGATCGCCGGTGCGCTGAAGGTCTTCCGCGGCGTCAGCGAGGTCATCGCGACCATCATGCTGAACGCCATCTCGATCGCGATCGTCGGTCTGCTCCTCGTCCCGGGCATCTTCGCCCCGAAGGTCAGCAGCACCAGCAACTCGATCCAGACCAGCCCGGTCTCGCAGTCCAGCCACTTCTTCTCGATCAACACGGCCGGCGGCGACCTCTGGGGCTTCCTGTTCATCGCGATCCTGGTCGGCGTGGTCTTCCAGTTCGTGCTGACCCGCACCCGCTTCGGCTTCGACCTGCGCGCCACCGGCCGCTCGGAGAGCGCCGCGACCGCGTCGGGCGTGAACGTCAAGCGGATGGTCATGATCTCGATGGCCGTCTCCGGCGCCATCGCCGGTCTGATCGGCCTGCCCGAACTGCTGCAGAACTCGTTCTACTTCGGCCAGAGCTTCCAGGCCGGTCTCGGCTTCCTCGGGATCTCGGTCGCGCTGCTGGGCCGCAACAGCCCGCTCGGCATGGCCTTCGCGGCGCTGCTGTTCGCGTTCCTGGACGCCACCGGCTCGCAGCTGCCGCTGAACGGCGGATTCCCGTTCGAGATCGTCGCGGTCATGCAGGGCACCATCGTCATCTGCGTCGTCGTCGCGTACGAGCTCGTGCGCCGCTACGGCCTGAAGCGCCAGCAGCAGAAGGTCGGCGCCCAGCTCGCCGCCCAGCTCGCGGCCACGGAGAAGAAGGAGGTGTCGGCATGAGCACGGCCACCGCTGCCGCTCGTCCCAAGGCGCCCGGTGCGCCCGCCAAGAAGCGCAAGCTGTCCTGGCCGGTCGTGCTGCTGCTGATCGCCGGCGCCCTCGCGCTCTTCTCCGCCGTGGGCATGGCCACCGGCAACCACTCGCTGACCTCCTCCGGTCAGATCACCGCCGCGCTCAGCGCCGCCGTGCCGATCGGCATGGCCGGTCTCGGCGGTCTGTGGTCCGAGCGGGCCGGCGTGGTCAACATCGGCCTCGAAGGCATGATGGTCGCCGGCACCTTCTGCGGCGCCTGGGCCGGCTACCTGGTGAACCCGTGGGTCGGCCTGCTGGCCGGCATGGCCGGCGGCGCCCTCGGCGGCCTGCTGCACGCGGTCATCACCGTCACCTTCGGCGTCGACCACATCGTCTCCGGCGTCGGCATCAACCTGCTGATCCCCGGCATCTGCGCGTACGTCAACCGGATCTACTACAAGGACTACGTCGCCGTCGGTGCCGGCGCCAACCAGTCCCCGCCGGCCGACCCGCTGCCGTACATCACCATCCCGGGTCTGTCGCCCTGGCTGGACGGCATCGAGAAGCACCACTGGTTCTTCGTCTCGGACGTCGCCGGCGTGGTCGGCGGCATGGTCACCAACATCTCGGTGGTCGTGGTCCTGGCCGGTGCGCTGATCGTGGTCAGCTACTTCGCGCTCTGGCGCACGGTGTTCGGCCTGCGACTGCGCTCCTGCGGTGAGAACCCGACCGCGGCCGAGTCGCTGGGCGTCAACGTCTACAAGTACAAGTACCTGGCGGTCATGGCCTCCGGCGCCTTCGCGGGCCTCGGCGGCGCGTACCTCTCGCTGGTCGCCGCGCACTTCTACAAGGACGGCCAGACCAACGGCCGCGGCTTCATCGGCCTCGCGGCGATGATCTTCGGCAACTGGATGCCGGGCGGGCTCTCCATGGGCGCCGGGCTGTTCGGCTTCACCGACAGCCTCCAGCTGCGTGACCCGCAGTCGGTGCACGTGCTGATCCTGACCGTCTCCATCGCGATGGGCCTCCTCGCGCTGTGGCAGCTGTACCGCCGCAAGTACACCGCCGTGGTGATCTCGCTGGTGGTCGCCGGCGGCCTCGGCGCCTGGTACGCGCTCACCGACGAGGTGCAGCGCCCGCTGATCGTCGCGACGCCGTACGTGATCACCCTCGTGGTGCTCTCGCTGGCCTCGCAGCGCCTGCGGATGCCGAAGGCGGACGGCCAGATCTACCGCAAGGGCCAGGGCAAGTGACGGCCCCCGTGATCGACTGGGAGCGGCTGCGCGACGCCGCGCGCGAGGCCATGACCCGCGCGTACGCGCCGTACAGCAAGTTCCCGGTCGGCGCGGCCGCGCTGGTGGACGACGGGCGGCTGGTCACCGGCTGCAACGTCGAGAACGCCTCGTACGGGCTCGGACTGTGCGCCGAGTGCGGGCTGGTGTCCGCGCTGCACGCCAGTGGCGGCGGCCGGCTGACCGCGTTCACCTGCGTGGACGGCTCCGGCGAGCTGCTCATGCCGTGCGGGCGCTGCCGCCAGCTGCTGTACGAGCACGGCGGGCCCGACCTGCTGGTCGACCTGGCCTCCGGCGTGAAGCCGATGAGCGAGGTCCTGCCCGACGCGTTCGGGCCGGAGCGGCTCTAGCATCTGCATTTGTTACGCGCGTAGAGTGTCGCGAGTGGGCCGCAACCCGGTCATCTCGCGACACTCTTCGCTTTTTGAATCCCCTCTTGGAGCACGCATGGACGCCATCTCCGTCATCAGGACCAAGCGCGACCGCGGAGAGCTGAGCGACGCTCAGATCGACTGGGTCATCGACGCCTACACCCGCGGCGAGGTCGCCGACGAGCAGATGTCCGCCCTGGCCATGGCCATCCTGCTGAACGGCATGAAGCCGCGCGAGATCAGCCGCTGGACCGAGGCCATGATCCGTTCCGGCGTCCGGATGGACTTCTCCTCGCTCCCGCTGCCCACCAGCGACAAGCACTCCACCGGCGGCGTCGGCGACAAGATCACCCTCCCGCTCGCCCCGCTCGTCGCCGCCTGCGGCGCCGCCGTCCCGCAGCTCTCCGGCCGCGGCCTCGGCCACACCGGCGGCACCCTCGACAAGCTGGAGTCCATCCCCGGCTGGCGCGCGCTGCTCTCCAACGACGAGATGATGGACGTCCTGCGCGGCGCCGGCGCCGTCATCTGCGCCGCCGGCGACGGCCTCGCGCCCGCCGACAAGAAGCTGTACGCGCTGCGCGACGTCACCGGCACGGTCGAGGCCATCCCGCTGATCGCCTCCTCGATCATGTCCAAGAAGATCGCCGAGGGCACCGGCGCGCTCGTCCTCGACGTCAAGGTCGGCTCCGGCGCGTTCATGAAGAACCTCGACGACGCCCGCGAGCTCGCCCGCACCATGGTCGGCCTCGGCACCACCGCCGGCGTCAACACCGTCGCCCTGCTCACCGACATGTCGACCCCGCTCGGCCTCACCGCCGGCAACGCGCTGGAGGTCCGCGAGTCGGTCGAGGTGCTGGCGGGCGGCGGCCCGGCCGACGTCGTCGAGCTCACCCTCGCGCTCGCCCGCGAGATGCTCGCCGCGGCCGGCGTGCACGGCAAGGACCCGGCGGACGCGCTGCGCGACGGCTCGGCGATGGACCACTGGCGCCGCATGATCACCGCCCAGGGCGGCGACGTCGACGCGGCGCTGCCGGTCGCCCGCGAGCAGCACGTCATCCCGGCCCCCGCCTCCGGCGTGCTCACCACGCTCGACGCGTACGCCGTCGGTGTCAGCGCCTGGCGCCTGGGCGCCGGCCGCGCCCGCAAGGAGGACCCGGTGCAGGCCGGCGCGGGCATCGAGATGCACGCCAAGCCCGGTGACACCGTCGTGGCCGGCCAGCCGCTGCTGACCCTGCACACCGACACCCCCGAGCGCTTCGAGTACGCCATCGAGGCCCTCGCCGGCGGCATCGAGGTCGCCCCCGAGGGCACCGCGTTCACCGCGAACCCGATCGTCCTCGACCGGATCGCGTAGTCGTGCGGAGGGCCCTGGCGGAGCGGTGCCGCCAGGGCCCTTCTCGTTCTCCGCTGTGCGGCGACTGTTCGGCCGCGGCGAGGACGGTCTTGAGGAAGGTGGCCGTGGCGGATTCCGCTGCTGTTTGTACGAACTGACCGAAGGAGCCTACGGCAGGTCGGGCGGGTGTCAGCCGTAGGTGAGCAGACCGCTGGTGTCGAGGGTCCAGGGGCCGACGGTGATCTTGTCTCCGAAGTTGAACTTCTCGCGGGACTCGTAGCCGGGCTCCGAGTGCACGATGCCGGTGCCGTCGCGGGGATCGATGATCAGGTAGAACGGGATGCCCATGGCCGAGTAGTCGCGGACTTTGTTGTGGTAGTCGTTGTTGGGGTTGGACTTGGAGACGATCTCCACGACGAGCAGCACCTCGTGCGGGAGAACTGCCGGCTGCTCCCCCTCCAGGGTCGCTTCGGGGAAGACCATCACGTCCGGGTTGCGTAGCTGGCCGAGCCCCGCGTCCTCAAGATCCGCGCCGTGGTAGGCGATGTGGCCGGGATTCGTGTCCGGCAACTGGGCATTGAGCTGTCGGGAGATGCGCAGCACGGCGAGTTCGTGGCGCTTCACCGGCGACATCATCATCACGATCGCGCCGTTGGCGATTTCGATCTTCCCTATTCCCGGAATCTGGGGCAGTTGGTCGGCGATCTCCCGCAGCCGGGCGTACGTAGCCGGATCGATGCTCATGTTCCGGAGTCTATCGGCGCCGACTGTCAAGAGCTCGGGACTGCTCGGCGGGTGGTATATGCCTGCCGGGTGGCGTAGAGGGTGACGGCGGCGGCGAGGGTCATGGCGGTGAGGCCGACGGTGGCGGCGCCGGGCCAGCCGGTGGCGTGGTAGGCGTCGGCGCCGATCGTGCCGCCGAGGCTGTTGCCCAGGTAGTAGGCGATCAGGTAGAGGGCGGAGGCCTGGGCGCGGCCCTCCGTCGCGGTGCGGCCGACGGCGGACGAGGCGGTGGCGTGGCCGGCGAAGAAGCCGGCGGTGATCAGGACCAGGCCGAGCAGGGCGCAGACCAGGGAGTCGGCCAGGGACAGCAGGAGCCCGGCGGCGGTCACGCCGATGGAGACGTAGAGGGCGCCGCGCCGGCCCAGGCGGCCGGAGAGCCGGCCGGCGGCGGCCGAGGTGCCGGTGCCGACCAGGTAGACGACGAAGATCGAGGCGGCGACCGACTCCGGCAGGTGGAAGGGGGCGCCGATCAGCCGGTAGCCCACGGTGTTGTAGACCGCGCCGAACACGGCCATGAACAGCAGCCCGAGCGCGTACAGCCGGACCAGCAGCGGGTTGCGCAGGTGCCGTCCGACGGTCCGGGCGAGGGCGCGCGGGTCCACCGGGGCCGGGGTGAAGTGCCGGGCGGCGGGGATGAGCAGCCGGAACGCGAGCACCGCGAGCAGCGCGAGGACGGCGGAGGCGGCGAGGCCCCAGCGCCAGCCGAACGCGGCGGCGGTCCAGCCGGACAGCAGCCGGCCGCCCATGCCGCCGATGCTGTTGCCGGCCACGTACAGGCCCATCGCGGAGGCCAGCGCGCTCGGGTGGACCTCCTCGGCGAGGTAGGCCATCGCCGTGGCGGGGAGCCCGGCGAGGGCGGCGCCCTGGAGGACGCGCAGGACCACGAGCGTGGTGAGGTCGGGCGCGAACGGCAGGGCGAGGGCGAGGGCGGAGGCGGCGAGCGTGGAGGCCGTCATCACGGCGGTGCGGCCGTACCGGTCGGACAGCGCGCTCGCGGGCAGGAGTCCGAGGGCGAGTCCGAGGGTGGCGGCGGAGGCGGTCCAGCTGGCCTGACCGGGCGTGAGGTCGAGGTCGGCGGAGAGGACCGGCAGCAGGCCCTGGGTGGAGTAGAGCAGGACGAACGTGGCGACCCCGGCGGCGAACAGGGCGAGGTTGGCGCGGCGGAACGCGCGCTGGCCGGGGCGGTGGCGGTCGTCGTGGGTCGGGACGCGGGCGGCGGAGGCATCCGGGGCGGGCACGGATGCCCTGGTATCGGCGGGCTGCATGAAGTCGACGTTAGGCCTGCCGGGTTGATGCGTCCAATGCATGAACACGGGATGATCGATGCACTGGCGCATGAGTCGAGGATGGTGGCGGGATGACCGCGGAGGAAGCGGCGAACGGCACGGAGCAGCCCCGGTACCGGCCGGCCGAGCTGGGGCCCGGCCTGCCGGCCGTCCAACTGGCGCCGCGGCTGGCCCAGTTCGCGGCCGTGGCCCGGCTGGAGCACGTGACGCAGGCGGCGGCGGTGCTCGGCATGCCGCAGCCGACGCTGTCGCGGTCGGTGGCGCGGCTGGAGGAGGAGCTGGGGGTGGAGCTGCTGGCCCGTCAGGGCCGGACGGTCCGGCTGACCAGGGCGGGACGGCTGCTGCTGGCCTCGGTGGAGCGGGCGCTGGCCGAGGTCGAGCGCGGCGCCGAGGCGGCCCGGGCGGAGGCGGACCCGTCGGTCGGGCGGGTGGCGTTCGGCTTCCTGCACACGATGGGGACGGACGCCGTCCCCGCGCTGCTGCGGGACTTCCGGGTGGCGCACCCGCAGGTGCGGTTCCAGCTGGTGCAGGACTACGTCGGCGCGATGCTGGAGCGGCTGCTGGACGGCGAGCTGGACCTGTGCCTGGTGGCACCGCTGCCCGACGACCCGGCCTTCGCCGCCCGCCCGCTGGACGAGCAGCGGCTGCACCTGGTCGTCCCGGCGGACCACCGGCTGGCCGGGCGGCGGCGGATCCGGCTCGCGGAGGTGGCGGAGGAGACGTTCGTCGGGCTGGAGGAGGGGTACGGGCTGCGGGCGATCACGGACGGGTTCTGCGCGGAGGCCGGGTTCGTGCCGCGGCTGGCCTTCGAGGGGGAGGAGGCGGAGACGCTGCGCGGGCTGGTGGCGGCCGGGCTCGGGGTGGCGCTGCTGCCGCCGGCGCTGGTGCCGCGGCCGGGGGTGGTGGAGCTTGAGGTGACTGCGCCGCGGACCCGGCGGGCGATCGGGCTGGCCTGGGCGGCGGGGCGGCCGCTGACGCCGCCGGTGCGGGCGTTCCGGGACTTCGTGCTGTCGCGGCGCGGGCGGCTGCTCGAACACGACTGAAACCCGCGGATTCCCGCGCTGAACCGCGGGGCGGAGTGCGGCGAACTCCGCGGGAGGGGGGTTGCCGATCTCGCTTTGTCCCGGGATATGGGACGGGACTGACCCGAGCGGTGGAATTCCCGGTGGACTTTCGGCGAACCGGCCGTGTGGGGAGTGGTGGGTCTACGCGCGTAGGGTCTATATTTCCGCAATGGAGAAGCAGATCCCTGTCACCACCGCGGGCACCGGCCCGCGCATCCCCACCCCCGACCAGATCCGCCGCGCGCCGAAGGTGCTCCTGCACGACCACCTCGACGGCGGGCTGCGCCCGGAGACCATCGTCGAGCTGGCCGCCGCCGTCGGCTACGCGGGCCTTCCCACCACCGACCCCAAGGAACTCGGCGAGTGGTTCCGCGAGGCCGCCGACTCCGGCTCGCTCGTCCGCTACCTGGAGACGTTCGCGCACACCTGCGCGGTCATGCAGACCCGGGACGCCCTGATCAAGGTCGCCGCGGACTGCGCCGAGGACCTGGCCGCCGACGGCGTCGTCTACGCCGAGGTCCGCTACGCCCCCGAGCAGCACCTGGAGGCCGGCCTGAGTCTGGACGAGGTCGTCGAGGCCGTCCAGGAGGGCTTCCGCCTCGGCGAGGCCAACGCCCGCGCGGCCGGCCACCGCATCCGCATCGGCACCCTGATCACCGCGATGCGGCACGCCGCCCGCTCGCAGGAGATCGCCGAGCTGGCCAACCGCCACCGGGACTCGGGCGTCGTCGGCTTCGACATCGCGGGCGCCGAGGCCGGCTACCCCCCCACCCGCCACCAGGCCGCCTTCGACTACCTCAAGGGCGAGAACAACCACTTCACCATCCACGCGGGCGAGGCCTTCGGCCTGCCGTCGATCTGGGAGGCCCTGCAGTGCTGCGGCGCCGACCGGCTCGGCCACGGCGTGCGGATCGTCGACGACATCACGGTGAACGAGGACGGCAGCGTCGAGCTCGGCCGCCTGGCCGCGTACGTGCGCGACAAGCGCATCCCGCTGGAGATGTGCCCGACCTCCAACCTCCAGACGGCCGCCGCGGTCTCGTACGCCGAGCACCCGATCGGGCTGCTCAGCCGGCTGAAGTTCCGGGTCACCGTGAACACCGACAACCGCCTCATGAGCGGCACCAGCATGAGCCAGGAGTTCGGCCACCTGGTGGACGCCTTCGGCTACACGCTGGGCGACATGGAGTGGTTCACGGTGAACGCGATGAAGTCGGCGTTCCTGCCGTTCGACGAGCGGCTCGCGATGATCAGCGACGTGATCAAGCCGGGCTACGCCGAGCTCAAGGCCGAGTGGCTGTTCAGCACGGGCGGCGGCCAGGGCTGATCGGGTCCGGAGCGGCCTGGGGGTGAGTCCCGGATGAACGCCGCTGCCTCGCAGGGCAGTTGGCGTTCATCCGACTACTCACTCGGGTGAGTGAACGCCTTTTGGTCCTCGCACGACCGGCTCACTACGGTGTGCCAGTCATCGCCGACAGGCCGTGGCGGACGCTCGGCCGTCCGTTCCCGCGTGTCGCGTCGGCCACCGACGAGGACTCAAGGGGACGAATTCATGAAGCAGGCTCTCAAGGCCGCCGGCACCGCGGCGCTCGGCATCGCCATCGCAGCGGTCGGCGTCGGCACCGCGTCCGCGGACGCCCCCGCGCCCGGCGGCGTCGGGCTGCCCACCACGGCGCTGCAGAACCCCGCGGTCACCGGCGCGGTCACCGACACCGCCAACAAGCTGCCCGGCGGCGACAAGGTCACCGGCACCCTCGGCCCGCTGGCCCCGAGCGCCGGGCAGGCCGCCCCCGCTCCGGCCGCCCCCGCGGAGGCCGCTCCGGTCGCCGGCGTCACCCAGACGCGCGCCGCGGTGCCGAGCATCCCCGGCCTCGACAAGACCCCCGTCGGCGGGCTGACCGGCGCCCTGCCGGGCCTCGGCGGCTGACCGTTCCACCCGCACGGCGACGGGCCGCGCACCCCGGTGATCCCGGTGG
>NZ_JBHYWI010000108.1:0-19938 GCF_042751525.1 Kitasatospora sp. NPDC059408
TGGGGGTGCAACCGGGTACCCGGTGCCACGCCCTCCGGCGTTCCCTGGCCCCTTCCGGGGCCCGGTCGGACCTCTTCGGGACCTCTTCGGGACCCTTTGGGGAGCTTTCGGGACCTTTTGGGAGCGCGCGAGCCTGTTCGGCTATCCGGCTATCCGGCTATTCGGCGAAGGCCGCGAGGTGCTGGGTGAAACCGCCCTGGTTCGGCGGCAGCGGCCGCGGCTCGGTGCACACCACCGGCTGCGGCTCCTCCACCGGCAGCAGCCGCAGCTCCGGGTTCTCCGCCGCGCCGGGCGCCGGCAGCAGGCGGACCTTGGTGCCCACCGGCACGGTGCTGCGCAGCCCGTCGACGATGCACCAGACGTCGAACCCCTCGGCCATCCGGATCAGCGACTTCTGCCGCGCCAGCGGTGTCCTGGCCTGCTCGACCTCGCAGCGCCGCACGACGCCGGTGCCCTCGCTGGGCTCCAGCCGCAGGTCGGTGGAGCCGCAGGTGGGGCAGAGCAGCCGCTGGAAGGTCGGGTTGCTGCACCAGGCGCAGCGCTGGAAGTACAGCGTGGTGCTCTCGCAGACGTCGTCGATGGCTGAGTGGACCACGGTGTCATCTCCCTGCGCTCGGACGGCTTCGGCAGCAAAAGAATAGGGAACTCAGTGCCGCTATGTGAAGGCACTGAGTTCCCTTTTTGCTGCGCGCGTGCATAATGAAGGGTACTGAGTACCGTCAGTGCCGTCCCGAAACAGGAGCGCCGTTCATGAGCCAGGACTTCGATCTCTTCCGTATCTCCGAGGAGCACGGGATGCTCCGTGAGGCGGTGCGTGGGCTGGCCGAGGCGAAGATCGCTCCGTTCGCGGCGGAGGTGGACGAGCAGGGCCGGTTCCCGCAGGAGGCGCTGGAGGCGTTGCAGGGCAGTGACCTGCACGCGGTGCACGTGCCGGAGGAGTACGGGGGTGCGGGGGCGGACGCGCTGGCGACGGTGATCGTGATCGAGGAGGTCGCGCGGGTGTGCGCGTCGTCGTCGTTGATCCCGGCGGTGAACAAGCTGGGGTCGCTGCCGGTGCAGCTGTCGGGCTCGGAGGAGCTGAAGGCGAAGTACCTGGGGGCGCTGGCGCGTGGTGAGGGGATGTTCTCGTACTGCCTGTCGGAGCCGGAGGCGGGTTCGGACGCGGCGGGGATGAGGACGCGTGCGGTGCGCGACGGTGATTTCTGGGTGCTGAACGGGGTGAAGCGCTGGATCACGAACGCGGGTGTGTCGGAGTTCTACACGGTGATGGCGGTGACGGACCCGGAGAAGCGGTCGAAGGGGATCTCGGCGTTCGTGGTGGAGAAGGGCGATGCGGGTGTGTCGTTCGGTGCTCCGGAGAAGAAGCTGGGGATCAAGGGGTCGCCGACGCGTGAGGTGTACTTCGACAACGTGCGGATTCCGGCGGACCGGATGATCGGTGCGGAGGGGACGGGTTTCGCGACGGCGATGCGGACGCTGGACCACACGCGGGTGACGATCGCGGCGCAGGCGGTCGGGATCGCGCAGGGGGCGCTGGACTACGCGAAGGGCTATGTGCAGGAGCGCCGGCAGTTCGGGAAGGCGATCGCGGAGTTCCAGGGGGTCCAGTTCATGCTGGCGGACATGGCGATGAAGCTGGAGGCGGCGCGTCAGCTGACGTACGCGGCGGCGGCGAAGTCGCAGCGCGGGGACGGGGACCTGACGTTCTTCGGTGCGGCGGCGAAGTGCTTCGCGTCGGACGCGGCGATGGAGATCACGACGGACGCGGTGCAGCTGCTGGGCGGGTACGGGTACACGCGGGACTACCCGGTGGAGCGGATGATGCGCGACGCGAAGATCACGCAGATCTACGAGGGCACCAACCAGGTCCAGCGCATCGTCATGGCCCGCAACCTGCCGTAACACGCAGGGCACCGGCCCTTCGGGGCCGGTGCCGCGCCGCGGTGTAAGTTCCCGGGAATGAGCGAGAAGGAAGAGCAGGACCTGCCCATGAACGACGGGCCCTCGAAGCCGGCGATGCGCGAGGCGCTCGTGGCCGCGGCCTTCGAGCTCTTCCTGGACCGCGGCTTCGAACAGACCACCGTCGACGACATCGTGTCCCTCGCCGGGGTCGGCAGGCGCTCCTTCTTCCGCTACTTCCCGGCCAAGGAGGACGTGGTCTTCCCCGACCACGAGCGCAGCCTGGCCGAGATGACGGAGTTCCTGGACTCCGGCACCGGCGAGGAGGACCCGGTCCGGCACGCCTGCGGCGCGGCCCGCCTCGTCCTGCGGATGTACGCCGAACAGCCGTCCTTCTCCGTCCAGCGCTACCGGCTCACCCGCAAGGTGCCGGGCCTCCGCGCGTACGAGCTGTCGGTGGTGTGGCGCTACGAGCACACCCTCGCGGCCTACCTGCGCGGCCGGTTCGCCGACCGCCCGGACGGGCCGCTGCGCGCCGACGTGATCGCCGCCGCCGTCGTCGCCGCGCACAACCACGCCCTGCGGACCTGGCTGCGCTCGGGCGGGGAGAGCGACTGGGTGGCCGAGGTGGACAGCGCGATGGCCTTCGTCGTCGACACCTGGAGCGACCGCCCCGCCGACGGCGCCGGCGACGCCGACCAGGACGACGTCGTCGTCCTGGTGGCCAGCCGCAAGGCGCCGTTGTGGCGGATGGTCCAGGGCATCGAGAGCGCGCTGGGGGAGTCCCGGCAGGTCTGACCGGCCTCCGCCCGCGCCCCCCGTTCGGCGCAACCCGCCGCCGGCACCGCCCGGTTGGCGCACCGTGGCTCTGCGAGCCGCCGGGCTCCGGGCGAGACTCGGTCCCAGGACGGGGCCGGGCGGGCCCCGGGAGCGCGAAGGAGCGGCCATGCCCGGGACGCCGGAGCGGGGCAGCGCCGGTCCCGGCCTGCGCGAGGTGCTGCTGCACCGGGGCTACCTCGGCCTGCTGGTGGTCTCGGCGCTGGTCGGCGTGCCGATCTCGCTGGCAGCCTTCGGCTTCGTCGGCCTGGAACACGAACTCCAGCACTGGGTCTGGGAGAGCCTGCCGGACGCGGCCGGGTACGACCGCGCCCCCTGGTGGTGGCCGCTGCCCGCGCTGCTGCTGGCCGGCCTGCTGCTCGCCCCGGTCGTCACCCGCCTTCCGGGGCGCGGCGGGCACGTTCCGGTGGACGGGCTCGGCGGCCCGCCCGGCCTGCCGCGGGACGTCCCCGGCGTGCTGCTCGCCGCACTCGCCTGCCTGCCGCTCGGCGCCGTGCTCGGCCCGGAGGCGCCGCTGATGGCGATGGGCGGCGGCCTCGCGCTGCTCGCGGTCCGGTCCGCCCGGCGGGAACGGCAGCCGCGGCTCGTGCCGGTGCTGGGCGCGGCCGGCTCGGCGGCGGCGATCGCCACCATCTTCGGCAGTCCGCTGGTGGCGGGCGTGATGCTGATCGAGGCGGCCGGACTGGGCGGCCCGCAACTCGTCGTGCTGATTCTTCCCTGCCTGCTCGCGAGCGGTGTCGGCGCGCTGGTCTTCACCGGCTTCGGGCACTGGACGGGCCTGTCGATCGGTGCGCTCTCGCTGCCGCACGTCCCGAAGAGCGGCGTCCCCGACCCGGGGGACTTCCTGTGGGGCGTTCCGCTGGCCGTCGTGATCGCCGCGGTCTGCGTCGCCGGGCAGGCGCTCGGCCGACGGGTCAAGACCTACACCACCGGCACCCCGCACCGGACCGCCGTGCGCACCGTCCTGTGCGCGCTCGCCGTCGGCGGCTGCCTGGCCGCGTACGCATTGATCACCGGCCGTACGCCGGAGGAGGCCGCGCTCTCCGGGCAGGCCACACTGGGCGCGCTCGCCGCCGACCCGGCGTCCTGGCCGATCGGGGTGCTGCTCGCGCTGGTCGCGTGCAAGGCCGTCGCCTGGGGCGTCGCGCTGGGCAGTCTGCGGGGCGGCCCGATCTTCCCGGCGATCCTGCTCGGCGCGGCGCTCGGGGTGGCCTGTGCGCCGCTGCCCGGCTTCGGCACCGCGCCCGGCCTCGCCGTCGGCCTGGTCGCCGCCGGCGCCTCCGTCACCCGGCTGCCCGTCACCAGCACGGTGCTGGCGGCGATGCTGCTGGGCGGGGAGGCGGCGAACCTGATGCCGCTGCTGATCGTCGCCGGGGTGACGGCCTTCATCGCCGGCGAACTGCTCCGCGGCCTCGCCGAGCGCACCCCCGCACCGGCCGGGCCCGCGGCGGCCCGAGCGGGCTGACCGCGGCCGCCCACGAGTCGGCCCGGGCCCGCCGGCGAGCTCCCGTCGCCGCCCGGAGGGTGGGCCGGGCGGCGGTGCGGGAGGTGCCCGCCGGCGGTGGGGAAGTACCGTCCGGTGGGCGGGAGTTCGACGGCGGGCCCGGGGTGTTCAGGCCCCCGGGTGGGCGAGGGCCGCGGCGAGGACGAGGTCGCGCTTGTGCGTGATCGACACCTGGACACCGGCCACGCCGAGGCCGGCCGCCCAGGTGGCGGCGGCGCCGGACAGCCGGACCACCGGGGCGCCACCGTCCGAGCGCAGGACGGCGACGTCCCGCGGCCGGATGCCGCCCGTGAAGCCGGTGCCGAGGGCCTTCAGCACCGCCTCCTTGGCGGCGAACCGCCCGGCCAGGAACTCCCGGGCCCGCTCTGGACCGAACGCCTCGGCGGTGGCCAGCTCGGCCGCGTCGTAGACGAAGGCCCGGAACCAGGGCCGGCCGAGCAGCCGGTCCAGCTCGCCGATGTGCAGCAGGTCGACCCCGATCCACACGGCCGGCTACTCCGCGTCCGCGCCGGTGGTGGCCCGGCGGCCCGTCACGAGGCGGCGATCTCGGCGCGGATGAGCCAGAGCCGGTTGGCGCCGCGGCGGTTGCGTGGCTGGACGTCGTAGGGCCAGCGGCCCTCGCCGGCGCCGGGCTGGCCGGGCTCGCTGACGTCGACGGCCTTCCAGCCGTTGGCGGTCAGGAACTCCTCGGGCTCGTCGCTGCCGAAGATCCACGGGGTGCCGTCGGCGGCGAGCGTGTCCAGGAAGGGCTTGGAGAAGGGACTGCGCAGCAGGGCCCGGCCGAGGATGTCGAACGCGAGGCGGCTGCCGGGGGCGGAGGCCGAGGCGAGGAGCCGCAGGAAGCCCGCGGCCTGCTCGTCGGTGAGGAAGAAGGTGAGGGCCTCGGCGATCCACAGGGTGGGGCGGGTGCGGTCGAAGCCGGCGGCTTCGAGGGTGGGCAGCCAGTCCTGGGTGAGGTCGGCGGAGACCTCGCGGCGGTCGGTGCGGGGTTCGGCGCCGAGGGCGTCGAGGCGGCGGCGCTTCTCGGTGATGAGGGGGCCGTGGTCGACCTCGTAGAGCTCGGTGCCGTCGGGCCAGTCGAGGCGGTAGGCGCGGGTGTCCATGCCGGCGGCGATGAGGACGACCTGCTGGATGCCGCCCTCGGCGAGGATGTCGCGGATGGCGTCGTCCAGGTACCTGGTGCGGATCGAGATGAACGGCAGCAGGCCGCCTCCGGCGTAGCGCTCGATCAGTTCGAAGCCCTTGGGGGCGGCGAGGTCGCGGGCGAGGGGGTCGGTGAAGAGGGCGTCCTCGCGTTCGGATTCCTGGGCGCGGGCGGCGGCCATCCACTGGGCGGTGTAGGAAACGGCGTGCATGGGTGGTCCCTCCTCGGGCTCAGGCGAAGAACGCCTTCTGGATGGTGGCGAGGGACTGGAAGTCCTCGATGTCGATGGTGTCGAAGTCGATCTCGATGCCGGCCGCGTCCTCGATGGTGTAGACGAGCTCGACGAAGGCGAGCGAGTCGACCAGGCGGCTCTCGATGATGTTGACGTCGGGGGCGAGTTCGGTGCGGCCGGGGTGGCGGCCGAGGATCCAGTCGCGGACCTTGTCGATGCCGGTGGCGCTCATGCCGGTTCCTTTCGAGCGGTGCGGACGGTTTCGGCGGCCTGGTCGAGGTCGCCGTGGAAGTGGTCGGTGAGGACCGCGATCCAGCGTTCGAGGCCGAAGGCGGTGCAGGAGGTGTAGGCGTGTTCGCCGGTGGTGAGGGTGATGTCGCAGCGTTCGCCGAAGAAGTTGCGGTGGGTGTTGACGGAGGCGATGGCGAGGTCGCCGTACTGGAATTCGTGTTTGACGGGGTTGAGCTTCTGGAGGAGGGCGCGGGCGCCGTCGTTCTGGAAGAAGGGGTCGCTCGCGGGGGCCTTGCCGAGGTCGAGGCCGAGGGCGGCGGCGAAGGCGAGGATGCGGTCGGTGAAGTGGTGCAGGACCTGCTGGGTGTGCTCGTGGGTGCCGATGGCGACGATCTCGCGCATCTGGAAGGAGGCGAGGCGGCGAAGGCCGTCGTAGTGGTCCTCGCTGCGGAAGCAGCGGTTGACGAGGGTGACCAGGGTGTCGTCGGGGACGGTGGTGCCCTCGTAGTAGAGGTAGGCGCCGTAGCAGGTGGCGTGGGGCAGGCCGTAGCGGGCGTCGGCGAGGGCGTCGGGGGTGAAGCGTCCGCCGGCGGGTTTGCGGGGTTCGCCGGTGAGGTCGAGGGGGGCGGCGGTCCAGGCGAGGTGGGGGAAGTTGGTGTAGACGTCGAACTTCTCGAGGTCGGTGACCGGGTAGAGCGGGGGCGGGGTGAGGGGTTGGGCGCCGGCGGCCCGGGCCCAGGTGGTGAAGGTGTGGTCGAGTTCCTGGAGCAGGCGGGTGGCGGGCGGTCCGAGGATGGCGAGGGCGGGTTGCCCGTCGTGGCCGGTGAGGCGGTTCATCGGATGAGTCCCGTCTTTTCCAGGTACTTGGCGGTCTTCCGGAAGGTGCGTCGTTCGGCTTCGGCGCGGGCGGGGGATTCCAGGAGCTGTCGGCGGACCTCGTGGGGCTTGTCGAGGCCGGCGTCGCGGTAGACCTGGGGGTGGTAGAGGGATTCGAAGCTGTGGGTGAGGTAGCGGCGCAGGTAGGTGGAGATGTCGTCGAGCTGCTGTTCGGTGGCGTCCTGCTTGAGGTCCTGGTAGAGGAGGTCGACGAGTTCGCGGCCGAAGGCGATGTGGCGGGATTCGTCCTGGTGGTGGATGCGGTTGATGGCGCGGATGGTGTCGTGGAGGCGCTCGTCGGTGGCCATGGTGGCGTTGTAGTGGTCGACGAGTTCTTCGAAGATGAGGATGCGGGTGAAGACGAGGAGGCTTTCGGTCTTCGTGCCGTGGGTGGGGGTTTCGGTGCCGGCGGCGGGCTGGCGGTAGATCTTCTTGCCGTAGCGCAGGCAGAACTCGGCGAAGAACCACATGTGTTCGTTCTCTTCGCCGATGAAGTGGTGGAAGAACTCGGAGGGCGTCTCGAATCCGGCGGTGTGGATGCGGTTGACGACCTCGGTGAGGAGTTCGCGGATGCCGTGGACGTTGAGGCTGTAGAAGTTGATGCTCTCGTGCTTGGAGAGGGTGTGGAGCTGTTCGGGGGTGAGCCGTTCGGCGAGCTCGGTGCCGTGGGTGGTGGTGAGTTCGGGGCTCATCCACCAGGTGTTCTCGGGGAGCCGGTCCGGCCATTCGAAGAGCCGGTAGGGGTTGTAGTAGTCGTCGATCGACTTGACGGTGAGGCGGTCCATGATTTCCTGGAACCGGCCGTTCCGCTCGATCACATCGCTGACCATGGGCGATGTCTCCGTTCGCCTCGGGGGCTTTGTGGTGTGCCTCCAGGCTATGGATTGGTGCAGACCTTCCTCAACGCCCGGAACCGGCTGCCGAATTAGGTCAGCGACCGGGTCCCCGAGAGGGGGAGCGGACGGCTCAGGGGTGCCGGTACTTCGTGACGGAACCGTCCTGGGCGGTCCGGTCCGCCGCCTGCTGGATCAGCCGGACGGCCTCGGCGGGCTTCAGCCGGCCGGTCGTCAGTTCGCCGATGTAGCCGGCGATCACCTCGCGGTTGAGGTCCTGGTACCAGTCCGTGCGGGGCGCGACGATGTGCTCGCCGGCGGCCTTGAGCAGGTCGCGGGCCGAGGCGAGGCCGGGCGGCAGTTCGAGGTCGTCCGCCGCCTCGCCGACCACCGTCAGCGAGGACACCCGGCGGGTGAACTCCCGTGCCGACGTGCGGCCGAGCAGGACGCGCAGCAGCTCCTGGCCGCCCTGCGGGTTGCGGGCGGCCCGCGGCACGACGAACGCGCTGCCGGCCGCCGCCCAGATGGTCCCGAACGGCATCCGGTCGGTGTCGCCGAGCCCGGGGGGCGGGGCCACGGCCATGTCGAAGCCGGGCGGCGTGGTGTCCTTGGCCTCGTTCTCCACCCAGGAGCCGTTCGGGATGAACAGCGCCTTCCCGGCCGTCCACGCGGCCTGCGCCTGGAGGTGGTCGAGGTCCGCGGTGCCCGCCAGCAGGTGTCCGCGGACGGCGAGTTCGTGGTACGCCTCGAAGGCCTGCCGGACGGCGTCGTGGTGCCAGGCGTTCGGCTCCAGGTTGTCGATGGCCCGCAGCACCTCGGGGCCGCCGATCTTGGCGATGAACGGGTACAGGGTCCACTGCAGGTAGAACGGGTACTTGCCGGGGAACGTCCAGCCCGCGATGCCCTCGCGCTTGGCCTCCTCGCACAGCGCGAGCATCTCGTCCCAGGTCTTCGGGTACTCCCAACCGTGCTTCACCAGCGTGGACTTGGAGTACCAGAGGCCGAACACCGTGTACGCGTGGTTGAGCGCCCAGACCTCCTCCCCGCCGAACCGGCCCTTGGCGATCGCCGCCGGGATCAGCGTGTCGGCGACGGTCCGGCCGGGATCGTCGTAGGCCGGTGCGGCCAGCAGCGGCCGCAGGTCGGTCAGCCGGCCCGCGGCGGCCAGTTCGGCGGTGGCCACCGAGGCCGGGCCGGTGTTGTCCACGAGGTCCGGCGGGCTCCCGTCGGCGAGGCGCGGCTCCAGCAGCGGCCGGATCTCGGCGGCGGCGGTGTGCGCGACCTCCGCGTGCGGGAACGCCGCGCGGTAGCGCTCCTCGGCGTCCCGGACGTAGCCGTCGCCGAAGCCGCCGTCGAAGACCAGCACGTCCAGCGGCGCCGCCGGGTCCACGCCGAGCGGGTTCGAGCCGAGCGGGTCCGCGCGCCCGGTCAGGGCCCCGGAGGCCGACCGGGACTGCGCGAGCAGCCAGGCGTACACCTCGGGGTCGTCGTACGTCCTGGTCCACGAGTCGTGCCCGGTGTCCGGGTACCGGGTGAAGCGGACGGGGTTGCCCGCCTCCCGCAGCGCGGCCACGATCTTCTCGGTGTGCGAGACGGGGATGTTGCGGTCCTCGGCGCCGTGGAAGGTCCACACCGGCAGGTGGGCGATCCGCGGCGCGGCCTCCGGCAGCCAGGAGCCGCAGATCGGCACCGCGGCCGCGAACCGGCCCGGGTAGCGGGCGGTGAGCGCCCACGTCCCGGTGCCGCCCATGCTGAGCCCGGTGACGTACAGCCGGTCCGGATCCACGCGGTGGGCGTCGGCCACCTCCCGGACCAGGGCGGCCAGCGCGCTCAGTTCGGCCGCCCAGGTGCTGTACGAGGGACACTGCGGCGCGACGACGACGAACGGCAGGTCCGCGCCGGCCTCGATCCGCTTGAGCGGGCCGTGCGCGGCGATGCCGGCCAGGTCCTCGCCGCGCTCCGAGGCGCCGTGCAGGAACAGCAGCAGCGGCCAGGGCTCGGCCGCGTCGGCGTAGCCGTCCGGCAGCGACAGGACGTACGGCAGGTCGTTGCCGCCGTCGTCGCTCGCGAACAGGTGGTGCTGAAGGGCGGTGGACATCGGTTTCCTTTCATCGGAGGGTCGTCCGGTTGTCGCGGGGCCGGGACCGGCCCGAGCGGGAGGGCGTCCCGCTCGGGCCGGTCACCGCCCCCGCGGCTCGGGCCGGGCAGCGGACGGTTCCTGCTCGGAGGAGCGGGGCCGGGTGTGGTGCGGAGAGGGTCGGTGGCGGGTCCCGCTGCCCGCTCGCCGGGTGCCGGTGCCGGGGGGCGCAGCACGGTGGACCCACCCGGCCGGGGCACCGGCGCGGCCCGTCGGCTCAGGCGGCGTTCCTCGGCGTCGGGCCGACCAGCCCGGTCCGGGCCGCCAGCACGCCGGCCTGGAACCGGCTGGTGGCGGAGAGGTCCTGCATGATCGCGGCCAGGTGGCGGCGGAAGGTGCGGTCCGACATCGCCACCCGCCGGGCGATCACGTCGTCCTTGGCACCGGAGGCCAGCAGTTCGAGGATGGTCGCCTTCACCTCCTCGATCGTCCCGGCGTAGCCGCCGGCCGCGGAGTCGAACTCGAAGGCCGAGGCCCAGTAGCGCTCGTGCAGCCCGCCGAGGAAGGCCGCCACCGCCCCGTCGTACACGACGGCGATCGCGTCGCCCTCGCCGGCCGGGATGAACGCGACCTGCCGGTCGAACACCAGGAAACGGTCGTGCACCTCCTTGGTGGTGCGGGCCTGCCCGCCGACCGCCATCAGCGCGCCGATGTGGGCCCGCGTCCCGGCGTCGCCGCGGGCGGTGTGCGGGTAGAGCACCCGGGCCCGGACGCCGCGTTGCAGCGCCTCCAGCACGAGCGGCCGGGCCAGCCGCAGCTCGGCCGTCTCCTGCGCCACGCAGGGCTGCATGACCAGCAACTCCTCGGTGCAGCGCTGGGCCGCGTCGAGGAGCCGCAGCCGGAGCTCCTGCGGGTCGTCGGTGATCACCACGCTCTCCGTGCGGGTCTTGGCCTGCTTGTCGAACGCGGCCGCGAACGAGCGCAGTTGGCCCTTGAAGCCGGCGAGCCGGCGCCGCTGGTCGTGGATCGCCCGCTCCAGCGGCACCAGGAGCTCGACCTGGGCGGTGTCCGGGCTGACCGCGACCAGCAGGCTCCCGCCGTCCTCGGCCGGCCGCACCAGGCGCAGTTCGCGCAGTTCGTCGAGCGCCCGCAGGACCCTGGGGAACGGGAGGCCGAGTTCGGCGGCGATCCCGGCGGGGGTGAAGTGCGGTCGGCCGAGGGCCCGTTCGTAGAGCCAGACCACGAACTGGTCCGGCTCGCCGGGGTGTCTCGCGGAGTCCTGCCGTACGGTCGGTGCCGCGTGTGCCATGATCGCCTCCACTCAGTCCTCGTCCGGTCGTCCGCCGCCCGGTCCGGCGGCGCGCAGCCTGCGGACGGCCGGTGCCGCGAGCAGGACGGCGCTGCAGGCCAGCCCGACGCCGAAGGACGCGAACATCAGCGTCCGCTCCCCGGTCAGGCGGGCGATCGGCCCGGCCAGCGCGCGGCCGAGGGCCATCGACAGCAGCGAGCCGGCCACGTCGTACGCGTAGACCCGGTTGAGCAGGTCGCCCGGGATCTGCGTCTGGACGGTGGTCGCCCACAGGACCGACCACAGCGCCAGACCGGCCCCGGCGAGGCCCCAGCCGACGCACAGCACGACCACGTCGGGCCGGACCGCCGCCGTCAGCGGGTACAGCGCGAACAGCACCCACCCGATCGTGCCGAAGGCGAGCGGACGCGCCGGGCGCAGCCGCATCGCCACGGCGCCGCCGACCAGCCCGCCGACGCCCATGGCGGCCAGGCCGGTGCCGAGCACCGTGGAGCCGTGGGCGGCGACGACGAGGTCCGTGCCGACCGGCAGCGAGAGGCCGGCCACGAAGCACCCGTACAGCAGGAAGACCGAGATGACGCCCCACAGCCACGAGCGGGCCCGGAACTCCTGCCAGCCCTCGACCAGTTGGCGCAGGAACGACTCCCCGGCCGGCTCGCCCGCGCGCGGCGGCAGCCGCAGCGCGAACAGGCAGGCGGCGCTGATCCCGTACGTGGTGGCGTAGATGGCGAACACCACGGCCGGCCCGGAGAAGCTGACGAGCACCCCGGCCAGGGCGGGCCCGGCCACCCCGGCCAGCGACTCGGCGATCCGCAGCGCGCCGTTGGCCCGCTGGACGTCCTGCGCGACCTGCGGGACGAGTCCGGCCACCCCGGGCTGGAACAGCGCGGTGGCCAGGCCGCTCGCGAACTGCAGCGCGACGACGGCGGCCAGCGACGGCGTGCCGAGGGCGAACGCGACGGCGAGCGCGCCCTGGATGCCCAGGCGCACGAGGTCGGCGAGGACCATCATCCGGCGGGGGGTGAACCGGTCGGCGAGCACACCGCCGAACAGCACGCCCATGGCGAGCGCCGCCATCCAGGCGCCCAGCGCGTAGCCGACCCCGGCGGTGCCGTAGCCGCTGTCCAGGACGCCGACGGACAGCGCCACGGGCAGCATCGCGTCGCCGAGCAGCGAGCCGGTGCGGGCGCCGAAGTAGCGGCGGAAGTTGGCGGACCACAGGGCGGCGCCGGGAGCACCGGCGTCCTCGGCGCCCGTGGCGGTGGGACTCGCCTCGTCGGCGCTGGTGTCGGTGGCGCTCACGTCAGGTCGCCTTCCGCGGGGCGGCCGGAGGAGTCGGACAGCACCGGGAGCCCGGCCCAGGCCCGCGGGTCGTCGGCGCGGGCCGGCTCGGGGGCGCCGTCGTGCACCACGTAGCGGTGCGGGGTGATGGCGCCGACCCGCCCGGGGAGCGCGGCCAGCGCGCGCCGCTGGACGTCGCGCGGGTCGGCCGGCCCGGGGAGGTGGCACACCAGCCGGTGGCCGAGGTCGTCGTCCGGTTCGGCGGTGACGAGGTGCGGCGTGCCGGCCAGCACCTCGGCGAGCAGCGTCCGGACGGCGGCGAGCTCCACCCAGGAGCGGTCGCTGAGGTACCAGCCGGGGCCGCGCTCGACCGGCGCGAGCGTGGTGAGCGAGGGCAGTTCCTTGAGCGCCACGTCCTCCTCGGCGGCGGCCGCGAACAGGCGCAGCAGGGCGCGCCCGAACTCCTCGGCCTCGGCGTCGGCCAGGGTCTGCGGGTCGAGCCACAGGGTCAGCTCGAACTCCCCGGTGAGCCGGTACAGGCAGGCGAAGAAGCGGCAGGGCACGTCCTCGGGGGGCACCCACCCGACGCTGCCGCCGAGCCCCGGTTCCGGGACGGCGGGCTCCTGGTGGCCGGGGATCCACACGCCGGGCAGCCGGCCGCGCGCGGACTCGTCGGGGGAGCCGGCCGCGGCGGCCAGCGCGCTCATGTCGTTGAAGACGAGGTCGCGGGCGAAGGAGATGCCGCGTTCGGTGCTCGCCGCCTCGATGGCCCGCCAGACCGCCGTCGGGTCGAACCAGCTGTGCCGGTACGCGGGCAGCCCGGCCGCCCGCACCTGTCGGACGACGTCGTCGAAGCCGGTCGGCCCGTCGAGGTCGAGCGGCAGCAGCGCGTCCTGCGCGAGCGATCCGAAGAAGCCGCGCAGCTTGGGGACGACGCGGTTGCCGGAGAGCGAGGTCACCGCGACGGTCCCGTGCCCGGCGCGGTGGCCGACGAGCACCGCGAGGGCCGCGAGCACCACCGTGGACGCGCTGGCGCCGGTCCGTTCGGCGACGGCCGCCAGCTGGGCGGGGGCGGCCGTGGAGCGGACGGCGAGGCCGGGGTGCAGCCAGTCGGTCTTGGCCGGGGTGCCGGTGGCCGGCGGGAACACGGCCTGCGGCACCCGGCCGATCTGGGCGCCCCAGTACTGCACGGCGCCCGCGCCGATCCGCTGGACGGACGCCGAGCGCTCCAGCCCGACGACGTCGACGGGCTCCAGCGCGGGCGGCTCCGGCAGCTCGCGGCCGGCGCACAGCGCGGCCCACTCGGCGTGCAGCACCTCGCACGCGGCGACGTCCATGGCGGCGTGGGTGACCACCCAGACGAGCTGTCTCGGGACGCCGTCCGCCGTCACCACGGCGGCGCGGAAGGGGAGTTCGGACTCCAGGTCGAAGGGGCGGGCGCGCAGCCGGCGGGCGGTGCGCTCGGCCGTCCCCAGGGGGTCGCCGTCCGACTCGACCAGCTCGACCACCAGCGTGCCGCAGGCGGCGACCCGCTGGGTGGGCGGGGTGGTGAGGACGTACGTGGTGCGCAGCGACTCGTGGCGCTCCAGCAGGGTGCGCAGCTGGGCGGCGATCCGGTCCGGGCCGCCGTCGGCGGGGACGCCGAAGACCATGGCCAGGTTCAGGCGCGTGGGGTCGTCGTCGATGCTGATCGCACGGACGATGTTGGCGTGACCGAACGAGAGGGGGCCCGACCGTGCGGGGCGGGCACCGGCGAAGTCGACCGTGAGCTGTGGCAACGTGTCACCTCATGGATCGCGGCGGTCGTGTGGGGGGTTCTGGATCACGGTACGGAGGGCGGCTGTTGGACCGGCTGTAGTCGCACCAGAGGCGGTGCGGCCGGAACTTCCGGTCGGCGGGGGCCGCGTACGGGGGCTGAACTCGGCGATCCGGCGGGCGGGCGGGTGGCGGCCGGGCGACCGGAAGAAGTGGCCGCAACTTCCGGAGCAGTTGTTCCGGGGGCAACGGTCCGCCCGCGCGGTCTGTTCGCATGGTCCGTCCGTGCGGTCCGCCCGCCCGCCCGCTCCGTCCGCGCCGCCGTCCCCGGCCGTGAGGGCTCGGCCGTGACTCAGAGGACGGCCCCGGTCCCCGTCTCCTCACCGATCCGCTCCGCCGCGCGCCGGTGCGCGAGCGCCTCCTCCGGCGCGCCGAGCGCCGCGTGCGCGTGCCCGAGCACGTGGTGGCTGCGCGCCTCGCCGGGCCGGTGGCCGGTCTCCCGGTGCAGCGCGAGCGCCTCCGCGGCCAGGTCCGCGCCGGTGCGCGGGTCGCCCAGCAGGACGCGGACGTGGGCGAGCACGTCGAGCGCGCAGGCCTCCAGCAGCCGGAACTCCGACTCGCGGGCCAGGCCGAGCGCCTGCTGGGCGGTGAGCAGGGCGAACTGCTGCTCACCGAGCCGACGTTGGACGGTCGCCAGGCCGACGAGCGCGGACACCTGCGGGAAGCGGTCGTCCACCACCTGGGCGAGGTGCAGCGCCTGCCGGTAGCTGTCGGCGGCCTCGGGCAGCCGCTCGGCCCGCTCCAGCGCGATCGCGAGGACGAAGGCGGCGTTCGCCTCCAGCCGGCGGTTGCCGAGCGCCCGCGCGGTCGCGAGGGCGGTCTCGGCGAGCCGGTGGCCGGTGCGGTGGTCGCCGAGGTCGGAGTGGGCGCGGGAGAGGCAGCTCAGGGCGACGGTCTCGCTGGTCCGGTTGCCGGTGGCCTCGTGGACGGCCAGTGCGGCGCCGGCCACCCGGATCGCCTCCCGGGAGCGGCCCATGGCGCGGTGGGCGATGCCGAGGTTGGTGTGGGCGATCGCCTCCCCGCGGACGGAGCCGAGGTCGCGGTAGAGCCGGGCGGCGCGGGTGAAGTGGTCGGCGGCCTCGGGCAGGCGGCCGAGCTTCCAGCAGATCAGGCCGAGGTCGGTGAGGTCGTCGGCGGTGCCCGCGCCGCCCGCGCGTTCGGTGAGCTCGCGGGCCCGGGAGAGGTAGTCGGAGGCCAGGCGCATGCTGCCGTTCTCCTGGTGGGCGGCGCCGATCCGGCGCAGCGCCATCGCCTGGCCGGCCGGCCACTCGGCGCGCCCGGCGAGGTCGAGGGCCTTGCCGAAGAGGGTGACGGCGAGCGCGTTGTTGCCGAGGGTCCAGTGGCAGTCGGCGCGCTGCAACTGCGCGGTGGCCTGGGCGCGGAGCCGGCCGTCGGTGACGGCGGCGGCGAGCCCCGCGGTGGCGACGCGCAGCCGCTGGATGGTGTACATGCCCCGGGAGAGGTAGCCGTGCAGGCTCTCGGCGAGGCGCCAGGCGACGGTGGGGAAGCCGGAGTGGGCCGCGTGCAGGACGGCGCCGACCAGGCTGTCCCGTTCGGCGTCCAGCCACGCGGCCGCCTGGGCGCGGTCCGGGACGAGCGTGGCGGCGGCCGGTCCGGGGCCGGCCGCGGGCCTGGTCGGGTCGAGCAGCCGGGCCGCGGCCTCGGCGTGGCGCAGGTACCACTCGAAGAGCCGTTCGCGGGCGCCGTGCACCTCGTCGCCGACGACGAGTTCGCGGGCGTAGGAGCGCAGCAGGTCGTGCAGCCCGAACCGGCCGGGGGAGCGCTCCTGCACGAGGTGGGCGTCGGTCAGCCGGTGCATGAGCAGGGCGGACTCGGCGGAGGTCGTGTCGGCGAGGGCGGCGGCGCCGTGGACGGTGACGTCCGCTCCGGGCATCAGGCTGAGCAGTCGGAACATCCGCCGGGCCGGTTCGGGCAGGGCACGGTGGGAGAGGTCGAACGCGGCCTTGACGGTCGCGTGCCGGTCGCCCTCGACGCGCAGCCGGCTGAGCAGGTCGTCGCCGGCGAGTTCGGTGCAGTACGCGGCGATGCCGGTGTTGCGGGCGTGCAGGTTGGCGGCGGCGATCCTGATCGCGAGCGGAAGCCCGCCGCACAGCTGGACCAGCGCCCGCGCGGCCTCCTCCTCGGCGGCGACCCGCTCGGCGCCGGCGGTGTGGGCGAGCAGCCGCAGGGCGTCGTCCGGGCCGAGCACGTCGAGGGCCAGCTGCCGGGCGCCGTCGCTGACGACCAGCCCGGCCATCCGGGTGCGGCTGGTGATGACGACGCCGCAGCCCTGCGCGCCGGGGATGAGCGGCCGGACCTGCTCGGGGTCGCGGGCGTTGTCCAGCACGATCAGCATCCGCTTGTCGGCGAGCAGCGTGCGGTACGTCGCGACGGCCTCGTCCTCGTCGGCGGGCATCCGGTCGGGCGGCACGCCGAGGGCGCGGAGGAACTGGGCCAGGACGTCGCCGGGGCGCAGCGCGGGCACGGGGGAGTGGCCGCGCAGGTCGACGAACAGCTGCCCGTCCGGGAAGTGGTCGCGCCGCGCGTGCGCCCAGTGCATCGCGAGCGCCGTCTTGCCGACGCCCGGCGCGCCCACCACGGCGACGACCTTCTGCCGGACGGCCGGGTTCGTGGCCACCAGGCCGTCCAGTTCCCGGAGTTGGCGGCGGCGGCCGACGTACGCCCCGGCCTCGGCGGGGAGCTGGGCCGGCCGGACGGCGGGGGCCGGGCCCGGTGCCGCAGGGGGCCACGGCTCGTCCGTGCCGGTGCGCCGCGCGCGGGGCAGTTGCTGGCGCAGCACCCGCAGGTGCGCCTCGCGCAGTTCCTCGCTGGGCGCGATGCCCAGTTCCTCGTCCAGCCGGTCGCGGAAGCGGGTGAACACCTTGAGCGCGGCGGCCTGTTCGCCGCAGCTGGCGAGGGTGAGGACGAGCCGGGCGTGCAGGCCCTCGTGCAGCGGCTCCTCCCGCACGATCTCCCACAGCCGGCGCACGGCGTCCTCGGGGCGGCCGAGCCGGAGCGCGGCGTCGGCGTGCAGCAGGACGGCCTCGGTCCGCTGCTCGTTGGCGGCGACGGCGGCGGGGTGGTTGCGCAGGGCCGGGTCGGCGTCGGCGAGCACGGGCCCGCGCCACCACTCCAGGGCGCAGGTGAGCGACTCGTACGCGAGGACGGGGTCCGCCGCGGCGAGCGCGCGTTTGGCGCGGGCGAGGAGTTCGTCGAAGTGCCCGAGGTCGCGCTGGCTCCAGGCGGCCTCCAGCAGGTAGCCGGTGGGGGTGCGGGCGACGGCGGGCTTCGCGCCGGCCCTGGGCGCGGCGGGTTCGAGCAGTTGGCGGACCTGGCTGACGTAGGTGTGGACGAGGCTCTGCCGCGAGCCGGGCGGGCCGGCGGGCCAGAGCGTCTCGGCGATCTCCTGCTGGGTGGCCGGCTCGGGGTGCTTGAGCGCGAGCAGTCCGAGCAGGCGGCGCTGCATCGGGCTGGTGACCGCGAGCGGGGTCCGGTCGCGCTGCACGACGAGCGGGCCGAGGATCAGGAACCGCAGCCGGCCGGTGTTCCTGGCCGGCCGCGCGCGGGCGGCGGTCAGCAGCCGGTCGACGTCGGCGCCGCTCAACCCGAGGGCCGTGGCCAGCCGCTGGAGCGTTCCGGCCTGCGGCCGGTTGACCCGGTCGCGCTCGATGTCGCGCAGCGCCCGGGCACTGATCGAGGCACGGGCGGCCGCGTCCTCCTGGCTGAGCCCCGCCCGCCGCCGGTGCCCCTGCACCTGCGCGCCGAGCGTCTCGCCCCCCGTCTCCGGACCGTCCCAAGGGAGCCCCGGCGCCGCGTCCCGTCCCCCCATGGCCTCCCCCTCGTCCGCCCGCCCCGGGGCCCTCCCGGGCCGACGGCCAGTGTGGACTAGACCATTCCGTTGGGCAAGGGTGTCCATGTCATGTCCGCAACCCCCACCCGCCCCACGGCTCCTCGGAAACGGCCGGGAAACGGCCCCGGAAAACGCGAAATCCCCCCGGTGCTCTCGCGAGCCCCGAGGGGATGTTCCGTGTCCGAGGGGGGACTTGAACCCCCACGCCCGATAAAGGGCACTAGCACCTCAAGCTAGCGCGTCTGCCATTCCGCCACCCGGACCGGGTGTTGTCCTTGCGGCTTCCGTCTTTCCGTCGGCCGCGCTGACAGATGTAACTGTAGCAAAGATCGGCTTGCGTTCCCAAAACGGTTCCGCGCGGGGGAGCGGGGGTGGTGACACGGGCAAGGGACGGCGTGTGGCGGGGGCGTGACCAGGGGGTTTCGGGCCCGTGCGGGGGGTGGATCCCGGTGGGGGCCTGCGGGAGGATGGGCGGACGTGCTCGTACGGCCCGGGTGCAGATCCCGGGGGTGGCGCGCTGGTGCGCCGGTGCGGGCCAGAGACGAGGAGTGACCGTGAGCGAGCGGAGCGAGTCGGCGACGCCGAGGGTGACGGCTGAGTCGGAGGTCGCCGGGATCTGTCGCGATCTGATCCGGATCGACACCAGCAACTACGGGGACGGCTCCGGGCCGGGCGAGCGGAAGGCCGCCGAGTACGTGGCCGAGCAGCTCGCCGAGTTCGGCGTCGAACCGCAGATCTTCGAATCGGCCAAGGGGCGGGCCTCGACCGTCGTCCGGATCGAGGGCGAGGACCGGTCCCGCCCGGGCCTGCTGATCCACGGCCACACCGACGTCGTCCCGGCGAACGCCGCCGACTGGACGTACGACCCGTTCGGCGGCGAGATCGCGGACGGCTGCGTGTGGGGCCGCGGCGCGGTCGACATGAAGGACATGGACGCGATGACCCTCGCCGTCGTCCGCGACCGGCTGCGCACCGGCCGCAAGCCCCCGCGCGACCTGGTGCTGGCCTTCGTCGCGGACGAGGAGGCCGGCGGCACGTACGGCGCGCGGTTCCTGGTGGACAAGCACCCGGAGTTGTTCGAGGGCGTGACCGAGGGCATCGGCGAGGTCGGCGGCTTCTCCTTCACGGTCAACGACCAGGTGCGCCTCTACCTGGTGGAGACGGCCGAGAAGGGCATGCACTGGATGCGCCTGACGGTCGAGGGCCGCGCCGGGCACGGCTCGATGGAGAACGACGACAACGCCATCACCGAGCTGTGCGAGGCGGTCGCCCGGCTGGGCCGGCACACGTTCCCGCTGCGGATCACCAAGACCGTCCGGGCCTTCCTGGACGAGCTGTCCGACGCCCTCGGGGTCGAGCTGGACCCGGAGAACATGGACGAGACGCTGCGGGTGCTGGGCGGCATCGCCAAGATGATCGGCACCACGCTGCGCAACACCGCCCAGCCGACCATGCTCGGCGCCGGCTACAAGGTGAACGTCATCCCCGGCCAGGCCTCCGCGCACGTGGACGGGCGCTTCCTGCCCGGCTACGAGGAGGAGTTCCTGGCCGAGCTGGACAGCGTCCTCGGCCCGCGCGTGAAGCGCGAGAGCCTGCACTCGGACAAGGCGATCGAGACGAGCTTCGACGGCGCGCTCGTCGAGGCGATGCAGACGGCGCTGCGCGCGGAGGACCCGATCGCCCGCGCGGTGCCGTACTGCCTGTCGGGCGGGACGGACGCCAAGTCGTTCCAGGACCTCGGGATCCGCTGCTTCGGCTTCGCGCCGCTCCAGCTGCCGCCGGAGCTGGACTTCGCCGGGATGTTCCACGGCGTGGACGAGCGCGTGCCGGTGGACGGGCTGAAGTTCGGCGTGCGCGTGCTGGACCGGTTCATCGACGCCTGCTGAGTCGGGCCTGCCGAGCCGGCGTCCGAGCCGGCGTCCGAGTCGGGACGGCCCGCCCCCGGGGGGGGCGGGGGGGGGCCGGCCCCCGGTGGGGGGGGATGAATTTTGGGGGGGGGGGGGGGGTTGGCACAAAACATACACGAATGAAATATGGGGGGGTGTTTTTT
>NZ_JBHYWI010000108.1:19948-25171 GCF_042751525.1 Kitasatospora sp. NPDC059408
CGTCCTCGCCGGTGTCCTCGTGGGCTCGGCCCGCCCCGGGGTTTCCGGGGGCGGGCCGTCCGCATTGTCGGAGCTAATGATTTGGGACGCGGTCGGGGAGATCGACAGAAACGATCCTGCTTGGAATTCGGCGGTGGTCATGTGTGCGAGTCCTCACCGTTGCGGGTGAATGGCAAATCTGTTCCGTACCCCGTTTGCCACACCGTCGTTCATCCCTGTGCAGCCCGCCGAACGGGTTGCGATGCCAAAACAGGAGGAATGATGAAGGTCAAGAAGATCGCCGCCGTCGCCGCTGCCACCGGTGGGCTGGTCCTCGCCGCCGCCGGTGTCGCGTCCGCCCACGGCGGTGCGGCGGCCGAGGGTGCTGCGGTCGCCTCGCCGGGTGTGGTCTCCGGCAACCTGGTGCAGGTCCCGGTTCACGTCCCGGTCAACGTCTGCGGCAACACCGTCAGCGTGATCGGCGTTCTGAACCCGACGTTCGGCAACCACTGCGCCAACTTCTAAGGCTCAGAAGCTCGGCCCCCGGCGGTGGGACTCCCCGCCGCCGGGGGTTCTTGCGTTTCTGAGGCGGGCCAGGGTGGCGGCGGGTCGGGGTGCCCGGATACGGCGAACGGACGCGTCCACTCGATCGGGTGAAGCTGATGCGTTCGGCCCAACCTCGCCGTGACTGTCTCGTTTACTCCTGTGCAGTCGAAGACCTTGCGGGATATCTGGATATTCGGAAAGTCCGACTTTCGGACGTTCGGAAGGTCGTCACGTCGTTTCGATACGTCATACGGATACGTCATACGTCAGGGGAATACATGAGGAATGTAGCCAAGAAGGGGATCCTCACGGCCGTGGCCACGGGCAGTGTCCTGGCCTCGACCGCCGGCTACGCCTACGCGGGCGCCGAGGCGCAGGGGGGTGCCGCGGGTTCGCCGGGCGTGGCCTCGGGCAACTCGGTGCAGGTGCCGGTCGAGGTGCCGATCAACGCCTGCGGCAACACCGTCGACGTGGTCGGCGCGCTCAACCCGTCCTACGGCAACCACTGCGCCAACGTGAGCGGCCACCAGGGCGGCGGGGGCGGTCAGGGCGGCGGCAAGAGCGACAACGGCGGTGCCACCCGCGACTCCTCCGCCTCGGGCGCCTCGGCGTCCGGCACCGCGGCCGACTCGCCCGGCGTGGCCTCCGGCAACAGCGTCCAGGCCCCGGTGCACATCCCGGTCAACGCCTGCGGCAACTCGGTGAACGTCGTCGGCGTCGGCAACCCGGCCTTCGGCAACGCCTGCGGCAACGTCGCGCCGCCGGCTCCCCGGCCGACCGACGACTGCCCCGAGAGCCACGCTCCCACCCCGCCGTCCGGCGCCCCGTCCACCACCCCGCCGCAGGGCGGCGGTGAGACTTCGCCGGGCAGCGGCCGCACCGGCGGCTCGTCCACCGGCAGCACCCCCGGCGCCCCGGCCGCCTCCACCCCGGCCGTCGGGTCGGCCGCGGGCGGCAACAGCGGTGGCGGCAGCGGCGGACCGGGCAGCGGTGCAGTCCCGGCCGCGGCCCACACGAGCGGCGTGGCCACCACGGCCGCCGCCGCCACCGGCAGCCAGCTGGCGTCGACCGGCGCGGGCGACGTCGAGCTGCTCGGCGCGGCCGGCCTCGCGCTGCTGCTCGGCGGTGGCGTGCTCTACCGCCGGGCCCGCGCCGGCGCCCGCTGAGGCGCTCCGGGCACGGAACGACGCGCGCCCGCGGCCTCCGGGAGGACCGGACGGCCGCGGGCGCGTGGACGCCGGGCGCGAACCGTGCCGTGAATCGAGTCCTGAGCCGTGCTGCGAGCGGTGTGCGCTGAGTGGTGTGCCCTAAGCGGTGTGCGCCGAGCGGTGCGGTGCGCCGTGTGGTCGGCCGCCCCGTACCGGCCGTCCGGTGCGGGGCGGCCCCGCCCGTCACCAGTTGCGGACCTGCCGGATGATCCGCCGCCGCAGCCGGACCGTCCGGCTCCCGTCCGGGAAGAGCCGTAGCCGGTCGAGCTCCCAGTGTCCGTACTCGGCGTGCTCGGTGAGCAGTTGGCGTGCCGCGTTCCGCGAGGTGCCGCGCGGCATGCGCAGGGACTGGTACTCGTACTCCGGCTGCCGGACCGTCTTCGGTGGGGTCAAAACGCTCCTCCTGAGGTTCGCCTGCCTGCAAGCCTACGGCCTGGCTCCGACAGCGGGCCCGGGTATTTCCGGTCGACCTCCCGCCGGCCGGCCCGGTCCCGGAGGCCGCCGGCGGGCCGCCCGGGGGGCGCTGGACGGCCGCCCGGCCACCCCCTCCGCTGACTGTGCATCAGTTCCGTTGCTCCTGTGGACGGGATACCCCGATCCCGGCGCGCGAAGCCGTCCGTGAACGGCCGAGGTGAGCCGTCCGCACTCCTCGTGCGCCGGGTTCGCGCGGGGACGAAAGCGTGCAGATCGGACATCAGGGGGGAAGTTGCGGTGAAATCGCGGGTGTAGGTGACAACCGCTGTGCGTACCGACACCGCGGGGAGATAGCGTCTGCACCATGTCTGATGCCGCGCAGCCCACCATTGCCGAGGTACGCGCCGCCGCCGAGGCGGTCAAGGCCGCCATCGACCGTCATCTGGAAGCGGTGTCAAGCCCCAGCGCAGCGGATGATCCCGCTGTGTCCGCCGCCTACGAGCAGCTCGCGACGGCGGCCATCGCCTACGACCAACTCCTGTACGAGGTCTACGACGAGGTCACCCCCTTCGAGGTCCCCGGGGACGAGGGCCCCGGGGGCTACCACGGCCCCGAACAGCCCGAGGCGATCAGCGTGCTGATCCGCCGCGACTACCACGTCGTCGACCCCAAGCGGCTGCGCGCCCAGGCCGAGCGGCTCGACGAGTCGCTCACCCCGGGCGGGGGCGGCGAGGGCGGCGTGAACGCCGCGATCGGTGTGCTGTTCGGCGAGTACGAGCCGGACGAGATCGCGGCCCGCAGCGAGGAGTTCGGCCTGGAGGAGGCCGACTCGACGCTCTGGGTCGCGGCGGCCGAGCCGACCGAGCCGGGGGAGTGGCTGCCGGAGCCCTTCGACCACGCCGACCCGCAGCTGCTCATCTGCCGGTTCGACGTGAGCGAGGTCTACGACGACGAGGACCTCGACGACTGACGCGGCCAGGACGTGCGAGCGGGCGGCCCCCACGGCGTGGGAGCCGCCCGCTCTCTTTCGTTCCCGTCCCCGTTCTCCGGGCCGGGCCTCAGTACTCCGCGGCGGCGTTCTCCGCGAGGATCGCCCGCAGCCGGGTGGTGCGCGGTTGCGCCGGGCGCTCGGCGACGGCCTGGGCGAGCGCCGGGCCCGCCGCGTGCACCACGGACAGGTGGCGCTCGCCGCGCCCGAAGGCGGTGTAGACCCACTGCCGGGTCAGCGCCGGGCCGGCGTCCTCCGGCAGCACGACCACCGCGCCGGGCCAGCGCCGGCCGAGCGCCTGGTGGACGGTGAGCGCCCAGCCGTGCCGCAGCCGTGCCGCGTCCGCGGGCGGAACCGTCCGGCGGGTGCCGTCCGCGTACTCCAGGTGCAGCCCGGCGGCGTCGCCGTCGAGCACCCGGGCCGGGCGGGTGATGCCCGGAGCGGGCGACTCGACCACCCGGTCGCCCGGGTCGAAGCCGCCGAACCGGCCGGGGCCGGGGTTGAGCCGGGCCTTGGCGGCGGCGTTGAGCGCCCGCGTGCCGCCCGGGCCGCCGTGGCCGGGGGTGAGCAGGACGACCTCCTCGGCCGGGATGCCGAGGGCGCGCGGGATCGAGTCGGTGAGCAGCTGGACGGCGCGGTGGACCGCCTCGGCGCCGTCCCTGGCGGTCAGGATGACCACCTCCTTGTCCGGCGCCTCGACCGGCTGCAGCTCGCCGATGCCGATGCCCGAGACCAGCTCGCCGATCGGGCCGAAGTCCGGGGTGCGGGAGGCGACCGCCGGACAGACCTTGGCGGCCAGCAGGTCGGCGAAGAACCGCCCGGGGCCGGCCGACCAGAGCTGGCCGGGGTCGCCGCTGAGCACCAGCCGGGTGCCGTCGGCGAGCGACTCCAGGACGGTGGCGGCGAGTTCGACGTCCAGCAGCGGGGCGTCGAGGACGACCAGGAGGTCCAGGGCGAGCTTGCCGTCGGACGAGTGGCCGGGGCCGCCGGTGCCGGAGAGCAGCTCGGCGAGCGTGACGACCCGGGCGTCGGGCCCGGCGAGGGCGGCGAAGGCGGCCCGGCCCTGGTCGGTCCAGGTGGCGGCCCAGGCGCGCAGCCCAAGGCCGGCGGCGGCGGTGAGCAGCGCGGCCGGTTCGGCGCGGGCGGCGTCGCCGCCGGTGTGCAGGACGAGGGCGCTGTCGGCGACGGCCCGGACGAGCGCCGTCGCGGACGAGGACGGCGCGGCCTCGGCGGCGGCGGCCCACGCCGTCGGGCCGGGGGCGTGGGCGGGGGCCTCGGCCGGCGCGGCGGCCTCGGCTGGCTCAGCGGGCGCGGCGGAGTCCTGAGCGCCCTCGTCATGGGGCGCGTCGGTCTCGGAAGCGGCAGCCTCGTCCTCCGAGCCGCCCTCCTCCTCCGCCGCCTCGGCGACGTCCTCGGCCGCCTCGGCGACGTCCTCGGCCGCCTCGGCGACGTCCTCGGCCTCCTCGGTGACGTCCTCGGCATCGTCGGGGTCCTCGCCCGGCACGAACGTGGCCATCAGCTGGAGCAGCTCCTCCGCGAGGCTGTCCTCCGCCATCGCCAGCCGCTCCAGCGCGAGCAGCGTCCGGGTCGGCGGCTCGTCGTCCTCGTCGCCCGATCCGTGCGCCTCGGGCCCGGTCACCTCCTCCTGGAAGGGCAGCACCCGCCCGTCCTCGACGGCGGCCTGGATCGCGGCGGCCGGCTCCGGCATGCGGAGTCGTTCGAGCCCGGCCGCGACCTCGGCGAGCTCCAGGGCGGAGTGCCCGCGCAGCACGGCCTGTTCCAGCAGCCACAGCACGAGGGCCTGGGCGCGCCGGGCGTCGCCCGCTTCGGCGTCGGGGCCGAGCAGCGCGCGGGCGAAGCGGTCCGCGTGCTCCGGGCGGACGCCGGGCAGGCCGAGCACGGCCCACGGGTCCGCCCGCAGCCGCTCGGCGGCGTCGTCGCCGAACTCGGCGACGGCGGCGGCCGCGAGCTCGGCGGGGGCGCCGCCCGCGGTGAGGACCTCGGCGGTGGCGCGCACGGCGTCGAGTACCCGATGCAGATGACGGTCGCGGTCACCGACGGCGTACGGCTGTGGTCCTTCCGCTACTC
>NZ_JBHYWI010000109.1:0-25074 GCF_042751525.1 Kitasatospora sp. NPDC059408
AGGGGACCTCCTCGGCCATACGGCTGCGGGGCGGTACGTAGTCCAGAGTGCGCGCCGGGGGCCGTACCCCGCCCGGCCGGTGAGCCGAACGGGTGATACGGCGAGGGCCCGCACCCCCGGGGGGGGATGCGGGCCCTGGAGACCGGTGGGGATCAGGCGCCGATGGCGTGCAGACCGCCGTCGACGTGGACGATCTCGCCGGTGGTCTTCGGGAACCAGTCCGACAGCAGCGCGACGACGCCGCGGCCGGCCGGCTCCGGGTCGCTCAGGTCCCACTTCAGCGGGGAGCGCTGGTTCCAGGTGTCGGCCAGCTCGCCGAAGCCCGGGATGGACTTGGCGGCCATCGAGCCGATCGGGCCCGCCGAGATCAGGTTGCAGCGGATGTCCCGCGCGCCCAGGTAACGGGCCAGGTAGCGGTTGGTCGACTCCAGGGCGGCCTTGGCCGGGCCCATCCAGTCGTACTGCGGCCACGCGTACTGCGCGTCGAAGGTCAGGCCGACGACCGAGCCGCCGTCCTGCATCAGCGGCAGCAGCGCCATGGTGAGCGACTTCAGCGAGTACGCGGAGACGTGCATCGCGGTGGCCACGGACTCCCACGGGGTGTCCAGGAAGTTGCCGCCCAGGGCGTCCTGCGGGGCGAAGCCGATCGAGTGGACGATGCCGTCCAGGGTCGGCAGGGTCTCGCGGACCTGGTCGGCGATGCCGGCCAGCTGCTCCGGGCTGGAGACGTCCAGCTCCAGGACCTTGACCGGCTTCGGCAGCTTCTTGGCGATGCGCTCGGTCAGGCTCGGGCGGGGGAAGGCGGTGAGGATGATCTCCGCGCCCTGCTCCTGGGCGAGCTTCGCGGTGTGGAAGGCGATGGAGGACTCCATCAGCACCCCGGTGATGAGGATCCGCTTGCCCTCGAGGATTCCACTCATGATCAGTGACCCATGCCCAATCCGCCGTCGACGGGAATGACGGCTCCGGTGATGTACGCGGCCTCGTCCGAACCGAGGAACCGCACGGTGGACGCGACCTCGGCGGGCGCCGCGTAGCGGCCCAGCGGCACGCCCGAGACGATCTCCTTGCGGCGCTCGTCGCTGAGCACGGCGGTCATGTCGGTGTCGACGAAGCCGGGGGCGACCACGTTGACGGTGATGTTGCGGGCGCCGAGCTCGCGCGCCAGCGACCGGGCGAAGCCGACCAGGCCGGCCTTGGAGGCGGCGTAGTTGGCCTGGCCCGGCGAGCCGGAGAGGCCGACCACGGACGAGATCAGGATCACGCGGCCCTTGCGCGCCCGCATCATCAGCTTGGAGGCGCGCTTGACCACCCGGAACGCCCCGGTGAGGTTGGTGTCGAGGACGGACGTGAAGTCCTCCTCGGACATGCGCAGCAGCAGGGTGTCGTTGGTGATGCCCGCGTTGGCGACCAGCACCTCGACGCCGCCGTGCTTCTGCTCGATCTCGGTGAAGGCGGCGTCCACCTGGGCGGCGTCGGTGATGTCGCAGCGCACCGCGAGGACGTCGTACTTCTCCAGGGCCTCGGGCACCTCGCCCGAGCGGCTGGTGATGGCGACCTTGTCGCCCGCCTCGGCGAAGGCCAGGGCGATCGCGAGGCCGATGCCCCGGTTTCCTCCGGTGACGAGAACCGAGCGGCTCAACGATCCACCTCTCTCCGTAAGGGGGTGCGCGTGCGGCTGGATGCGCACGCAGTGTGACCGTATCCGGCGCCCGGCGCCGTCGGCGAATCGGTCTCCCACAGCGCCTCACCGAAGGAACTGTGGCAATCCGACAATCCGCGCCCGGCCTGCCCGGGAGCACCCCGCGGGCCGGCCGGGCGCGCGGACGGGAACACCCGGGCCGGTGCGCCCGTTGCCACCCGTTGTACGGGACGACCCGGGGCCGGCCGTACCCTCTCCCCGAAAGAGTCCCGGCGAGGAACGAAGAGGCAGGGCGCATGACCAAGGCACAGCCCGGGAGCACCCACCGACGCGGACGGCTGCTGGCCCTCACCGCCCTGGCCGCGGTCGCGGGCGCCGCCGCCTGGTCGCTGCGCGATCTCCCGGCCGCGTTCGGACGCCGGCCGGACGGCGAGCGCGAGGAGCGGGTGCGCGACTCCCCGCAGTACCGCGACGGCGTCTTCCACAACGCGCCGTCCACCCTCGCCCGCGCGGCGTCCGCCCCCAGCATCGACGGCGACACCGTCCGCCGCATGGTCTTCCAGCGCGAGGGCCGCGTCCCGGCGCAGCCGGTGCCGCTCGTGCGCCCCGCCGACGGCCCGCGTCCGGCCGCCGAGGGCGTGGAGATCACCTGGTACGGGCACGCCTCCGCGCTCGTGGAGATCGAGGGCTCGCGCGTCCTGCTCGACCCGGTCTGGAGCGACCGCTGCTCGCCCTCCGCGCACGTCGGCCCCAAGCGGCTGCACCCCGTGCCGGTCGCGCTGGAGGAGCTCCCCCAGGTCGACGCCGTGCTCATCTCGCACGACCACTACGACCACCTCGACATGGCGACGGTCAAGCGCCTGGTGCACACCCAGTCCGCGCCGTTCGCGGTGCCGCTCGGCATCGGCGGCCACCTGCGCCGGTGGGGCGTGCCCGAGCACCGGATCATCGAGCTGGACTGGGACGAGACCTGCACGCTCGGCGAGCTCGTGCTCACCCTCACCTCCGCGCACCACTTCTCCGGCCGCGGCCTGACCCGCAACACCACCCTGTGGGGCTCGTGGGTGATCGCCGGCCCCACCCGCAAGGTCTTCTACACCGGCGACTCCGGCTACTTCGAGGGCTACGCCCGGATCGGCGAGCAGCACGGCCCGTTCGACGCCGCCCTCGTCCAGATCGGCGCCTACGACACGGCCTGGGCGGACATCCACATGACGCCCGAGGACGCCGTCCTCGCCCACCGGGACCTGGGCGCCGGCCTGCTCGTGCCCGTCCACTGGTGCACCTTCAACCTCGGGCTGCACCCGTGGGCCGAACCGGTCGAGCGGCTCCTGAAGGAGGCCAAGGCCCAGGCCGTCCCGCTCGCCGTGCCGCGCCCCGGCGAGCGCGTCGACGTCGACAACCCGCCCGAGCTGGACGGTTGGTGGGAGACCGTCGCCTGACGCCCCGCCGGACCGCCGGGGCGGCGCCGGGCAAATGCGCTGGCCGAAAGTGCGTGGACGGGAAATGATGCGGTGCGGGCGCCCCTGTGCGGCGCCTCACCGCCACCCCCCGCGACCAGGGAGCTCGCTTGCCTCCGATCCCTCCGGCCGACAGCGCCGGCGTCCCCCACGGGCGCGCCGTCGATCCGCTGTTCCTCGCCTACCCGCTGCGCGCCCTCGCCGACGCCGCGCTCACCCGGGCCCGTGAACTCGGCGCCGAACACGCCGACTTCCGCCTGGAGCGGGTCCGCAGCGCCTCCTGGCGGCTGCGCGACGCCCGCCCGGCCGGCACCTCCGACAGCGTGCAGCTCGGCTTCGCCGTCCGCGTGCTGCTGGACGGCGCCTGGGGCTTCGCCGCCGGAGTGGACCTCACCACCGACGCGGCGGCGCGGGTCGCCGGGCAGGCCGTCGCGGTGGCCCGGCTGTCCGGCGGGATCAGCCGCGCGGCCGGCTCCGCCGAGCGGGTCGAGCTCGCACCGGAGCCGGTCCACCGGGACGTCACCTGGGTGTCCTCCTACGAGGTCAACCCCTTCGACGTGCCGGACGCCGAGAAGACCGCCCTGCTCGCCGGGTGGAGCTCGCGGCTGCTGGCCGCCGAGGGCGTCTCGCACGTCCAGGCGAGCCTGCTGACCGTCCAGGAGAACAAGTTCTACGCGGACACCGCCGGCACCGTCACCACCCAGCAGCGCATCCGCGTGCACCCGACGCTGGAGGCCACCTCGGTGGACGAGCGCACGGGCGCCTTCGACTCGATGCGCACCCTGGCCCCACCGGTCGGCCGCGGCTTCGAATACCTCACGGGGGTCCGGGGGTCGTCCCCCGATGGACGGAGCCCGAGGGGCACCGGCTGGGACTGGGACGCCGAACTCGCCGAACTGCCCGTCCTGCTGGCCGAGAAGATGAAGGCCCCCAGCGTCGAGGCGGGCCGCTACGACCTCGTCATCGACCCGTCCAACCTCTGGCTGACCATCCACGAGTCGATCGGCCACGCCACCGAGCTGGACCGCGCCCTCGGCTACGAGGCCGCCTACGCCGGCACCTCCTTCGCCACCTTCGACAAGCTCGGCTCGCTCAAGTACGGCTCCGAGCTGATGCACGTCACCGGCGACCGCACCGCCGAGCACGGCCTGTCGACCATCGGCTACGACGACGAGGGTGTCGCCACGCAGTCCTGGGACCTCGTCAAGGACGGCGTCCTGGTCGGCTACCAGCTCGACCGCGGCATGGCGAAGCTCAAGGGCTTCGAGCGCTCCAACGGCTGCGCCTTCGCGGACTCCCCCGCGCACGTCCCGGTGCAGCGGATGGCCAACGTCTCGCTGCGGCCCGCCGCCGACGGCCCGGACACCGAGGGCCTGTTCGCGGGCGTCGAGAACGGCCTCTACATCGTCGGGGACCGCTCCTGGTCCATCGACATGCAGCGCTACAACTTCCAGTTCACCGGGCAACGCGCCTACGCCATCAGGAACGGCGAACTCGCGGGCCAGGTCAAGGACTTCGCCTACCAGGCGACCACCACCGACTTCTGGGGCTCGATGACGGCCGTCGGCGGCCCGCAGACCTACGTCCTCGGCGGCGCCTTCAACTGCGGCAAGGCCCAGCCCGGTCAGGTCGCGGCGGTCAGCCACGGCTGCCCGTCCGCGCTGTTCCGCAACGTCAACGTGCTCAACACCCAGCAGGAGGCGGGTCACCGATGACCGCGACGCAGCCCCACGAACTCGTCGAGCTCGCACTCGGCCTCTCCCGCGCCGACGGCTGCGTGGTGATCGCCGACGAGGAGTCCACCGCCAACCTCCGCTGGGCCGGCAACGCGCTGACCACCAACGGCGTCACCCGCGGCCGCCGCCTCACCGTGATCGCCACCGTGGCCGGCGCCGAGGGCACCGCCTCCGGCGTGGTCTCGCGCGAGGCCGTCACCGCGGACGAGGTCGAGAGCCTCGTCCGGGCCGCCGAGGAGGCCGCCCGCGCCGCCGGACCGGCCGAGGACGCCCAGCAGCTGGCCGCCGGCCTGCCGGCCTCGCCGCACTTCGACCAGCCGCCCGCCGAGACCTCGATCGACGTCTTCGCGGACTTCGGCCCGGCCCTCGGCGAGGCCTTCGCCCGCGCCGCCGCCCAGGGCGAACTGCTCTACGGCTTCGCCCGGCACGAGGTGACCACCAGCTACCTGGGCACCTCCACCGGCCTGCGGCTGCGCCACGACCAGCCGACCGGCATGGTCGAGATCAATGCCAAGACCGCCGACCTGTCCGGCTCGGCCTGGGTCGGCGCCGCCACCCGGGACTTCACCGACGTCGACGTCACCGCCCTGCACGCCGAACTGACCAAGCGCCTGGGCTGGGGCGCCCGCACGGTGGACCTCCCGGCCGGCCGCTACGAGACGCTGCTGCCGCCCTCGGCCGTCGCCGACCTCATGGTCTACCTGCACTGGTCCGCCGGCGGCCGGGACGCCCACGAGGGCCGCACGGTCTTCTCCAAGCCGGGCGGCGGCACCCGCGTCGGCGACGAGCTCGCCGCGCTGCCGCTGACGCTGCGCGCCGACCCGCGCGAACCCGGCCTGGAGGCCACGCCGTTCGTCCTCGCGCACGCCACCGGCGGCGACGTCTCGGTGTTCGACAACGGCCTGCCGATCAGCGCCACCGAGTGGATCCGCGAGGGCGTGCTGACCGACCTGGTCACCTCCCGCCACGCGGCCGGCCTCACCGGCCTGCCGCTGCGCCCGGCCGTCGACAACCTGGTGCTGGAGACGGCCGACCAGGACGCCGCGCCGACGCTGGACGAGATGATCGCCCGCACCGAGCGCGGCCTGCTGCTCACCTGCCTCTGGTACATCCGCGAGGTGGACCCGGCGACGCTGCTGCTCACCGGCCTCACCCGGGACGGCGTCTACCTGGTCGAGAACGGCGAGGTGGTCGGCGCGGTCAACAACTTCCGGTTCAACGAGTCGCCGGTCGACCTGCTCGGCCGGATCACCGAGGCGGGCCGCACCGAGCGGTGCCTGCCGCGCGAGTGGAGCGACTGGTTCACCCGCACCGCGATGCCACCCGTGCGTGTCGCGGACTTCAACATGAGTTCGGTCAGCCAGGCCTCATAGCCACTGGCCGACGGGGGGATACGAGAGACATGATGGACGAGAAGCGGCTGGTCAAGACGAGCAAGATGCTGTCGCGCATCCTGCGGCACGAGCCCGGGTGGGTCGGGATCACCCTCGACGGGGCCGGCTGGGTGCGGATCGACCTGCTCCTCGCCGCCCTCGCGGCGAAGGGCAACCGATTGAGCAGGGCCGACCTGGACCACATCGTCACGACGAACAACAAGCGCCGGTTCGGCTACTCCGCCGACGGTCTCTCGATCCGCGCCAACCAGGGCCACACGGTGGCGGTCGACCTCGGTCTGGCCGCCGCCGTGCCGCCCCCGGTGCTCTACCACGGCACCGCCGACCGGCACCTGGCGGCGATCTTCCACGAGGGCCTGCGCCCGATGGCCCGCCAGGACGTCCACCTCTCGGCGGACACCGAGACGGCCACCCGGGTCGGCTCCCGGCACGGCCGCCCGGTCGTGCTCACCGTGAACGCCGCCGCGATGGTGGCGGACGGCCACGAGTTCCGGATCAGCGAGAACGGCGTCTGGCTCACCGGCGCCGTCCCCCCGCAGTACCTCTCCCGGCGGCCCTGACGGACCCGTCGCGCGTGTCCGCCCGCCCCGGTCTCGTCCTCGGCCGGGGTGCGGCGTACGGTGAATTGGCCGCGCGGCCGGACGCGCGGGTGCTCCGACGAGGACGGTAGGACATGGGCAAGAGCGCGGACGGCGGGCAGGTCCACCGGATCACGGGGGCGCGCAGCAGCCTCACCGAGGACGTCCGCGGGCGACAGCGCCGCTACGTGGCCTCGATGCTGCTGCGGACGGTCTGCGTGCTGCTGGCCGTGGTGCTGTGGGACGTGCAGCGCTGGCTGGCGGTCGGCGCGCTCGCGGGCGGCGTGCTGCTGCCGTACTTCGCGGTGCTGATCGCCAACGCCGGACGGGAGCGGGCGCCGGGTCTGCCGAGCACCTTCGACATCCCGCTCGACACCCCGCTGATGCTCGGCCCCGGTGGTACGGGTGGGGCGGGTGCGGCGGCCGGTACAGGAGAGGCAAAGAAGTCTCCCACCGATCCTTCACAGAGCGGGAGCTGACTGTCCGGGTCCTCCACGTTCGCGGTGGTTTGACTCGGCGAAAGCTCAAAAGAACCTCAGATTAATCATGCAAGACCTCCCCAAACCGGGGTCTCGGCGTGACATACTGCGTACGCGCTCCGCATCCCCCGTCGGAGCGACGGACCGACGCCGGGCGGCTCCCCCCGTGGCTGCCCGGCGTCGCCATGCCCGCCCCGGGCCGCGCCGGGATCCCCGGCCGCCGGTGTGCGGAAGGGCCCGTGAAAGACTGGCGGTGCACAACCCCCGCCAAGCCCCGAGGACGGCCCGATGGACACCCCGCAGACGCCGATCTGCTCCGCCAAGGGCTGCCGGGCGGACGCCGGCTGGGTGCTGGTGTGGAACAACCCCAAGCTGCACACCCCGGACCGTCGCAAGACCTGGCTCGCGTGCGACGAGCACCGCGAGCACCTGTCCCAGTTCCTGGGCGTGCGCGGCTTCCTCAAGGAGGTCGTCGCCTTCGCCGACTACCCCAGGACTCCGGAGGGGTCTCAGGCGGACTAGCTCCTAGCCCCCGATCGCCGACATCGGCCGGTCGGGCTGGTGGAACTCCGGGTCGTCGATCCCCGCGCCCGCCTTCTTGCCCCACATCGCCGCCCGCCACAGGGCGCCGATCTCGGCGTCGTCGGCGCCCGTGCGCAGGGCGGTGCGCAGGTCCGTCTCCCCGGTCGCGAAGAGGCAGTTGCGCACCTGCCCGTCGGCGGTGAGCCGGGTGCGGTCGCAGGCGCGGCAGAAGGGGCGCGTGACGGAGGCGATCACGCCGACCCGGGCCGGGCCGCCGTCCACCAGCCAGCGTTCGGCCGGCGCGGCGCCCCGGCGCGCGGAGGGCTCCGGGGCGAGCGCGAAGCGCGCGGCGAGCCGGTCGAGGATCTCCTCGGCGGTGATCATCGACGTGCGGTCCCAGCCGTGCTGGGCGTCCAGCGGCATCTGCTCGATGAACCGCAGCTCGTAGCCGCGCTCCAGGCACCAGGCGAGCAGGTCGGGCGCCTCGTGGTCGTTGACCCCGCGCATCAGCACCGCGTTCAGCTTCACCGGGGTCAGCCCGGCGGCCTCGGCGGCGGCCAGCCCGTCCAGGACGTCCTGGTGGCGCTTGCGGCGGGTGAGCGTGAAGAACACCTCGGGGTCGAGGGTGTCCAGGGAGACGTTGACGCGGTCGAGCCCGGCCTCGCGCAGCGCCGTCGCGGTGCGGGCCAGGCCTATCCCGTTGGTCGTGAGCGAGATCTCCGGGCGCGGCTCCAGTTCGCCGCACGCGGCGACGATCGCGACGAGCCCGGGACGCAGCAGCGGCTCGCCGCCGGTGAAGCGCACCTCCCGCACGCCGAGGTCGCGCACCGCGATCGTGACCAGCCGGACGATCTCCTCGTCGGTGAGCAGGTCGGGCTTGCCGAGCCACTGCAGCCCCTCCTCGGGCATGCAGTACGTGCACCGCAGGTTGCACCGGTCGGTGAGGGAGACGCGCAGGTCGACGGCCTGTCGTCCGAACGTGTCGAGTAGCACGGCGGTCCCTTCACCAGTAATGCGGCCGGCCCGGCCCACCGTCGCGGCGGGGCCGGGCCAGCATAGTCATCGCGCGGTGGTCAGTGGGCGCCCAGTCCGGTCAGCGAGCGGACCTCCAGTTCAGCGTACTTCGCCGGGTCGGGGCTTTCCTTGGACAGCAGGGTGCCGATCCAGCCGGCCAGGAAGCCGATCGGGATGGAGACCAGGCCGGGGTTCTCCAGCGGGAACCAGTGGAAGTCCGAGTCCGGGAAGAGCGAGGTCTTCGCGCCGGAGACCACCGGCGAGAAGATCACCAGCAGCACCGAGCTGATCAGGCCCGCGTAGACGGAGGCGACGGCGCCGGCCGTGGTGAAGCGCTTCCAGAACAGCGAGTAGAGCAGCGTCGGCAGGTTCGCCGAGGCGGCCACCGCGAAGGCCAGGGCGACCAGGGCCGCGGTGTTGAGCTTGCCGGCGAAGAGGCTGAGTACGATGGCCACCGCGCCGATCGCGACGGCGGCCCACTTCGCCGAGAGCACCTCCTCCTTCTCGGTGGCCCGGCCGCGCCGGATCACGTTCGCGTAGAGGTCGTGCGCGAAGGAGGCCGAGGAGGCCAGGGTGAGGCCGGCGACGACGGCGAGGATGGTGGCGAAGGCGACCGCGGAGATCACCGCGAGCAGGATCGCGCCCCCGGTGGAGCCCGCGCCGCCGCCGAGCGACTCGGCCAGCTGCGGCGCCGCGGTGTTGCCCGCCGCGTTGGCCGCCTTGATCGCCTTGGGCCCGACGAGCGCCGCCGCGCCGAAGCCGAGCGCCAGCGTCATCAGGTAGAAGACGCCGATGATGCCGATCGCCCAGAGCACCGACTTCCGCGCCGCCTTGGCGGTGGGCACGGTGTAGAAGCGGACGAGGATGTGCGGCAGGCCGGCGGTGCCGAGCACCAGCGCGATCCCGAGGCTGATGAAGTCGAGCTTGGTGGTGCCGCTGGCGCCGTACTTCAGCCCGGGTTCGAGGAAGGCCGCGCCCTTGCCGCTCGCGCCGGCGGCGGCGCCGAGCAGCTCGGACGGGTTGAAGTGGTACTTGGCGAGCACCAGGACGGTCATCAGCGCGGTACCGGCGATCAGCAGCACGGCCTTGACGATCTGCACCCAGGTGGTGCCCTTCATTCCCCCTATCACCACGTAGACGACCATCAGCGCGCCGACCGCGACGATGGTCCAGCGCTTGGCGCCCTCCCCGCTGACGCCGAGCAGCAGGGCGACCAGCGTCCCGGCGCCGACCATCTGGGCGAGCAGGTAGAAGATCGACACGATGATCGTGGAGACGCCCGCGGCGGTGCGCACCGGGCGCTGCTTCATCCGGAACGCGAGCACGTCCGCCATGGTGTAGCGGCCGGCGTTGCGCAGCGGCTCGGCGATCAGGAGCAGGGCGACCAGCCAGGCCACCAGGAACCCGATCGAGTACAGGAAGCCGTCGTACCCGGAGAGGGCGATGGCGCCGGCGATGCCGAGGAAGGACGCGGCGGACATGTAGTCGCCGGAGATGGCCAGGCCGTTCTGGAAGCCGGTGAAGCCCCGGCCGCCGGCGTAGAAGTCGGCGGCGTCCTTGGTCTGCCGGCCGGCCCAGACGGTGATGCCGAGCGTGAGCAGCACGAAGAACCCGAACAGGGTCATCGTGAGTCCGCGGTGCTCGGTGGCGGAGCTGGCGAGCAGGATCATTCGGCGGACTCCCGGGGGGCATGGACGACGGCGCCGTGGGCCTCGCGGATCGCGGCGGCGGGCGGGTCGATCCGCCGGTCCGCGTACCGGGCGTACCACGCCGCGATGGCGAAGGTGGTGACGAACTGCAGCAGCCCCAGCACCAGTGCGACGTTGATGTGCCCGACGACCTTGGTGCCCATCAGACCGGGCGCGTAGCTGGAGAGCAGGATGTAGAGCAGGTACCACAGCACGAAGCCGATGGTGACCGGGAAGGCGAAGTTCCGGAAGGAACTCCGCAGGGCCCGGAACTCCTGGCTCTCGTCGATGAGTTGGACATCCGTAGGGGCAGTGGTGATCGGCGGCGATTCCACGCTGTACTCCTCACTCCTTCGGCGTAGCGGTCGCACAAGGCGGACGGTCGGACGTGAGGGGCGTCACAATCCGTATGCGCGCCGCGCAATGCTAGGAGCGTCGTGCCCGCCCCGGAAGGGGTTGACTGCGATCGGCCGCCTGTTCACCCCCTCGCACTATCCAATTGGCCGAAAACCACCACTGGCGTCACTTCGGGACCGCCTCGCCCCACGACTGAGGGGCGCCACCGTCCAATGGTGGCGCCCCTCGTGACGATCTCCCAGGTTCGAGCGGGACCGTCAGAAGGCGATCCGGACCTTCAGGGCCGAGCGGTCGTCCATCGCCCGGTAACCGTCCGGGACCTCCGCCAGTCCGACCGTCCGGTCGAACACCAGGCCCGGCTCGATGGCGCCCGAGAGGACGTCGGGCAGCAGCTCGGGGATGTAGGCGCGAGCCGGCGCCACCCCGCCGTTCAGCGAAACGTTGCGACCGAACATCTGGCCGATATCGACGCCGGCGCTCCCGCCGTGCGGCACCCCGACGTAGCCCACCGCGCCGCCGTCGCGGGTGATCGAGACGGCCGTGCGCATCGACTCCTCGGTGCCGACGGCCTCCAGCACCGCGTGCGCGCCCAGTCCGCCGGTCAGCTCCTTCACGGCTTCCACGGCCGCGTCGCCGCGCTCGGCCACCACGTCCGTCGCGCCGAAGCGCCGGGCGAGGTCCGTGCGGGCGGGGTGCCGGCCGAGCGCGATGATCCGGCCCGCACCGAGCCGGTGCGCCGCCAGCACTCCGCACAGGCCCACCGCGCCGTCGCCGACCACGGCGACCGTCGCACCCGGACGCACCCGCGCCGAGACGGCCGCGTGGTGACCGGTGGACATCACGTCCGACAGCGCGAGCAGGCCGGGCAGCAGCTTCTCGTCGCCGGCCGCCTCCTTCGGCAGCCCGACCAGCGTCCCGTCCGCGAACGGCACCCGGACCGCCTCGCCCTGGCCGCCGTCCGAGCCCACCTGGCCCCAGAAGCCGCCGTGCGGGCAGGAGGTCTGGAGGCCTTCGAGACAGAACTCACAGGTGCCGTCCGACCAGACGAACGGCGCCACGACGAGGTCGCCCTTCGCGAAGCCGCGCACCTCGGCGCCGGCCTCCTCGACGACGCCCAGGAACTCGTGGCCGATCCGCTGCCCGGCCACGCGCTGCGCGACCCCGCGGTAGGCCCAGAGGTCGCTGCCGCAGATGCAGGCGTTCAGGACCCGGACCACGGCGTCCGTCGGCTGCCGGAGCACCGGGTCGGGGACCTCTTCGATCCGGATGTCGTTGGGGCCGTGGATGACGGTGGCGCGCATGGATTTTCGTCCTTGTCTACGGGGTCGGCCGCATGTACGACGCCTATGCGGAACACTCTATTCCGACCGCCCCACCTGAACATTTCGGCCGGACGCCACCCGATCGGCGCTTATCCTGTTGGACCATGCAACCGATCCAGCCCGAGACGCACGGCGTGCACCTCCCGGCCCAGCGCACCGCCACCCTCGACGGGGGCTTCGCCGTGGTGGACGTCGAGACCACCGGCCTCGGCCGCTCGGACCGCGTCATCTCCGCGGGCGTCTACCAGCTGGACCCGGACGGCGAGATCACCGACCACTGGTACACCCTGGTCAACCCCGAGCGGGACCCGGGCCCGGTCTGGATCCACGGCCTCACCGCCCAGCTGCTCTCCGGCGCCCCGACCTTCCCGGAGATCGCCGACGAGTTCGCCACCCGCCTCGCGGACCGCGTCCTGGTCGCCCACAACGCGCTCTTCGACTGGAACATGATCTCCCGCGAGTTCTCCCGGGCCGGCCGCCGCGCCCCGGTCGACCAGCGGATCTGCACCATGGTCCTCTCCCGCGACCTGCGCCTGCCGCTGCCCAACGGCAAGCTCTCCTCGCTCGCCGCGCACTTCGGCGTCCAGCAGCGCCAGGCCCACAACGCCCTGGACGACGCCCGCGTGCTCGCCGAGGCGTTCCGCCCCAGCCTGCACCTGGCGCGCCTGGGCGGCGTCCCGCTGCCCCTGCAGACCTGCGTCGCGGTCACCGACCTCGGCGAGGACGAGCCCGCCGCCCCCGGCCGCAGCGGCTGGACCGGCGCCGCCTACCGCCAGGCCAAGAAGCGCCCGCCGTGCCCGTACCCGAACCCGGGGCGCTGGGAGGACGGCAAGCCGCTGGTCCAGGGCATGCGGGTGGCGTTCACCGGCGACACCGCCACCGACCGCGAGCTGCTGGAGGACCGCGCCGCCGAGGCCGGCCTGCACATCGCCGGCTCGGTGAGCCGGCTCACCAGCCTCCTCGTCACCAACGAGCCGAACAGCTGGAGCGGCAAGGCGCGCAAGGCCCGCGAGGTGGGCACCCCGGTCGTCGGCGAGGACGCCTTCCTCCAGCTGCTGCGCGAGGTCGCCCCGCACCCCGGTGCGTGAGGCGCCTGTGAGGTCGGCGTACGGTTCCCATGTGTACCGTTTTCTGCTGACCCGGCAATGGCTGATCACCCTGCTGATCGCGCTGCTGCTGATCCCCACGACGATCAAGCTGGGTTTCTGGCAGCTGCACCGTCACGAGGCGCGGGTGGCCCGCAACGAGCTGATCGCCAAGGCGCTCACCGCCCAGCCGGAGCCGTTCGACAGCCTGTCGCCGACCGCGGGCTTCGCGGTCCCCTCGGACCTCACCTGGCGCGCGGTGACGGCCGCCGGCCAGTACGACCCGGCGCACGAGTTCGTGGTCCGCAAGCGGACCGACTCCAACGGGACCATCGGCTATTTCGTCGTGACCCCGCTGAAGCTGTCGGACGGCAAGGGCACCGTCCTGGTCAACCGCGGCTGGGTCGCCTCCGGTGACACCGCCACCGAGTACCCGCCCGTCCCGGCGGCCCCGAGCGGCGAGGTCACCGTCACCGGCCGGATGCGCGCCGACGAGACGGTCAAGGGCAGCGGCGGTTTCGTCAAGGACCGGGCCGGCCTGCCCGACCGCCAGTTCAACCTGATCAACACCGAGCAGCAGGCCAAGGAGACCGGCGTCCCCCTGCTCGGCGGCTACCTGGAGCTCACCGGCACCACCCCGGCCCCGGCCGCCCAGCCCGCGCTGATCCCCGACCCCGACCACTCCGACATCGGCCCGCACATGGCCTACGCGATCCAGTGGTGGCTGTTCACCTCGATGATCCCGGTCGGCGTGTGGATCCTGATCCGCCGCGAGGCCAAGGACCGCGCCAGGCAGCAGGCCGAACCCGAGGCCGCCGCGGAGACCGTCCCCGTCTGAGACCGTCCCCGCCCGAGGTCGGGCGCGCTTGAGGTCGGCAGCGCCACGCCGGACGCCCCCGACCCGGCAAGATGTCCCCCATGGATCTCGGACTGAAGGACAAGGCGTACGTCGTCACCGGTGCCACCCGCGGCCTCGGCTTCGCCACCGCCCGTGAACTCGCCGCCGACGGCGCCCACGTGCTGGTGACCGGCCGGACCGAGGAGGCCGTGGACGCGGCCGTCGCCGAACTCGCCGGTCTCCCCGGCACCGTCCACGGCGTGACCGCCGACAACGCCGACCCGCGGACCGCCGAACGGCTCGTCGCCGAGGCGAGCGCCGCCTTCGGCCGCCTGGACGGCGTCCTGATCAGCGTCGGAGGCCCCCAGGCCGGCCCGGTCGGGACGACCCCGGAAGAGGCCTGGCGCGACGCCTTCGAGTCGGTCTTCCTCGGCGCCCTGCGCATCGCCCGCACCGCCGCCGCGGCCCTCGGCGAGGGCGGCGTGATCGGCTTCGTGCTCTCGGCGTCCGTCCGCCAGCCGATCGCGGGCCTCGGCATCTCCAACGGCCTGCGCCCCGGCCTCGCGATGGCCGCCAAGTCGCTCGCCGACGAGCTCGGCCCGCGCGGAATCCGGGTGGTCGGCCTGCTCCCGGCCCGGATCGACACCGACCGGGTCCGCGAGCTCGACGCCCTCGGCGGCGACCCGGACGGCGCCCGCGCCCACCACAGCGCCGCCATCCCGCTCGGCCGCTACGGCACCCCGGAGGAGTTCGGCCGGGTCGCCGCGTTCCTGCTCTCCCCCGCCGCGTCCTACCTGACCGGCGTGATGGTCCCGGTGGACGGCGGAGCCCTGCGCACCCTCTGAGCCCCCGGCCGGTCACTCCACCCGCGGAGGCCTCCGCCGCTGCCGCCGCCGTCGGCGCCGCGGACCGGCGGGGGCCTCCTGGAGCACCCGGATCCGCAGGTCGGCGGGCAGCTCCGGCACCCCGAGGCTCCCGAGGGCGTCGGCCCGCGGTCCCGTCTCGAAATGCACCACCAGCGCGACCGGGTCCCCGCCGGGGGTGAGCCGGACGGCCCCCCGCAGCCGCGGGTGCCCGGGCGCGCGCACCAGGCGCACGTCCACGCGCTCGACCTCGGGCAGCACGACGGCCCCCGACTCCAGCGCCTCCTCCAGCGCCCGCGCGCTCACCCGCATCCTGAGCCCGGCCACCCCGGGCGTCGGCACCGCGATGCTGGAGAGCCCGGTGCGCCGCAGCTGCGCCACGAGCCACCACACCATGGCCAGGACCAGCACCGACAGCCCGCCGATGACGGTCGGCCACCACCAGGAGCCCGCCACCCACCGGGTGCGCGACCGCGCGCTCACCACGGGCTGGTGGGGCGAGGTCAGCGGCCACCAGTCGGGCGGGTGCACCCCGAGCCGCCCGTACAGGTCGAGCCCGCCGGCCAGCACCAGCACCCCGGCCACCACGAGCGCCGCCCCGACCAGTCCGATCAGCACCCGGTTGACGGTCCCCCGGCTCATCCCGCCGCCCCGCCCACGCCGCCCGCGCTCCCCGCCGCCTCCGTCTCCGCCTCCCCGGCCCCCTCCCGCGGCACCGTCCGGACGTCCAGCCGCAACGGCCGCGCCAGCGTCACCCGCGCGAGCTCGTCCCGCAGCTGCCGCTGCAGCGACGCCGGGTCGGACGGCCCGTACAGGTGCACCCGGACCCTCCGCCGCCCGATCTGGATCCGGACCCGCTCGACGTCCGGGAGCCCGGCCGCCCGGTCGGTCAGCAGGTGCCCGATCCCGGACCGGTTGATCACCGCGTTGGTGCCCCCGTGCGGACGCAGCGCCAGCCACCGGCGCAGCCCCGGCGCGAACGCCAGCCAGAGCAGCAACGCCCCCAGCCCGGTGGCCGCCCCCGCCCCGACCAGGACCCACAGGTCGTCGAGGTGACGGGTCGCGAGCTCGTCCGCGATCTCCGCCCGCCACCGCCGGACGGAGTGTCCGGTCCGCACCGACACCACGTCATAGAGCAGCGCGCCCGCGATCACCAGCACGCCCGCCGCCACCAGCACCGCCTCGGGCGTCCGCGCCGCCCGCGGCCGCCGCACCTTCCCCTCGCCCGCCCCCGCCTCCGCCTCCCCCTCCTCCGGCGCCGTCACGACCGCCCTCCCGTCACCAGCCGCTCCACGACCACGACCACCTCCGACACCCGCGTCCCCGTCAGCCCCTTGATCCGTGTCCCGACGCGGTCCCGCACGGCCCGGGCGAGCCCGGCCAGATCGGCGGGGAACGGCAGCTCGACCTCCACCCGGACCCGGACGGTGCTGCCGGGGACGGACACCGACACCACGGGCAGCGCACCCCTGACCGACCGTCCGGCCCACGCCCCCGCCAGGGCCTCCGTGGCCGCGCGGGCCGCGATGCGCGCGTACGCGCGGTCGGAGATCCGGATCCGGCCGCGCGTCGCCGCCGGGGCGGCCGGGCCCGCCATCAGCGGCGCCGGTCGCGGCCGCGGAGCAGGTCGCCCAGGTCCCCGAGTTCGATGTCGCCCTCCAGCAGCCGCCCGGCCACGAAGCCGACCAGCCCCAGCGCCGCCACCAGCAGGAAGGCCGCGAACCCGCCGAAGTACCCGGCGAAGCCGAGCGCCATGCCCACCACAAGGCCGACCACGGCCAGGTTCATCCGCTACTCCCTCGTCCTGCGCCCGGGATCCCGCGCGCCCGGGCCGTCACTTGAGCTTGGGCCGCTGCCCGGACGGCACCATCTGCTCCTCTTCCTCCTCGAACTCCGGCTCGTCCGGGAGGTGCACGTCGTTGACCGCGATGTTGACCTCGACGACCTCAAGGCCGGTCATCCGCTCGACCGCGTTGATGATGTTCTCCCGCACCTGGCGGGCGAGTTCGGGGATGACGACGCCGTACTCGACGACCAGCGCGATGTCGATCGCGGTCTGCTTCTCGCCGACCTCGGCCTTGATGCCGCGTCCGACGCTGGACCTGCCGCCGGGCACCCGGTCCCGCATGGCGCCGAACGTCCGGGCGAGCCCGGAGCCGAGGGCGTGGATGCCGGAGACCTCGCGGGCCGCCATGCCGGCGATCTTCTCGACCACTCCGACGGCCAGCGCCGTCCGGCCGCGCTCGCCGACCGGCTTGGGCGCGGCGGCGGCGGACCCGCCGGGCGAACCGGCCGCGCCGGACGAACCGGACGGGCCGGAGGCGTGGGAAGGAGCGGAGGCCGGGGCGTTGGCGGGGTTCTTGTGCATGGTCGCGGGCGTCGGAGTGTCAGGCATGGGGCGGGTCTCCCGTCGTACGGCTCCAGCTATATCGCAGATCCCCACAACTCTGGCATTTCGCCACGTTTCGCGCCCGCCGAGCGACGCTCCGGCAACCCCGCGGGAACCCCCGGGAACGACGGAGGCCCGGCTCCGGGGAGCACCCCCCGGGCCGGGCCCACCGAGCCGGAACGGACGTCAGTCGCCGATGCCCGCCAGGTCCCGCAGACGACGGGCCTGCGCGAGCCGTTCGGCGGAACGCTGCTCGTCGAACGACCGGCCCGAGGCCCCCTGCAGCAGGGCCTTCGTCTCGATCGCGGCGTTGCGCGGCGCGGCCAGCAGCGCGGCGGCCAGGTCGCGCGCGGCTCCGTCGAGCTCCGCGCCCGGGACGGCGATGTTGGCCAGGCCGATCGCGACGGACTCCTGCGCACCCACCCAGCGGCCGGTCACGCAGATCTCCAGCGCCCGCGCGTAGCCCACGAGTTCGGTGAGCGGCTTGGTGCCGGCGAGGTCGGGGACGAGCCCGAGCGACGTCTCCTTCATGGAGAACTGGACGTCCTCCGCGACGACCCGCAGGTCGCAGCCGAGCGCGAGCTGGAACCCGGCGCCGACGGCGTGCCCCTGGACGGCCGCGATCGAGATCAGGTCGGGCCGGCGCCACCAGGTGAAGGCCTCCTGGTAGGTGGCGATGGTGTCGTCGAGCTCCTTCTCCTCGGCGGCCGCGAGCTGGAGGAAGCTGGGCTCGCCGGGGATGCCCTCGGGGGTGAACATGGCCCGGTCGAGGCCGGCGGAGAAGGAGACGCCCTCCGCGCGGAGCAGCACGACGCGGACGGTGCCGGGCAGATCACGGCCGGCGGCGGCGAGGGCGCGCCACAGGGCGGGCGACTGGGCGTTGCGCCGCTTGGGCTGACACAGGGTGACGACGGCGAGGTCGCCGTCGATCTCCAGGCGGACGCCGTCCTGCTCCCCGCTCGGGGTCTGCGGGTCGGTGGCGGGGGCGGTCATGCGGAGACCTCCGGTGGCGAGGGACTTGGCTACCGGAGAGTAACAAACCCGGGCGCGCAGCGGCAGGCCCAGCCGCCCGGGAGTACCGGGGAATTCGTCGAAAAGGAAATGCGGGCATGACGATCGGCGGCCGGTCCACTCGATCCGAGGGTGGACGAATCAGCTGGTCGACTCACGATCAGCCCACGATCGTCGGACAATTAGCGACGATCGCCACTCGTCTCCCCGGTCGGCGCCCTGCCGCCGCGTCATCCAGCCATGAGCCGACGGGCCGTCAGGAACCGGCCCCGGCAGTCGCCTTGTTCTTGCCCCGCGTGGCACCGCCGCGGCCCCGGAGGATCACTCCGGATTCGCTCAGCATCCGGTGCACGAAGCCGTACGAGCGACCGGTCTCCTCCGCGAGAGCGCGAATGCTCGCCCCGGAGTCGTACTTCTTCTTGAGATCGGCCGCGAGCTTCTCACGCGCGGCACCGGTCACCCGGCTGCCCTTTTTCAGAGTCTCGGCCACCCGTGCCTCCTCGTAGCGTTGCTCGGTCAGATTCCCATGATCACCCATCCACCGCGTCCTGGCCACCCATTCGACAAGGTCGATGTCGGGAATGCGCCGTCCTTCGGTGGTGATCCGAGCGCACCAGGGCGCTCACGCAGAGTGCACGCCCCCGGGCGAATTGCGCCGGGTGCCGGAAACTAGCTGATCAGCAGCGTCGGCCCGACCACGATCGAGTGGCGGGCCGACGGAAGCTCCTTAAACGGAATCCGGGACTGCTTCATTCCCGGACACGCCGTAAGGACTAGGTTTTCTGGTCCGAAAAGGGGAGGGGGCGTCTACTTCCGGTCAGGCGAGCGAGACCAGATCGGCGTAGGACGGGTTCCACAGGTCCTCCACGCCGTCCGGCAGCAGGATGATCCGCTCCGGGTCGAGCGCCTCGACCGCGCCCTCGTCGTGGGTGACCAGCACGACCGCGCCGGAGAACTCGCGCAGCGCGCCCAGGATCTCCTCGCGGCTGGCCGGGTCGAGGTTGTTGGTGGGCTCGTCCAGCAGCAGCACGTTGGCGGAGGAGACCACCAGGGTGGCCAGCGCCAGACGGGTCTTCTCACCGCCGGAGAGCACCCCGGCCGGCTTGTCCACGTCGTCGCCGGAGAACAGGAAGGAGCCGAGGATCTTGCGGATCTGCACCAGGTCGGTGTCCGGCGCGGCCGAGCGCATGTTCTCCAGGACGCTGCGGTCCGGGTCGAGCGTCTCGTGCTCCTGGGCGTAGTAGCCGATCTTCAGGCCGTGGCCCGGGATGACCTCGCCGGTGTCCGGCGCCTCCACCCCGGCGAGCATCCGCAGCAGGGTGGTCTTGCCGGCGCCGTTGAAGCCCAGCACGACGACCCGGGAACCCCGGTCGATCGCCAGGTCGACGTCGGTGAAGATCTCCAGCGAGCCGTAGGACTTGGACAGGCCGCTGGCGGTCAGCGGGGTCTTGCCGCAGGGGGCCGGGTCGGGGAAGCGCAGCTTGGCGACCTTGTCGTTCATCCGGACCTGCTCCAGGCCGGAGAGCAGCTTGTCGGCGCGGCGGGCCATGTTCTGCGCGGCCACCGTCTTGGTCGCCTTGGCGCGCATCTTGTCGGCCTGCGCGTTCAGCGTCGCGGCCTTCTTCTCGGCGTTGGCCCGCTCGCGCTTGCGGCGCTTCTCGTCGTCCTCGCGCTGCTGCTGGTACTGCTTCCAGCCCATGTTGTAGACGTCGACGCAGGAGCGGTTGGCGTCCAGGTAGAAGACCTTGTTGACGACCGTCTCGACCAGGTCGACGTCGTGCGAGATGACGATGAAGCCGCCCTTGTACGTCTTCAGGAAGTCCCGCAGCCAGACGATGGAGTCCGCGTCCAGGTGGTTGGTGGGCTCGTCGAGGAGCAGCACGTCGGAGTCGGAGAAGAGGATCCGGGCGAGCTCGACGCGGCGGCGCTGACCACCGGAGAGGGTGTGCAGCGGCTGGCCGAGGATGCGGTCCGGCAGGCCCAGCGCGGCGGCGATCGTGGCGGCCTCGGCCTCGGCTGCGTACCCGCCCTTGGTGAGGAACTCGGTCTCCAGCCGGGCGTACTTCTTCATCGCGTTGTCCTGGGTGGCGCCCTTGCCGTTGGCCATCCGGTCCTCGTTCTCGCGCATCTTCTTGAGCACGGTGTCGAGGCCGCGCGCGGAGAGGATGCGGTCCTTGGCGAGGACGTCGAGGTCGCCGGTGCGCGGGTCCTGCGGGAGGTAGCCGACCTCGCCGGAGCGGGTCACCGTGCCGGCGGCGGGCAGGCCCTCGCCGGCCAGCACCTTGGTGAGCGTGGTCTTGCCGGCGCCGTTGCGCCCGACCAGACCGATCCGGTCGCCGGCGGCGACCTTGAAGCTCGCGGACTCGATCAGAATGCGGGCGCCTGCGCGCAGCTCAAGGGCGTTCGCGGAAATCATGGCCGGGTACTACTCCTGGGACGTGGGCGGGCAGCCTGGGCAGTGCACAGGGCCGGGCGGCGGGAGGGGGCTCGTCGGCGGTCGGCACGGCGCACGGGGCGCCGACACTCGCCCGCTAGTGCCCGGAGAGAACAGCCATGACGGCAAGTCTACCGGGCCGCGCGGGAACCCCCCGGGGGGATTACCGCCCCGGGGTACCGGCGGCCCGTGGCGGGACGGCCCGGACGCTACGACTGCGGCGTCGCCGAGGCCTGGTCGGTGGCGGCGGCGGTCGACGGGTCGGTGGCCGCCGGAGTCGGCTGACCGGCCGCCGGGTCCGGAGCCTGGGCGGGCGGCACGTCCGCCGTCGGCGTGGCCGACGGGTCGGTGCAGGCGTTCTGCGGGCGCACGGCGGCGAACGGCGCGGCCGGGCTCTCGCACGGGACGACGGGCGCCGCGGCCACGGTGTCGAACACCTTGGCCGGGACGATCGGACCGTCCGTGATCTGCACCCGGGTGCGGTCCAGCAGCTTGACCTGCGCGGCCGGCCCGGCGCCGAGCTCCCACCCGGTGCTGTCCAGCCGGTAGCCGGTGATGCCGCCGGAGACCGGCTGCCCGCTGCTCCCGAGGCAGCTGCGCGGGACGAGCACCGCGTAGTCGGTGCCGACCGTGCGCAGCGGGTCGTAGAGGCAGCTGCCCGGGGGCTTGCCGTTGTAGCGCAGGTCGCCGTCGGCGTCGCGCAGGCCCATGGTCAGGTTCGGGGTGACGATCGCCACCCACGGGGACGCCTTCTGGACGGTGTGCAGCGCCGCCGCGGCCCGGTCCTGGGCGAGCTGCCTGCGCTGCTCGTCGGTCCGCTTGTCGACGCCCGGCTCGCCGTCGCCGCGCAGCCAGTCGGCCAGGCCGGGCACGGCGCGGTGCCAGCGCACCTCGTGGTCGCCCGGGCGCACCGAGGTGATCAGGCCGTCGTCCCAGACCACGATGGCGTTGTCGCCGGCCATCGCCAGGTACAGCGCGTTGGCGCCCTCGCGGCGGTAGGACCAGGCCTGCTCGCCGGTCCCGCGGTGGACCGCCTCCAGGCCCGGCCCGACGACCTTCAGCTCCAGGTCGGCCGCGCTCAGGGACTGCGAGTTCACCGGCGTGGCCTCCGCGTCGCCCGGCCCCGCCACCCGGTCGCCGAACGGCACCGGCTTGTTGGCGTGCGCCGCCGCTCCGGCCGCAAGGACCAGCATCACCGCGACGGCGGGCAGGATCGAGCGGGGGGTCAGTACACGCAGCGGCTTCCAGGACACGTTGCGGAGGGTACCTTTCGGCGGGCACGCGAGTCAGCCGGGAATCGTCCGGGTCCCGCAGTGCGGACCGCACACCGGAGCGCGCACGGCCGCCGCGCGCACCCCGCCGCCGACCTGCGCCGTCGGTGCCGACCGGGTCCGGCGCCGCTCCGCGCGGTCCGCCGGGGGCGGGCTCCGGGGCCGGTCCGGACTGTTACAGAGGTGATACACGGCGGGCACCCGGGGTGCCGCTGCGGCAGACGGCGTTCGAATATCGCCCACTTTAGGGTGACATTCGGCTTTTCCGACGCCCGACGGGCCTACTGTCGGCGAGCGGAGCGCCACGGTCCGTCCGCGCTCCCCCACCCGCCCCACCCGTGACGCCCGGGAGAGACCATGCGCATCGGCCGCCTGACGCTGGCCGCCGCCGCCCTGCTGCTGACGGCCACCGTCGGTGTCCCGGCCGGGACACCGCTCAGCCAGGGCGAACGGCACGCCCTCTCGTCCGACGCCTTCGAACCGCGCGGCGCCGCGCCCCGCCCGGCCGTCCAGCGGCCCCGGCACGAACCGCCCTTCGGCGCGTTCGTCGGCTCGTGGGACAACTACATCCCGCAGATCGGCCGGTACGCGCAGTGGCTCGGCAACGCCAACCTCCAGGTCGGCCACACCTACCTGGCGGGCAACAGCTGGGCGGACGTCGAGGGCGAGCCGGTGGTGCTCGGCATGTGGTCGCAGTGGCGGCTCGCCGACCCGTCCCGGGTGCTCGTGCTCGGCGTGCCGATGCTGGCGCCCAACGAGGCGAACGTGCCGGACGGCCAGGTGGCCAAGCTGCTCGGCCAGGGCGCGCACGGCGACTTCGACCGGCACTTCCTCAAGCTCGCCCACCGGCTGGTCGCCCTCGGCGGCGCGGACACCGTGCTGACCCCCGGCTGGGAGATGAACGGCGTCACCTACACCCACCGCTGCAAGCCCGACCCGACCGCCTGGAAGGCGTACTGGCGGCGGATCGTCAAGGTCATGCGCTCGGTGCCCGGACAGCGCTTCCGCTTCGACTTCGCACCCAACCGCGGGCTGGACGCGATCCCGTGGACCAGGTGCTACCCCGGCGACGACGTCGTCGACATCATCGGCATGGACAGCTACGACCAGCCCGCCGGGGCCACCTTCGACGACCACGTGCGCGAGCCGTACGGGCTCCAGGACCAGGTGGAGTTCGCCGCCAAGCGCGGCAAGCAGGTCTCGTACCCGGAGTGGGGCCTGTTCCGCAACGGCGACAACCCGGACTACGTGCAGCGCATGGTCGAGTGGATGCGCACCCACGACACCGCCTACCAGACCGTCACGGACTACTGCCCCCACGGCTTCTTCGGGTGCGACCGCAACCCGCGCTCCAGCGCGCGGTTCAAGCAGCTGATGGCGGGCTCGAAGGGGGCGCCGGCGGTCGTCCCGACGGCGCCCCCGGTCCCGACCGCACCGGCCGTGCCCTTCCTGCCCTCCGGGCCCGCCGTGCCGGGCACCCCGGGCACCCCGGCCGGCCAGAGCCCGTCGGCCGGAGCCTCGCCCACCGGTTCCCCGGCGCCGTCCCCGTCGCCCGCCGCCTCCCCCTCGCCGAGCGGGACCCCGGCCCGGCGGTAGGAAGCGCCCGGCACCCGGGAGCTCAGGCGCGGCGGCGGGCCAGCAGCGCCTCCTTGAGGCGCGGGAAGCGGGTCCGCAGGACGTGCGCCACCGCCTGCCGGGCCCGGATGACACCGGCCCTGGCGGTCGCCACCGGGGCCGGGCCCCGCGGGCCGAACAGCAGCCGCTGGTTGGGCAGCTGGTCCGGCCGCCAGCGCTGCTTGTACGGCTCCTGGCCGCGCAGCAGGCTCAGCACCGGGATCCCGGCGCCGACCGTCTCGTCCAGCGCCGCGGCGAACAGGAGCCCGGCGATGTCGATCTTCTCGCGCAACTGCGGGTGCGCCCCGTACATGTACAGACCGCCGAAGGACGGGCAGAGCAGCAGCAGGTTCACGGCCATCAGCTCGCCGTTCAGCCGGAACTGGTGCACGGCGGCCCGGCCGGAGGCGACCATCCCGGTCGTGGACTCGACCAGGTGCCGGGCGAAGCGCTCGGTGCGGTGCTCCGGGGTCACCCCGCGCTCCTGCCACTGGAGGAAGTGCAGCCGCAGCAGGGCCTCCAGCGCCGCCGGTACCTCCGCCACCGGGGTCGAGCCGACCTCCACGCCCGCCTCGGCGATCTTGCGCAGCTTCACCCGGCTGCGCTGGGCGGTCTTGCCGGGCACCCGCTTGAGCAGCTGCTCCATCGACACGGCCGGCAGGTACTGGCAGAGCGAGTCGGCGAACCGGCGGCGCCGGCCGCGCCAGTGCTCGAACACCTTCTGCACGGCCGCCTCGGGGTGGACCTCGCGCAGCTCCAGCGTGTGCCACGGCCGGGTGAGCGGGAGGGCGGCGGCGAACACGGCGGCGGCCCGGTCGGCGCAGTCGTCGTCGAGCAGGACGTCGGTGAAGTCGACCAGTCCGTCGCCGAGGGCGGTCAGCCCGCCGAGCGGGCCGCCGCGCCGCCGGAAGGCGCCCGCGCCGACCAGCAGGCCGTCCCGGCGGACGGTCACCACCAGCAGGCCGCCCGGGGTGCCGTAGTGGCGCCACCACGAGCGCTGCCAGTCGGCGGCCTGGAAGAAGGTGGTGGTCCGGCAGCGGGCGGCCAGGGCGTCCCACTCCTCGGCGAGGGCGTCGAGGGCGTCGTCCTCGCGGCGCAGCTCGGCGGTCCAGACCGGGCCCGGCGCCGGGTCGGGACCGGCCGGCGGAGCGGCCTGGGCGGGCAGGCCGGCGGCCCGGGACTCGGTCCTCATCGCGCGCTCCCGGTCGCGGCCTTCTCCTTGGCCGGGGGCTCCGCCTCGGCCCCGGCGGCGCCGGCGGGCTTGTCGGCCGTCTTCTCGGCCCGGCCCGGCTTCTCGGCCGGCTTCCCGCCGGCCTTGCCCGCGGGCCCGGCGGCCGTCCGGGCGGGGGCCTGCTCGGTCCGCGGGCGCGGAGCGCT
>NZ_JBHYWI010000110.1:0-25024 GCF_042751525.1 Kitasatospora sp. NPDC059408
ACCACCCCCCCCACCCCCCCCCCCCCGCTATTCGCTCCCCCCCCCTGGCCCCGCACACCCCGCAGCCACCCCCGGCACCCCCCCCACCCACCCGAAAGCCCACCCCGCACCCCAAGCCCCGCGCAGCGGCCCCGCACACAAAGAAGCGCCCCCTCCCCAACCCAAAAGGTCAGAAAGGGGACGCCCCCAAAGGCCCTGCTACAACCTCAGTTGTCGCCGTCCTCGTCGATCAGGAAGCCCCGCATCGGCGCCGGAGCCTGCTGCATCGGCTGCGGCGGCTGCGGACGGACGGCCGCCATCGGCTGGGTCATCCCGGCCGGCTGCATCTGCGGCGCCCCGGTGCTGCCACCGGCCGACGGACCGCCGAAGCTCGGCGCCGGCGGGTTGCCGCCGAAGGAGCTCTGCCCGCCGAAGGACGGCGTGCTGCCACCGAAGGACGGCTGGTTCCCACCGAAGGACGTCCCACCGGAGGTCATCGCACCGGCACCGGCCGGAGCCATCGACGAGGCCGCCGGCGGCAGCGACGCGGTGGCGGGGATCCGCGGCGGGGCGAGCGAGTCGTCGGCCTGCGACTCCAGCTGACGGAGCTGGGTCTCCAGGTACGACTTCAGGCGGGTGCGGTACTCGCGCTCGAACGCCCGCAGGTCCTCGACCTTGCGCTCCAGCGTGGCCCGTGCGGACTCCAGCGACCCCATCGCGACGCGGTGCTTCTCCTGCGCGTCCCGCTCCAGGGCGTCGGCCTTGGCACGGGCGTCGCGCTCCAGGCCCTCGGCCCGGCTGCGCGCCTCGCCGACGATCTTGTTGGCCTCGGAGCGGGCCTCGGAGATCGCCTGGTCGGCGGTCTGCTGAGCGAGCGCCAGGACGCGCGCGGCACTGTCGCCACCGGGACCCTGCTGCTGCATCGGGCCGCCGAGCGGGCCGCCCATCTGCTGCTGCGGGCCGCCCATGGGGCCGCCCATCGGCTGCATCTGCTGCTGGCCCATGCCCTGGCCCATGCCCTGACCCTGGCCCATGCCCTGGCCCATGCCCTGACCCTGGCCCATGCCCTGGCCCATCGGGTTGCCCATGGGCTGCGGGCCGCCGGGGCCGCCCATCGGCTGGAGCATCTGACCGCCCATCGGCTGGACCAGCTGCTGCTGGCCGCCCATGGTCTGGTTCATCTGCTGCTGGCCGGGGCCGGCCGGGAGCTGCGGGGCGCCCGAGGGCAGACCGAGGGGCTGGTTGCCCATCTGCTGCTGCGGACCACCCGGGCCCATCTGCTGCGGACCGCCGGGTCCCATCTGCTGCGGGCCACCCGGGCCCATCTGCTGGGGACCGCCGGGGCCCATCTGCTGCGGGCCGCCCGGACCCTGCTGGCCGGGGACCGGCGGGCCGGATATGGCGGCCGGAACGGGCGCGCCGGGACGGGAGTCCTGCGGCGGTTCCTTCCGCATGTTGGCCTGGTTCTGCGCGGCGGCGCGAGTCGCGGCGGCCAGCTTGGCGCGCAGGTCCTCGTTCTCGCGGAGCAGGCGGGTCAGCTCCGCCTCGACCTCGTCGAGGAAGGCATCGACCTCGTCCTCGTCATAGCCTTCGCGCAGGCGGACGGTCGTGAACTGCTTGTTCCGAACGTCCTCGGGGGTCAATGGCATCTCTTCACCTCAACGTGATCGTCGGCACACCGGCATCCTGTCGCATCGGTCACCTACGACTAGGGCCGCACAAGCGAGATCAGGACATACACAATGATCATCAGTACGAAGAAGGACAGGTCGAGCGCCACGCCCCCGAGACGCAACGGCGGGATGAACCGCCGAAGAAGCTTGAGCGGCGGATCCGTGACAGTGTACGTGGCCTCCAGGACCAGGACCATGGCCTTGCCGGGCCGCCACGAACGCGCGAACTGGAAGACCCAGTCCATCACCAGCCGCACAAGCAGGAACACCAGGAAGACGGTCAGGGCGTAATAGGCCACCGCCCACACGATCTCCATCGCGTTTCCCTCTCCCCGGTCCCGGGCCCTGGGGCCCGCTGCCTGTCGCCTGTCGCTAACCCACTGTTGATCAGATCCACACGTAAAGTCGTGGCCGGGTCAGCTCTGGTTGAAGAACCCACCCTCGGCGATCCGAGCCTTGTCCTCCGCCGTGACATCGACGTTAGCAGGAGACAGCAGGAACACCTTCTGCGTCACGCGCTCGATACTGCCGTGCAGACCGAAGACGAGTCCAGCGGCGAAGTCTACGAGTCGCTTCGCATCGGTGTCGTCCATCTCGGTGAGATTCATGATCACGGGGGTGCCGCCGCGGAACTGTTCCCCGATGGTACGGGCCTCGTTGTAGGTCCGCGGGTGCAGCGTGGTGATGCGGTAGGGCTCTCGTTCGTTCACTACCTTGGGCATGATCACCGGGGCGCTCTTCTCCAGATTGTGGCGGCGTTCGGGTGTGATGGACGACACTGGCGCCATCCTCGGGGTCTCCTGCCGGATCGGGACCGCGGCCGGCACCGGCTGCGGGGTGATCGAGGAGACCGGGGCGGGCGCCGCGGCCGGCCGGGGAATGTCCTCCGTCCGCGCCCCCGTTCGAATCGGCTCGGGGTCCGCGTCGTAGTCGTCGTCGGGGTCGTACCCCTGGCCGTCGTACGTCTCGTCCTCCACGAGGCCGAGGTAGACCGCCATCTTGCGCATCGCGCCGGCCATGCTCCTGTCTCCTCCGCTCGGTGGTTCGGCGGCCAGGGCCAGTCGCCCTGCCTGCGGATTCCGCGACGGTCCGCCCGCGACAGCCCGTCAGATCGACGGATGGTCAGATTTGGTGAATAAGTGGCGGGGGCCGCGGAGCTGCGATCCACGGTTCACTAGCGCGCTGAAAAGCTGCTAGTTTCTGTCCTATTTTGTCCTGCAGTCTGATCTACTTACTCGGTGACGTTACCTGAGGGGTGACCTCACTCCGAGTACCGCCGTTCCGACGCGCACGTGTGTCGCTCCGGCGGCAATCGCCTGCTCAAGGTCGCCGCTCATCCCTGCGGAAACCATGGTGGCAGCAGGATGGGCCGTCCGTACGGCGGTTGCGATTTCCGCCAGCCGATCGAAGGCCCGGGCCGGGTCCCCCGCGAGCGGGCCGGCGAGCGGAGCGACCGTCATCACACCGTCCAGCCGCAGCCCGGGCGCGGCGGCGATGGCGTCGGCCAGTTCGGCGACGTCCGCCGGGGCGACCCCGGCCCGGTGCGCGCCTTCTTCCCCCGCGGCGGAGCCGCCGCTCGACACACCCTTCTCCAGCGCCACCTGCACCAGGCAGCCGAGCTCCGGCCGCTCCGACTTGAGCACCGCCGCGGAGAGCGACTCCACGAGCCGCAACCGGTCCACCGAGTGCACGTGGTTCGCGTACCGCACGACCGACCGGACCTTGTTCGTCTGCAGCTGTCCGACGAAGTGCCAGTCAAGAGGAAGGTTTCTGCACTGCTCCGCCTTGGGCGCGGCGTCCTGGTCGCGGTTCTCCGCGACGTCCGTCACACCCAGCCCGGCCAGCAGTGCGCTGTCCTCCGCGGGATAGGTCTTGGTGACGACGATCAGCGTGACCTCGCGACGGTCCCGCCCGGCCACGGCACACGCGTCGGCGATCCGGCGCTCGACCACGTCGAGGTTGGTGCCGAGTTCCTCGTAGCGGGCCCGCTGGCCCTCCGTCAGTGCCGACGCGAAATCCGCGCCGCCCGGGAACGGTCCGTAGATGTCGTTCGTCATCAGTGATCAGAGCCCAACCAGACGTAGCTCGCGAGCCGCCCCGTGCGCTGCTCGCGGCGATAGGAGTAGTGATCGGCGGATTCGAGGGTGCAGACCGGTGATCGCACCACCTCGGTGACCCCCGCGGCGGCCAGCTGGGCCACCACTCCTTCCGGCACGTCCAGGGCCGGTGTCCCCCAGGACGTCTCGGCGAAGGCGGCGGGCACCACCGCGGCGACTTCGGCGCGTAGTTCGGCGGGCACCTCGTAGCAGCGGCCGCACACCGCGGGACCGGTGGCGGCGACGATCCGGCCGGGCTCGGCACCCAGCTCCGTCATCGCCCGGACGACCGCGGGCACCACCCCGGCCGCGAGGCCGGGGCGTCCGGCGTGGGCCGCGCCCACGACCCCCGCCACCGGGTCGGCCAGCAGCACCGGCGTGCAGTCGGCGGTCAGCACCGCGAGCGCGAGCGGCCGGTCGGTGACCACCGCGTCGACCGTCGGGGCCTCCCCGGCCGGCTGCCGCTCCGTCACCACCGCCACGTCGGCGCCGTGCACCTGGTTCATCCAGACCACGTCGGCCGGGTTCAGCCCCACCCCGCGGGCGGCGAGCGCCCGGTTCTCCCGGACGGCCTCCGGGTCGTCCCCGACCGCGCCGCCGAGGTTCAGCTCCCCGTACGGCGAAGTGCTCACCCCGCCCCACCTGTCGGTGAAGGCGAAGTGAGCACCATCGCGTACGGCGTGATCGATCACTTAAGGAAGTCCGGCACGTCGAGCTCCTCGGCCGGGCTCTCCACGAACGGCTGGCGGGCCGGCTGCACCTGCGGCGGCACCGGGGCGGCGGTCGCGGTGGCCGGGGTCTCGGTCGAGCGGGACGGCGCGGGCGAGTCGCCCTCGGAGCGGGACGTCACCGAGCCGATGCCCCCGTACGACGGCCGGGAGGCCGGGCGCTCCGGGGCGGCCGGCGGCGTGGCCGGGGCGGCGGGGGTGGACTTGACGACCGGGTCGCGGACGATCGCCGGCGGCTGCCCGCCGTCGAAGCCGGCCGCGATGACGGTGACCCGCACCTCGTCGCCGAGCGCGTCGTCGATGACCGCACCGAAGATGATGTTGGCCTCGGGGTGCGCGGCCTCGCTGACCAGCTGGGCCGACTCGTTGATCTCGAACAGGCCGAGGTCCGAGCCGCCGGAGATGGAGAGCAGCACGCCGCGGGCGCCGTCGATCGAGGCCTCCAGCAGCGGCGAGGAGATCGCCATCACGGCCGCCGCCTTGGCGCGGTCCTCGCCGCGGGCCGAGCCGATGCCCATGAGCGCCGAACCGGCGTCCGACATGACGGACTTGACGTCGGCGAAGTCGAGGTTGATCAGGCCCGGGGTGGTGATCAGGTCGGTGATGCCCTGGACGCCGGAGAGCAGGACCTGGTCGGCCGAGCGGAACGCGTCGAGCACGCTGACCTGGCGGTCCGAGATGGACAGCAGCCGGTCGTTGGGGATGACGATGAGGGTGTCGACCTCTTCGCGCAGGCTCGCGATGCCGTCCTCGGCCTGGTTCGCGCGCCGCCGGCCCTCGAAGGTGAAGGGGCGGGTGACCACGCCGATGGTGAGCGCGCCGAGCGAGCGGGCGATGTTGGCGACGACGGGCGCGCCGCCCGTGCCCGTGCCACCGCCCTCGCCCGCGGTCACGAAGACCATGTCGGCCCCCTTGAGGACCTCCTCGATCTCCTCGCGGTGGTCCTCGGCGGCCTTGCGGCCGACCTCGGGGTTGGCGCCGGCGCCGAGGCCCCGGGTGAGTTCACGGCCCACATCGAGCTTGACGTCGGCGTCGCTCATGAGGAGGGCCTGCGCATCGGTGTTGATCGCGATGAACTCGACGCCCTTGAGACCGACCTCGATCATCCGGTTGATGGCGTTGACACCACCGCCGCCGATACCGACGACCTTGATGACTGCGAGGTAGTTCTGCGGTGCTGCCACGTCGAAGGCCTCTCGCCTCGAATTTCCGGGTCGGCGAGGCCCGGTGAGAGCCGTACCGACGGATGTCGATGGGTAGGGAGCCTGGTTTCTGACGCAATGTCCGAAATGCCGACCGCCGACCCCAACCCTAAACTTGACCTTTAGGGTTAGTCCTGTGCCTCCGTCACATCACCAGGGGACACAGTCTGGTGACACAGGACACTAGGTGGCTCCGGGCACGCGTTTCAACGAACACGCCGAGCTTCCCTTTTTCTTTTGAGCCTATGTGATCATCGGCCGGCATATGAAACCGGGGTGACCACCAAGGGTCGGGCCGACACTCCGAAGCGTCAACCCCACCCCCAGGAACAGAACCTACCGGATCATCCGGACACCGCCGGCGCGTCCGGCGCACTCACGTCGTAGTTCGTGCCCTTCTGAGCCAGCAGGGCCACCAGGACCCGGGCCTTCCGGTCGTTCTGCTCCGGACTCCCCCAGCGCACCGTCGCACCCCCGTTGAGCTGCAGCTCGATGTCGTCGTACGAGTGCACGAGCAGCGCCCCGGCCCGCTGGGCGACGTCGGACGGCAGCCCGGCGGCCACGGCCACCGCTCCCTGCACCAACTGCGCACGGGAGATCACCCCGTCCGCGTCCTTCGCCTGCTGACTGGGCCGCAGTTCCACCACCGGTACCCCGGCGGGCGGGGCCGCCTCGGTGGCGAAGCTCACGCCACCGGCGTCCACCTGGGTGAACTGACCGTCGTCGCCCTTGACGGCGGCCACCGCCTTGCGCTGGGTGACCTTCACCTGGAGCGTGTGCGGCCAGCCCCGCCAGACCTCCGCCCCGGCCACCCGCGGGATCGCCTCGACCCGCCGCTGGGCGGCGTCCAGGTCCACCCGGGCCAGCGGGCCGTCGCCGAGCCCGCCGATCGCGGCGCGGACCTGGTCCGCCGTCAGCTTGTCGTCGGTGGCGCCCTGCACGGCGACGTCCCGCACGTCCAGGAGCGAGGAGAAGAAGACCACCCAGGCCAGCACGCCGACCACCGCGGCACCGAGCACGCCCAGCACCACGAAGCCCCGCCGGGAGAGCCGGAGCCGGGGAGCGTGCTCCTCGGCCTCCAGCTCCTCCTCCAGGGGGTCGGCGAGCCGGCCGTCAACCACGGCGGCGGCCGCCGCGGGCGGCCTCGATGGCCTCGTAGACCATGCCGACCAGCAGTTCGTCGGCGTCCCGGCGGCCGAACTCGGCCGCGGCCCGGCTCATGTCCCACAGCTTCTGCGGGTCGGTCAGGACCGGCAGGACGTTCTGCAGCACCCAGTCCGGGGTCAGCTCGGCGTCGTCCACCAGCAGGCCGCCGCCCGCCTTGACCATCGGCTGGGCGTTCAGCCGCTGCTCGCCGTTGCCGATCGGCAGCGGGACGAACGCGGCGGGCAGCCCGACGGCCGCGAGCTCGGCCACCGTCATGGCCCCGGCCCGGCAGAGCATCAGGTCGGCCGCGGCGTAGGCGAGGTCCATCCGGTCGACGTACGGCACCGGGCGGTACGGCGGCATCCCGGGGATGTCGTTGACCTGCGGCAGCTCGTTCTTCGGCCCGACGGCGTGCAGGATCTGCACCCCGTACTGCTGGAGGCGCGGGGCGATCGCGGTGACCGTCTCGTTGAGCCGGCGCGCGCCCTGGGAGCCGCCGGAGACGAGCAGGGTGGGCAGCCGCTGGTCGAGGCCGAAGTACTGCCGGGCCTCCGGGCGGGCCGTGTTCCGGTCCAGGGTCGCGATCGTGCGGCGCAGCGGGATGCCGATGTACCGGGAGTCGCGCAGCTTGCTGTCCGGGGTGGAGACGGCGACGAAGTCGGTGTAGCGGGCGCCGATCTTGTTGGCCAGGCCCGGGCGGGCGTTGGCCTCGTGCACCACGATCGGCACGCCGGCGCGCTTGGCGGCCAGGTAGGCCGGCATGGCGACGTAGCCGCCGAAGCCGACCACGGCGTCGGCGTTGACCCGCTCGATGATCTCCTGGGCGGCGCGGACGGTGCCGCGCAGCCGGCCCGGGACGGTGATCAGCTCGGGGGTGGGCTTGCGGGGCAGCGGGACGGCCGGGATGAGCTCCAGCTGGTAGCCGCGCTCGGGCACCAGCCGGGTCTCCAGCCCCTTCTCGGTGCCCAGGGCGGTGATCCCGATGGACGGGTCGTGCCTGCGGAGGGCGTCCGCGAGGGCCATGGCCGGCTCGATGTGACCGGCGGTCCCCCCGCCGGCGAGTACGACATGCACCGAAATTCACCGCTCCCTGCGTGCCGGCCCGGGGGCCGGGCGCGCTGTGGTTCGTCGTCGTGGCAGCACCCGGGCCAGTCGTCTCCTGATCCGGGAGTTCTTGCTCCGGGCGGCCAGGGCCGCCTTCGCGCCGGAGGTGCTGCGTGCCAGGCAGAGCAGCACTCCGATCGCGCACATGGCCGACAGCATGGCGGAACCGCCGTAGGAGAACAGCGGGAGCGGGACGCCCGCGATCGGCAGCAGTCCCAGTGCCGACCCCAGGTTGATCACGGCCTGGGCCATGATCCACGTGGTGGCGGCTCCCGCGGCGTACCTGACGAAGGGGTCCTTCGTACCGATGGCCACACGGATACCCGCGTAGCCTAGTGCCGCGAAGAGACCGATCACCGACAGCGTCCCCACCAGACCGAGTTCCTCGCCGGTCGCGGCGAAGATGAAGTCGGTGTGCGCCTCGGGCAGCTGGCCCCACTTCTCGACGCCGGCGCCGAGGCCGGTGCCGAAGCCGCCGCCGAGGGCGAACGAGTAGACGCCGTGCAGGGCCTGGAAGCAGGCACCGTCCGGGTCGAGCTTGGTGATCCCGATGCAGCCGAGGCGTTCCGCCCGGTGCGGGACGGTGACCACCAGGGCGGTGCAGACGACGACGGCCACGCCGAGGGTGGCCACGAACAGCCGCAGCGGTGCGCCGACCATCCAGAGCAGCGCGAACAGCATGGCCACCAGGATCATCGAGGTGCCCATGTCACCGCCGAGCATGATCAGCGCGAGCAGCAGCAGGGCGCCCGGCACGAGCGGCACGAGCAGGTGCTTCCAGGAGGTGAGGGTGCCGGCCTTCTGCTTGCGGGCGAGCAGGTCGGCGCCCCACAGGACGAGCGCGAACTTGGCGAACTCGGAGGGCTGGAACTGGAAGAAGCCGAAGTCCAGCCAGTTCTGGTTGCCGTTGATCCGCACCCCGATGCCGGGCACGGCGACCAGCGCGAGCGCGCCGATCACGCCGAACATCACCGGGTAGACGACCACCCGCAGCACCGCCACCGGGACGGCCGCGATGCCGACCAGCAGGACGAGGCCGAGGATGGCCGCGATCAGCTGCTTGAGGAAGTAGTACTGCGCGGTGTGGTGCTGGTTCAGGGCCAGGATCTGCGAGGCCGAGAAGACCATCATGAGGCCGAGCACGACCAGCAGCAGCGTGGTGCCGACGATCAGCAGGTAGGGCGTCAGCGGCCGGTCCAGCCAGTACCGCACCCGGGCGCGGAAGGCGCTCAGGCGGCCCAGTGGACCGGCCGACTTGTACTTCGTGGTGGTGGCGGAGATCACGCGCCACGGATCGGCCGCGGCCTGCTCCCGCACGCCCGAATCCGCCCTGCCCTGCCCCGCCAACTCCCCGCTCGCTCTCTTCGTACGGACGCCCTCGCGGGGCCCGGCTACCCGCCCGCCAGCTCCCGGACGGAGGCGGCGAAGAGGTCGCCGCGCTCGCCGTAGTTGGTGAACATGTCCATCGACGCGCAGGCCGGGGCCAGGAGCACCGTGTCACCCGGCTGGGCGAGCGACGCGGCCGTCCGGACCACCTCGGTCATCGCCACCGCGCCAGTCTGGCCCTCGGCCGCCTCGATCACCGGGACATCCGGCGCGTGTCGGGCGAGCGCCTCCCGGATCAGCGCGCGGTCCTCGCCGATGAGCACGGCGGCCCGCAGCCGCTCGGCCGCGCCCTGGACGAGGTCGTCGAAGGTCGCGCCCTTGGCGAGGCCGCCGGCGATCCAGACGATCGGCCGGTAGGCGGCCAGCGAGGCCGCGGCGGCATGGGTGTTGGTGGCCTTGGAGTCGTCGATGTACGTGACCCCGTCGACCACGGCGACCTCGGCGATCCGGTGGGCGTCCGGACGGAAGGCCCGCAGGCCCTCCCGGACGGCCTTCGGCTCGACCCCGTAGGCCCGCGCCAGCGCCGCCGCCGCGAGGGCGTTGGCGATGTTGTGCGGGGCCGGCGGGTTGACGTCCTCGACGGAGCCCAGCTCGGCGGCGCTCTTGGCCCGGTCGGGCACGAACGCGCGGTCGACCAGCAGTCCGTCCACGACGCCGAAGTTCGACGGGCCGGGGGCGCCGAGGCCGAAGCCGATCGCCCGGCAGCCCTCCTCGACGTCGGCCTCGCGGACCAGCGCCTCGGTGGCCGGGTCGGCCAGGTTGTACACGCAGGCGACGACGTTGCCCTCGTAGATCCGGCCCTTGTCGGCGGCGTACGCCTCCATCGAGCCGTGCCAGTCGAGGTGGTCGGGCGCCAGGTTGAGCACGGCCGCCGAGTGCGGGCGCAGCGAGGGCGCCCAGTGCAGCTGGTAGCTGGAGAGCTCGACCGCGAGGACGTCGTACGGCTCGTCGGCGAGCACCGCGTCCAGCACCGAGACGCCGACGTTGCCGACGGCGGCGGTGCGCTTGCCGGCCGCGGTGAGGATCGAGGCGAGCATCTGGACGGTGGTGGTCTTGCCGTTGGTGCCGGTGACGGCCAGCCAGGGGGCGGGTTCGCCGGTGGCGGGCAGCGGCCTGCGCAGCCGCCAGGCGAGCTCGACGTCGCCCCAGACCTCGACGCCGGCCAGGTCGGCGGCGGCGAACAGCGGGCTGTTCGGCGGCCAGCCGGGCGAGGTGACGACCAGCCGGGTGTCCTCGGGCAGGCTCGCGCCGTCGCCGAGGCGCACGGTGATGCCCTGGGCCTCCAGTTCGGCGGCACGGGCCTTCAGGCCCTCGCCGCTGCCGCCGTCGACCACGGTGACGTGGGCGCCGAGGCCGTGCAGGACGCGCGCGGCGCTGATGCCCGAGACGCCGAGCCCGGCGACGACGACGGGCAGGGCCTTCCACTGCGTCCCGGTGAATCGGGGTTCGGTCATCCGGTCACCCATCCCGCGTAGAAGAGGCCGAGGCCGACGGCGACGCAGAGGCCCTGGATGATCCAGAAGCGGACCACGATCAGGACTTCGGTCCAGCCCTTGAGTTCGAAGTGGTGCTGCAGCGGTGCCATCTTGAAGACTCGCTTGCCGGTCATCCGGAAGGAGCCGACCTGGATGATCACCGACAGGGTGATGATCACGTAGAGGCCGCCGAGCAGCGCGAGCAGGAGCTCGGTGCGCGAGCAGATGGCCAGGCCCGCGAGGGCGCCGCCGAGGGCGAGCGAGCCGGTGTCGCCCATGAAGATCTTGGCGGGCGAGGTGTTCCACCAGAGGAAGCCGAAGCAGGAGCCCATCAGGGCGGAGGCGACGACGGCGAGGTCCAGCGGGTCGCGGACGTCGTAGCAGTTGGCGGTCGCGGTGATCGCGTAGGCGCAGCTCTGGGTGTACTCCCAGATGCCGATGAAGGTGTAGGCGCCGAAGACCATGACCGACGCGCCGGTGGCGAGGCCGTCCAGGCCGTCCGTCAGGTTCACGCCGTTGGACATCGCCGCGATCATGAAGTACGCGAAGATGACGAACAGGACCGGGCCGACCGCCCACTTGAAGTCCCGGACGAAGGACAGGCTCTGGGACGCCGGGGTGAGCCCGCGGTCGTCCTGGAACTGCATCGCCAGGACCGCGAAGCCGAGGCCGACGATCGACTGGCCGGCCAGCTTGGCCTTGGCCCGCAGACCGAGCGAGCGGCGCTTGACGACCTTGATGTAGTCGTCCAGGAAGCCGACCAGGCCGAGGCCCGCGGTCAGGAAGAGCACCAGCAGCCCGGAGACGGTCGGGCTCTCGCCCGTTATCGCCTTGGTCGCGAAGTAGGCGATGAGCGTCGCCAGGATGAAGGCGATGCCGCCCATGGTGGGCGTGCCCTTCTTGCTGTGGTGCGCCTTCGGGCCGTCGTCGCGGATGTACTGGCCGTAGCCGTGCTTGGCGAGCAGCTTGATCAGCGCCGGGGTGCCGAGCAGCGACAGGACCAGGCCGATCATGCCGGAGAAGAGGATCTGCTTCATCACTCGGCCGCACCGTCCGCGAGGAGGGCCTCGGCCACCTTCTCCAGCCCCACCGAACGGGACGCCTTCACCAGGACCACATCCCCCGGCCGAAGCTGACTGCGCAGCAGTTCGACCGCCGCGTCCGCGTCGGACACCAGCACCGACTCCTCACCCCACGAACCTTCGTTCCTCGCGCCCAGTTCCATGCAGGCCGCCTCGCGTCCGCCGACCGCCACCAGCTTGGTGACGTCCAGCCGCACCGCGAGCCGCCCGATGGCGTCATGCTCGGCCAGGCTGTCCTCGCCGAGCTCCCGCATCTCGCCGAGCACCGCCCAGGTGCGGCGGCGCTCCGGGCCGCGGCCCCCCATCGAGACCAGCGCCCGCAGCGCGGCCCGCATCGAGTCGGGGTTCGCGTTGTAGGCGTCGTTGACGACGGTGACACCATCGGCCCGGTCGACGACCTCCATGCGCCAGCGGGACAGCGCACCCGCCTCGCCCAGGGCTGCCGCGGCGTCGTCGACGGACATCCCGAGCTCCACCGCCACCGCGGCGGCGGCGAGGGCGTTCGAGACGTGGTGCTCACCGTACAGGCGCAGCTGTACGGGCGCGGAACCGGCCGGGGTGGTGAGCGTGAACGATGGCCGTCCGGTGGCGTCCAGGCGAACGTCGGTCGCCCGGACGTGGGCGTCCGGGGACTCGCCGAACAGGACGACCCTGGCCTTGGTCCTGGCCGCCATCGCGCGGACCAGCCGGTCGTCGGCGTTGAGGATCGCGGCGCCGTCCGCGGGCAACGCCTCGACCAGCTCGCCCTTGGCCTCGGCGATCTTCTCCTGCGAGCCGAACTCGCCGACGTGCGCGGTGCCGACGTTCAGCACCAGGCCGATCCGGGGCGGGGTGATGGAGGTGAGGTACTCGATGTCGCCCTTGTGCCGGGCGCCCATCTCCATGACCAGGTGCCGGGTGCCGGGCTCGACCCGCAGCGCGGTCATCGGGTGCCCGATCTCGTTGTTGAGCGAGCCGGGCGGGTAGACGGTGTCGCCGAGGCGCTGGAGCAGCTGGGCGATCAGGTCCTTGGTGCTGGTCTTGCCGGCCGAGCCGGTCAGTGCGACCACGGTGGTGGCCTCGGCGCGGGCCACGACGGCGCGGGCCAGCTTGCCGAGGGCGTCCACGACGCTGTCGACCAGGACGGCGGGCACGCCGACCGGCCGGGAGGCCAGCACCGCGACGGCGCCGGCCCCGACCGCGGTGGCCGCGTAGTCGTGGCCGTCCACGTGCTCGCCGACGAAGGCCGCGAACAGCCCGCCGGGCAGCACCTTCCGGGAGTCGACCTCGACCGGGCCGGTCACCGGGGTGGCGGGGTCGGCGCCGTCCAGGGTGCCTCCGACGGCTGCGGCCACCTCGGCGAGGGTCAGTGCGATCACTGCTGCTCTACTCCTCGGTCGCCCCGGGCGGCCGTGGTCTGCGTGATGGATTCGCGCAGCACCTCCCGGTCGTCGAAGGGGCGGATCTCGTCTCGTACGTACTGGCCAAGTTCGTGGCCCTTGCCGGCCACCAGCACGGTGTCGCCGGCGTGCGCGCGGGCCACCGCGAGGCGGATCGCCTCGGCCCGGTCGGGGACGACCAGGACGTCGCCGCGCTCGGCCTCGGGGACCGCGGCGGCGCCGCCGAGCATGCTGGCGAGGATCGCCAACGGGTCCTCGCTGCGCGGGTTGTCGCTGGTCAGCAGGGCGGTGTCGGCGAGCCGGGCGGCGATGTCGCCCATCGGGCCGCGCTTGTGCGGGTCGCGGTCGCCGCCGCAGCCGACGACGACGTGCAGCCGGCCCTTGGTGACCTCGCGCAGCGAGGCGAGGACGGCGCGCAGGGCGTCCGGCTTGTGCGCGTAGTCGACGACGGCGACGAAGGGCTGTCCGGCGTCCACGCGCTCCAGCCGGCCCGGCACGCCGGGTACGGCGGCGACGCCCGCGACGGCCCGGTCCAGCGGCAGTCCGGCGGAGACCAGGACGGTGATCGCGGCGAGCGCGTTGGCCACGTTGAACGGGCCGGGCAGCGGCACGGAGGCGTCGGCCTCGGCGCCGTCGGGGCCGAGCACCCGGAAGGTGGAGCCGACCGGGCCGAGCTGGACGTCGACCGCGCGCCAGTCGGCGCCGGGGTCACCGGCGGCGGAGAAGGTGGCCACCGGGATCTTCGCCTCGGCGGCCAGCCGGCGGCCGTACTCGTCGTCGACGTTGACCACTCCGCGGCGGGACTTGCCGGGCTGGAAGAGCCGGGCCTTCGCCTGGAAGTAGTCCTCCATGTCCGGGTGGAAGTCGAGGTGCTCCGGCGTGAGGTTGTTGAACAGGGCGACGTCGTACGTCACCCCGTCGGTGCGGCCGAAGACGAGGGCGTGGCTGGAGACCTCCATGGTCACCGCGTCGGCGCCGCGCTCGGCCATCACGCCGAGGATCGCGTGCAGGTCGGTGGCCTCGGGGGTGGTCCGCTCGCTCTTGATCCGCTCGGTGCCGACCCGCATCTCGACGGTGCCGATCACCCCGGGGCTGCGGCCGGCGCCGCGCAGGCCGCCCTCGACCAGGTAGGAGGTGGTGGTCTTGCCGTTGGTGCCGGTCAGGCCGAGCATCAGCAGCCGCTCGGACGGATGCCCGTAGACGATCGCGGCCAGCTCGCCCATCCGGGCCCGCGGCCGGTCGACGACCAGCAGCGGCAGGCCGGTGGGGGCGGCCAGCTCGGCGCCCGCCGGGTCGGTGAGCACGGCCACCGCGCCGGCGTCCGCGGCCTTGGCCGCGAAGGCCGCGCCGTGGTGGTTGGCGCCGGGGAAGGCCACGTACACGTCGCCCGGGCGCACCGCGCGGGAGTCGTGGGTGACGCCGGTGACGGCACCGCCTTCGACGGGCGGCAGGCCCAGCCGGCCGGCCAGCTCGGCGAGCGGCAGGGCGGCGGCCTCGGCCGGGCGGGGCGGACTCACGGTGGTTTGATCGGGTTTCGGCACGGCGGGAAGGCTATCCGCCGAAGGGTGCCCAGGGCCAAACCGGCCCTGCGCCGCGCCGCCGGCCGGCCCGGCCAGCTCGTTGCTCATGCTCGTTCACGGCTTCCAGTCGACGGGCAGGTTGGGTGCCTCGCTGTTGCTCGGCGGGACCTGGAGGGTCTTGAGGGTGAACTCCATCACCTGCTTGAACACCGGGCCGCACAGCTGGCCGCCGAAGTGGCCGTTGACCGGGCCCTGGAGGGTACAGGAGACGGTCACCCGGGGCGCCTCCGCCGGGGCGAAGCCGATGAAGGAGGCGGTGTAGCCGTCGTAGCCGACGCCGTTGGCCGCGCCGCGGTTGGCGGTGCCGGTCTTGCCGGCGACGCGGTAGCCGGGGATGGCGGCCTTGCCGCCGGTGCCCTGCTCGTCGTCGACGACGGACTCCAGCATCTGGGTGAGGGTCTTGGCGGTCTGGTCACTGACCACCCGGGTCTGCTCGCCCGGCGGGGTCGGGGTGTACTTGCCGTCCGGGCTGGTGATGCCCTGGACGATGCTGGGCGCCACCCGGACGCCGCCGTTGGCGATGGTCGAGTACACCGACGTGGCCTGCAGCGCGTTCATCTGCAGCGGACCCTGGCCGAAGGAGATGTTGTACTTCTCCGAGGCGACCAGGTCCTCCGGCTTCTTGAGCTTGCCGGCCGTCTCGCCGGGGAAGTTCAGGCCGGTCGGCTGGGCCACGCCGAACTTGCGCATGTAGCCGTCCAGCACCTGGTTGGCCTTCAGCTGGTCGCCGTCGCCGAGGGTCTCGATCGCCTCGATGGTGCCGATGTTGGAGGACTTGGCGAGCACCCCGGCCAGGGTCAGGTACCAGTCGCCGTGCGGGACGTCGTCCTTGAACTGCTGTCCGGCCCGGACCAGGTTGCCGGGCACGGTGACCTTGGTGTCCCAGCTGGCCTTGCCGGAGTCCAGGACGGCGGCCAGGCTCATCAGCTTCGCGGTGCTGCCCGGCTCGTAGGCGTCGACCAGGGCGGGATTGCCCATCTGGGACTGCTTGGCGAGGCTCAGGTCGTTCGGGTTGAAGCCGGGCGCGGTGGCCATCGCGAGGACCTGGCCGGTCTTCACGTCCTGGACGACGACGTAGCCCTTCTCCGCGCCGGAGTTGGCCACCTGGTCGGTGATCGCCCGCTGGGCGGCCCACTGGATGTCCCGGTTGATGGTCAGCTTGACGTCGTTGCCGGGCACGGCGGCCTCCAGCGAGCCCCCGGCGGTGGGCACCAGCCGGCCGGCCGCCTGGGCGTAGCTGTTGTGGCCGTCCTTGCCGGCCAGCAGCTTCTGGTACTGCAGCTCCAGGCCGCCCGCGCCCTGCCCCTCGCCGTTGACGAAGCCGACCAGGTTGGCCGCCAGGCCGTCGGAGGGGTAGACCCGCTTCTGGGTCTCCTCGTTGAACACGCCGGCCAGCGGGTTGGCGCACTCGTTGTCGACCCGGGTGCGCCCGCCCTGCTCGGCGGGCTTGCCGAGCTGCCGCTTCTGGACCTGGCAGGCGCGCGAACCGGCCTGCTTCTCCAGGTTCGCCTTGAGCTCGCTGATCTGGCTCTTGGCGCCCGGGGTCTGCCGGGCGGCGAGCCGCTTGTAGCGGCTCTTGGGGGTGTGCAGGTCGGCGGCGATCTTCTCCTTGGGCACGCCGATGATCGGCGACAGCAGCGCCGCCGCCTGCTCGGGGGCGTCCGGGACGCCGGTGGCCTCCGGGGTGAACATCGCCGGGTCGGCGGTGATGTCGTACGCGTCGACGGTGGCCGCCAGGGCCACGCCGTCGGAGGACGTTATCGAGCCGCGCTCGGCGGTGATCGGGACGTTGAGGTAGCGGTTGGTGTTGGCGTCGGCGGCCAGCGCGTCGGCGTCCAGCAGCTGCAGCTGGACGAGCCGGCCCGCGAAGACGGAGAACACCAGCGACAGCACGACGGTGATCACCCGCAGCCGGCGCTTGGGCTCGGCCAGCTTGAGCGCCTTGGGGCGCTGCGGCGGACGGGACTTGGGGCGCGGCCGGGCCGCCGCCTGGGACCTGGCCGGCGGCCAGCCCTCGGGGCGGCGCTGCTGCGGGGCCCTCGGCGTCCGGGCGGCGGCGGCCTTCGCGGGCTGGCCCTTGGCGGGCTGCTTCGGCCGGGCCGGCTGTACCTTCGCGGGCTGCGGCTTGGCGGGCTGCGGCTTGGTGGGCTGGGCCTTCTTCGCCGCCTGCCCGCGCGGGGCCGCGCCCTTGGGCGCCGCCGGACGGCGCGGGTTGCCGGAGCCCCCGGCGGACGGCTGTCGCGGAGTGCTCATGCGCCCGCCTCGCTGCTCTCGGCAGGGGCATCCGCCCACCCGCACGTGTCGATGACGAGCTCGCTGCGCTCGCTCATGCGCCCGCCTCGCCGCTCTCGGTTCCGGTGTCCCGCGTGCTCCACCCGCTCATCGGGCCGCACCCCCCGTCGGCGAGGGCGCCGGGGCGCCCGGGTTGATCTGGACGACGGAGTCGCCCGCGGTCGCCGTCGGCGCCGGGGCGCTCGGCTGGGAGCTCGGCGCCGGCTGCTGCCTGGTCGGCCACGGCTCGGCCGTCGACCGCTTCACCGGCGGGCTGTCCTGCGCCGGGCCGGGCTTGCCGAGCACCTTGCCGCCGTTGCCCAGGTCCAGGAAGGCCATCCCGCCGGCCGGGATCATGCCCAGCTCGGCGGCCCGCCGGGCCAGCGCGTCCGGCGCGGAGTTCTGGTCGATCTGGTGCTGGAGGCTCTGCTGCTCGTCGGTCGCCGTGGTGGTCTGCCGCTGCAGCCGGGACAGCTCGAACGAGCCCTCGTTGAGCGCCGTGTTCAGCGCCAGCAGCCCGAGCAGCCCCGCCGCCAGCAGGACCACCACCAGGACGGCGAAGGGCGTGCGTCCCCGCACGGGGCGCCGCCCCGGCCGGACCGTGATCCGCGCCCTGCCCTGCCCCGGGAGTGCTCCGCTCCCCGCCCGGACCCCACCGGCCACCGGCCCCACTGCTCTCCTCCGCCCTTCGGACCGCCCCGGGACCCGCTCAGCCCCGCTTCTTCCGGTCCCTGATCCTCTCCGCCACCCGCAGCCGCACGGGCGCGGCGCGCCGGTTCTCCTCGATCTCCTCCTCGGTGGCCAGCTCGGCACCGCGGGTGATCAGCTTCAGCCAGGGCTGGTGCTCCTCGGGGACGAACGGCAGTCCCGGCGGCGCCGTGCTGGTCGCTCCGGCCGCGAAGTACTGCTTCACCAGGCGGTCCTCCAGCGACTGGTAGGACATCACGACGATCCGTCCACCGATCGCGAGGGCGTCCAGCGCTCCCGGGATGGCCCGGTCCAGCACCTCCAGTTCGCCGTTCACCTCGATCCGCAGGGCCTGGAAGGTCCGCTTAGCGGGATTCCCGCCGGTGCGCCGGGTGGCCGCCGGAATGGCGTTGCGCACCAACTCGACCAGACGCGCGCTGTTGCTGAACGGTTCCTTCTCGCGCTCCCGGAGGATCACCGAGGCGATCTTCCCGGCGAACCGCTCCTCGCCGTAGAACTTCAGGATCCGGGCCAGCTCGCCGTGGCTGTAGGTGTTGAGCACCTCGGCCGCGCTGATCCCCCGGGTCTGGTCCATCCGCATGTCCAGCGGGGCGTCCTGGGCGTACGCGAAGCCGCGGTCCGCCTCGTCCAACTGCATCGAGGAGACGCCCAGGTCGAACAGGACGCCGTCGATCCGGTCGATGCCCAGGCGCTCCAGCACCTCGGGGATCTCGTCGTAGACGGCGTGCACCAGGGTGGCCCGGTCGCCGAACGGGGCGAGGCGCTCGCCGGAGAGCTTGAGCGCGGCCGGGTCGCGGTCCACCGCGACCAGCCGGACCTCGGGGAACTGGGTGAGCAGCGCCTCGCTGTGCCCGCCGAGGCCGAGGGTGGCGTCCACCACCACGGCACCGGGCCGGGAGATCGCCGGGGCCAGCGCGTCCATGCACCGCTGCAGCATGACGGGGACGTGCTTGGGTCCCGGCTCGTTGGTGGTCATGCGCGGCGGCGCCCTTCCTCGGTGCGGAGCAGCCCGACGTCCGGGAGCTGCGACCATTCTCGCCCACCGCCGGGAGCGGGCACGACACGGCCCGTGGTCCCCGCCCGCTCAAGGGGAAGGACATGACCGCCGGGCGCCGGGGAAGGTGCGCCAGGAGGACACGGAGCGGGTGGAGGCCACGGGCCGGGTCGGGCCGGAGCACCGGCCGGGAAGGCCCGGTTGACGGGCCCCGGGGGGTGTGCTCCACTGCGCCGCAACTCTATCGCGCGGGCCCCGCCAGTCAATGGCCCGCTCCGGCGCACCACCCGGGCGGCGGTACGGATCACCGCAGGTCGCGGCCGTCCCGGCGGTCGGGCCGGGGCGAGCGGGGCGGCCGCGGCGCCCGGTCGCGCGCCCCGGGTCGCGCGCTTCGGGACCAGGCCGGACAAACCCGTCCGTTGTGGCTATGCGCTCGGTCACAGCGCCGCGTTCTGTAGCTCTCCACCCCACCGCGGCCCCCCGAATCGCACTAACGTCGCCCCTATGACAGTGACCCCCGACCGGCCCACGCCGACCGCCGCTGCCGACCCCGAGACCCCGGCCATCATCGACCGCTTCGTGGCCTCCAACCGCGAGTACGCGGTCACCTTCCACGACGGCGGCATGGACGCCCGCCCGGTGCAGAAGATCGCCGTCGTCGCCTGCATGGACGCCCGCCTCGACCTGTTCGCGGCGCTCGGCCTCGAACTGGGCGACGCCCACGTCATCCGCAACGCGGGCGGCGTCGTCACCGACGACACCATCCGCTCCCTCACGATCAGCCAGCGCGCCCTCGGCACCCGCTCGATCGCGCTGATCCACCACACCGGCTGCGGCCTGCTGGGGCTCACCGAGGACTTCCGCCGCGAGCTGGAACTGGAGGTCGGCCAGCGCCCGCAGTGGGCGGTCGAGGCCTTCGTCGACCTGGACGGCGACGTCCGCCAGTCCATGCAGCGCGTCCGCACCTCCCCGTTCCTGCTGCACACCGACGACGTCCGCGGCTTCGTCTTCGACGTCCACACGGGTCTCCTGCGCGAGATCCACTGACGGCCCGACGCCCCGCCCCCGGTCACCCGCCCCGAGCCGAAGGAAGCGCCGACGCCGAAAGGGAGGAGCGAGGAAGCGACGACCGTCGGCGTCGGACCCGAGCGCCCGGAGGCGAGCGGGCGAGTCACGGCGACAGGGTGACTTCCGCGCCCCCGGCAGGGGAGAATGCGCCTGCCGGTTGACCTCGAACCACCTGGGGCGGCCGGGCCGCAGGCCGCTGTCCCGGCGCCGGATCCCGCACGGAACCGCCCCTGGTACGGCCGCGTCAAGCATGGGGTGGGGGCCGGCCTCGGGGTGAGGCGGGCACGGTGTGCCAGGGAGCGTAACGGGTGACGAGCTACAGCGATCAGGCCGGTGTCGGCGGTTCTTCGGGGGGCGCCCAGGAGGCGGACGGTTACCACCGGGTCGGCCTGCCCGAGCTCGCCGCCGTCGTGGACCGGGTCCGCGCCAACATCGAGAGCGTGATCGAGGGCAAGCCGGAGGCCGTCCGGATCGCCCTGACCGTCCTGCTCGCCGAGGGCCACCTGCTGCTGGAGGACGTCCCCGGCGTCGGCAAGACCATGCTGGCCAAGGCGCTCGCCCGCTCGGTCGACTGCACCGTGCGGCGCATCCAGTTCACGCCCGACCTGCTGCCCTCGGACGTCACCGGCACCAACATCTACGACCAGCACCAGCGCGACTTCGAGTTCCGCCCGGGCGCGATCTTCGCCCAGATCGTGGTCGGCGACGAGATCAACCGCGCCTCGCCCAAGACCCAGTCCGCGCTGCTGGAGTCGATGGAGGAGCGCCAGGTCACCATCGACGGGACCAGCTACGAGCTGCCGTCGCCGTTCATGGTCGTCGCCACCCAGAACCCGGTCGAGATGGAGGGCACCTACCCCCTCCCCGAGGCCCAGCGGGACCGTTTCATGGCCCGCATCTCGATCGGCTACCCCAGCCCCGAGGCCGAGTTCGCGATGCTCGACGTGCACGCCGGCGCCAGCCCGCTGGCCGACCTCCAGCCGGTCGCGCACGCCGCCGACATCCTCAAGCTCATCGACCTGGTGCGCACCGTGCACATCGCCGACCCGGTCCGCCGCTACGCCGTCGACCTGGTCGGCGCCACCCGCACCAGCCACGAGCTGCGCCTGGGCGCCTCGCCGCGCGCCACCCTGCACCTGGTCCGGGCCGCCCGCGCGGCCGCCGCGCTGGACGGGCGCGACTACGTCACCCCGGACGACATCCAGCGCCTCGCCGTCCCGGTCCTCGCGCACCGCCTGATGCCGACCGCCGAGACCCAGCTCAGCCGCCGCACCTCCGAGCAGATCGTGGCCGACCTCGTCGCCCGGCTGCCGCTGCCGCGTCCGCAGGGCGGCCCGGCCGGCCGGAGGGTCTGAGGTGTCGCCGTCCGACGCACCGTCGGGCCTGCGGGCCGGCCTGCGCGGCCTCACCACCCGGGGCCGCTCCTTCCTCGCCGCCGGGCTCACCGCCATGGTCTGCGCCTACCTGCTCGACCAGGACGCGCTGCTGCGGGTCGGTGTGCTGCTCGCCGCGCTCCCGCTGGCCGCCGCCCTGGTGCTGGCCAACACCCGCTACCGGGTGGCCAGCGGGCGCCGGCTCAGCCCGCACCGGGCGATCGCCGGCCAGGAGGCCCGGGTCCACCTGCGGGTCGACAACATCTCCCGGGTGCCCACCGGGCTGCTGCTCCTGGAGGACAAGGTCCCGTACGTACTCGGGCCGCGCCCGCGCTTCGTGCTGGACCGGGTCGAGCCGCGCGGCAACCGGGAGGTCTCCTACCGGGTCCGTTCCGACCTGCGCGGCCGCTACGAGCTCGGCCCGCTCCAGCTGCGGCTGTCCGACCCGTTCGGGATGTGCGAGGTGAACCGTTCGTTCACCGCGTCCGACGTGCTCACCGTCGTCCCCCAGGTCCAGGCGCTGGCGCACGTGCGGCTGAGCGGCGAGTGGCTCGGGCAGGGCGAGAGCCACGCCCGCACCCTCGCGCTGGCCGGCGACGACGACGTGATCCTGCGCGAGTACCGGCCCGGCGACGACCTGCGCCGCGTGCACTGGAAGTCCACCGCCCGCTACGGCGAACTGATGGTCCGCCGCGAGGAGCAGCCGCAGCGCGCCCGCGCCACCGTGCTGCTGGACACCCGCGAGATCGCCCACCGGGGCAGCGGCCCCGCCTCCTCCTTCGAGTGGGCGGTCAGCTGCGCCGCGTCCGTCTCCGTCCACCTGCTGGAGCGCGGCTACCAGACCAGGCTGCTCACCGACACCGGCCAGTGGGTCCCCGGCCCCGGCACCGGCGGCACCAACGCGGCGGCCGAGTCCTCCGGGCTGATCCTGGACGCGCTCGCGGTCGCCGACCTGTCCGACGGCGGCGGGCTCTCCCGCGCCGAGGAGCCGCTGCGCGCCGGCGGCGAGGGCCTGCTGATCGCCGTCCTCGGCGAGCTGGACGAGTCCCAGGCCGCACGGCTGGCCCGGCTGCGCGGGCGCACCGGCGGCGCCATCGCCTTCCTCCTCGACACCGGCACGTGGACCGGCCTGCGGATGCTCGCCCCCGAGACCGGCGGCGACGAGTTCCGCGCCCGGGTGCGCCAGCTGCGCGAGGCCGGCTGGACGGTCCTGCCGGTGCGCGCCGGGGACTCGCTCCCCGACCTGTGGCGGGCCGCCGAGGGCGCGAAGACCACCGCCCCCTACCGAGAAGAGGCCGGCGCGTGACCACCCGGGCCAAACTGACCGTCTACTCGGCGCTGGCCACCGCCCTCGCCTCGCTCTGCCTGACCCCGCTGCTCACCACCAAGAGCTGGATCACCCACGCCTTCCTGGTGATCGCGGTGCTCGCCGCCGTCGGCGCGGGCCTGCGCCGCACCCCGCTGTTCCGCTGGACGGTGCCGCTCGGGCAGCTGGTCGCGCTGGTCCTCCTGCTGCTGATCGGCTTCGCCGAATCCGGCTCCGTGTGGGGCGGCCTGATTCCGGGGCCGGACTCGCCGAGCTCCCTGGACCGGGTGTTCGGCTCCGGCCTGGACGACATCCAGCAGTACGCCATCCCCGCACCGCCCAACGCGGGCCTGCGGCTGATCCTGGTCGGCTCGGTCGGCCTGATCGCGCTGATCGTCGACACCGTCGCGGTGACGTACCGGCGCTCGGCGCTGGCCGGGCTGCCGCTGCTCGCGCTGTACTCGGTCGGCAACGGCCTGGCCGGCGACCACGGCAGCTGGATCTGGTTCGGCCTCGCCGCGGCCGGCTACCTGCTGCTCCTCTTCGCCGAGGGCCAGGACCGCGTCTCCCGCTGGGGCCGGATCTTCCGCGGCACCTCGCGCGGCACCGAGAGCTCCGGCGCGGTCGGCCTCGGCGGCCAGCAGGTCGGCATCCTGGCCCTGGCCGTCGCCATGCTGCTGCCCGTCTTCCTGCCGCACTGGGACTCCGGCCTGCTGCACTCCGGCTCCGGCGGCAGCGGCACCGGGGGTTCGGCCGGCGCGGTCACCAGCCTCGACCCGCTGGTCAGCCTGCAGGCCGAGATCACCCGGCCCACCAACACCGAACTGCTGCGCTACACCCTGGACAGCGACATCGCCGACCAGACCTACCTGCGCACCGGTTCGCTGGACGTGTTCGACGGCACCAACTGGAAGCTCGGCTCCACCACCGTCGCCGACCTGGGCGCGGCCCTTCCCCCGCCGGAGGGCCTCCAGGACCCCAACCTCCCGCAGATGAAGGGCGACTTCCAGGTCAGCAACGCGCTGGAGAAGAGCTGGCTGCCGATGCCGTACCCGGCGCTCTCGGTCCAGCTGCCCAACCGCGGCGAGTGGAAGCTCGACCAGCTGACCCGCACCGTGATGCCCACCAACGACAAGTCGATCAAGGGCCTGCACTACCAGGTCACCTCGCTGGACGTCCGGCCCACCGCCAACGACCTGCGCGACGCGCCGAGCGCGCCCCAGGACATCCGGGAGCACTACACGGCGCTGCCGACGAACCTGCCCACGGAGGTCTCGCAGCTGGCCCGGCAGGTCACCGCCAAGCAGACGACCAACTACGACAAGGCCGTCGCCCTCGCCGCCTGGTTCACCGGACCGGAGTTCCGCTACGACACCAGCGTCAGCAGCGGCACCGGCACGGACGCCATCGTCACCTTCCTGCGCGACAAGCGCGGCTTCTGCGTCCACTTCGCCTCCACCATGGCGGCGATGGCCCGCACCCTGAAGATCCCCGCCCGCGTCGCCGTCGGCTTCACCCCCGGCGACGCCCAGAGCGCCAACACCTACTCGGTGACCGGCCGGATGTACCACGCCTGGCCCGAGCTGTACTTCGGCGGCTACGGCTGGATGCGCTTCGAGCCCACCCCCAGCCGCGGCGTGCAGCCCCGCTACAACGAGCAGGCCGCCACCGCGACCACCGCCCCGAGCCAGCAGCCGACCGCCCCCGCCACCAGCGACGCGCCCGCGCCGGCGCCGTCCAACAGCAAGGACTGCGACGCCAAGCTGCGTCAGCTGGGCGAGTGCGGCAAGAAGAACACCGCCGTCGGCGACACCGGCCAGGACTCCTGGCTGCTCTCCGCGCAGGTGCTCGGCACCCTCGCGGTGGTGGTCGCGCTGATCTCGCTGCTGCTCGTCCCGATGTTCTGGCGCGCCGCGGTGCGCCGGCGCCGGATCGGCGGCGGGCGCCGCCGCCCCGGCGGGGACGGGCCGGCCGAGCTCACCGACGAGCAGGTCCTGGCCGCCTGGGACGAGCTGGTCGACTCCGCCTGGGACCTCGGCATCCCGCCGGACGAGTCGCGCACCCCGCGCGCCGCCGCCCGGCGGATCTCCGAGCGGGCCGAACTGGGCGAGGACGCGGCGGCCGCCGCCGGACGCCTGGCGCTGGCCACCGAGCGGGTGCTCTACGCCCGCTCCGCCCACGTCACCGCTCCGCTCGCGGCCGACGTCCGCACCGCCCGGGAGGGCCTGCTGGCCACCGCGGGCCGGCGCGAGCGGACGCGGGCGGTGCTGCTGCCGCCGTCGTCGGCGCAGCTGTGGTGGCGGATCTCCGACGCCGTCCTGGCCGCCCGGGTGACGGTCGGCGGCAGGGTCGGCCGGGTGTCCGACGCCGTCACCCGACCGGTGCGGCGGGTGTTCACCCGCAAGGGGCGGGACCAGGAGTCCTGAGGGACGCGGGGAACGCGAAGAGCCGCCGGGGGCGGGCAGTCGATCGAC
>NZ_JBHYWI010000111.1:0-24836 GCF_042751525.1 Kitasatospora sp. NPDC059408
AGCCGACCGTCGTCCCGGTCATCGCGCACTCCCAATCGCCGTAGCCCCGGCCGCGGGCCCCCGCCGCCCCGCCCCCGCCCGGTGTTGGTCTGGCCCGGACCGGGGCCCGCCGCCACCGGCCGCCGCCCCGCCCCGCCCCCCCCCCCCGGCGGGGCCGCCGGGGCGCGCCCGGGGGCCCCCAAAAAAAACCCGGCGGGGGGCACCACCGTGTGCCCCCCCCCCCTCCACTGGAGGACCGGCATGCCGGTCTGCGCGTCAGCGCGAGACCTTACCGGCCTTGATGCACGAGGTGCAGACGTTGAGCCGCTTCGGCGTCCGCCCAATCACAGCGCGCACCGTCTGGATGTTGGGGTTCCAACGACGGGGGGTACGGCGGTGCGAGTGGGAGATGCTGTTGCCGAAGCCCGGCCCCTTGCCGCAGACGTCGCAGTTGGCAGCCACAGGAGTCACTCCAAGACTTCAGATCAGTTACGTTCGACAACCCACCAGAACACCGGAACACTCGCGTGAACCGGACCGACCTGGGGGGTGCGCCCGGATTGTTCCAGGCAACCGGAAGAGCATACAACGCTTGCTCCCGTTCAACGAAACTACCATGACCGCCCGGGTGATCGCTCCGGCCGACGGCCCGGGCGACCCCTCCCGGCCCCCGATAACCTGCCGGTATCGCCCCTCGCCGTTCGACCCGAGGCCATCGCGGCGTCCCATCCGGAGGAGACCTGGTGCTGCACACGCTCGACGCCCCGGCCGTGCGCACCTGGTGCCAGCTCGCCCTGCGCGCGCTCGGCCAGGCGCGCGAGGAGATCGACGCGCTCAACGTCTATCCCGTCCCGGACGGCGACACCGGCACCAACCTCTACCTGACCGTCGAGTCCGCCGCCGCCGAGGTGGAGAGCCGCTTCGCCGACCCGGCCGCCGAGCCGGCCCCCGGCCTGGCCGACACCGTCCGGGCGATGGCCCGGGGCGCGCTGGTCGGCGCCCGCGGCAACTCCGGCGTGATCCTCGCCCAGTGGCTGCGCGGCACCGCCGAGACGCTGGCCGACGGCGGCGGCGCCGACCAGCTGCGGGCAGCCCTCCAGCGGGCCGCCGACTCCGCCTACCAGGCCGTCGCGGAGCCCGTCGAGGGCACGCTGCTGACCGTCGCCCGGGTCGCCGCCCGGGAGGCCGTCCGGGCCGGGGACGGACTCGCGCAGGTCGCCGACACCGCGTACCGGGCCGCCAGGGACGCGCTGCGGCACACCCCCGAGCAGCTCGCCGTGCTCGCCGAGAACGGGGTCGTCGACGCCGGCGGGCGCGGCCTGGTGGCCGTCCTCGGCGCGCTCGCCGACGCCGTCGCCGGGCACCAGCCGATGGGACCGGTCGCGCTGCGCGGGGACGTCCGGGCACTGGAGAGCTGCGAGGCCCACATGAGGCCGCCCGGCCCCGGCCACCCCGCCTTCGAGGTCATCTACCTGCTGGACGCCTCCGACGACGCCCTGCCCGCGCTGCGCGAGCGGCTCGGCGGGCTCGGCGACTCGCTCGTGATCGGCGGCGGCGACGGCCTGTGGAACGTGCACGTCCACGTGGACGACGCCGGCGCCGCCGTCGAGGCCGGCATCGGGGCCGGCCGGCCGCACCAGATCCGGATCACCCACTTCGCCGAGGCCGCCGCCCGCTCCGGCGCCGCCGCCGAGCCGGGCGAGCGCGAGGAACCGGCCCGCGCGGTGCTCTCCGTGGTGTGCGGCGAGGGCCTCGCCGAACTCTGCGAGCAGGCCGGCGCCGTCGTGCTCCGCGCCGACCCGGACCGCCCCACCGCCAGCGCCGAACTCGCCGCCGCCGTCCGGAGGTCGGGCGCGCGCGAGGTCGTCCTGCTGCTCAACGACCCCGAACTGCGCGCCGCCGCCGGCGCCGCCGCCGACCAGCTCCGCGAGGAGGGCGTGCGGATCGCCGTCCTGCCCACCCGCTCGCCGGTGCAGGGGCTCGCGGCGCTCGCGGTGCACGAGGCCGGGCGCCGCTTCGACGAGGACGTGGTCGCCATGACCTCCGCCGCCGGGGCCACCCGCTACGCCGAACTCGCCGTCGCCGAGGGGGAGTCCTGGACGATGGCCGGGGTCTGCCAGGCCGGCGACGTGCTCGGCCTGATCGACGGGGACGTCGCGGTGATCGGCGCCGGCCCGGCCGAGGTCGGGGCCAGCGTGCTGGACCGGATGCTCGGCGCGGGCGGCGAACTCGTCACCCTGATCCTCGGCGAGGGCGCGGACGACGCGCTCGCCGAACACCTCGTCGCGCACGTGCGCCAGGGCCGGCCCGAGGTGGACACGGTGGTCTTCCACGGCGGCCGGGAGGCGGCCCCGCTGCTGATCGGGGTCGAGTAGGCGCCGGACGGGGCCCGCGGAGCGGCCCGGTCTGTCGGCGCTTTGGTGTAAACAAGGGCCTGATGGGCGCTCTCGATGAACCACTGACCAAGCTCGTCGGCGACCGCACCGCGAAGGTGCTCGCCGACAGCCTCAAGCTGCGCACGGTCGGGGACCTCCTGCACCACTACCCCCGCCGCTACGTCGAACGCGGCCAGCTCACCAGCCTGGACGAGCTGGAGGTCGACGAGCACGTCACCGTGCTGGCCCGGATCGAGAAGGTCACCCTCATCCCGTTCCGCGGCCGCAAGGGCGACCGGCTGGAGGTCGTCGTCACCGACGGCCGCAGCCGGCTCTCGCTGGTGTTCTTCAACCAGGGCTGGCGGCAGAAGGAGCTCAGGTCCGGCGCCCAGGGCCTGTTCGCGGGCAAGGTCAACGTCTTCAACCGCACCCGCCAGCTGGTCTCGCCGGACTACCAGCTGCTCGACGAGGACGCCGGGTCGGATGCCGCGCAGCAGTTCGCCGGCCGCCTCATCCCGGTGTACGGCGCGAGCGCCCAGATGCCCAGCTGGAAGCTGTCGATCTGCATCGACACCGCGCTCACCAAGCACCTCGGCGATGTCGGCGAGCCGCTGCCCGCCGAACTGCGCGAGCGGCACGACCTGATCCCGCTCCCCGAGGCCCTGGAGCTGATCCACCGCCCGCGCGGCCAGGCCGACCGCGAGCGCGCCCAGAGCCGGCTGCGCTGGGACGAGGCCTTCGTCCTCCAGGTCGCCCTCGCCCAGCGCCGGGCCGCCGAGTCCGCGCTGCCCGCCAAGCCGCGCCGGGCGCGAGAGGGCGGCCTGCTGGACGCGTTCGACGAGCGGCTGCCGTTCACCCTCACCGAGGGGCAGCGGAAGGTGTCCGCCGAGATCGCCGCCGACCTCGCGAGCGAGCACCCGATGCACCGGCTGCTCCAGGGTGAGGTGGGCTCCGGCAAGACGCTGGTCGCGCTGCGCGCGATGCTCGCCGTGGTGGACGCCGGCGGCCAGGCCGTCCTGCTCGCGCCCACCGAGGTGCTCGCCCAGCAGCACCACCGTTCGATCGTCGAGATGATGGGCGACCTCGCCGAGGGCGGCATGATCGGCGGCTCCGACCTCGGCACCCGGGTCGTGCTGCTCACCGGCTCGATGGGCGTCCCGGCCCGCCGCCAGGCGCTGCTCGACATGGCCTGCGGGGACGCCGGGATCGCCATCGGCACCCACGCGCTGATCGAGGACAAGGTCCAGTTCCAGGAACTCGGCCTCGTCGTCGTCGACGAGCAGCACCGCTTCGGCGTCGAGCAGCGGGACGCGCTGCGCGCCAAGGGCGACCAGCCGCCGCACCTGCTGGTGATGACCGCCACCCCGATCCCGCGCACGGTCGCGATGACGGTCTTCGGGGACCTGGAGACCTCCGTCCTGGACCAGCTCCCGGCCGGCCGCTCCCCGATCTCCACCCACGTCGTCCCGGCGGTCGAGAAGCCCAACTTCCTCACCCGCGCCTGGGAGCGGGTCCGCGAGGAGGTCGGCAAGGGCCACCAGGCGTACGTCGTCTGCCCCCGCATCGGGGACGAGGAGCCGGTGGCCCCGGCAGCGAGCAGCGGGGCCGGGAAGAAGCGGAAGGCGGCCGAGGAGGACTTCGAGGACATCGCCGACGCCGGCGCCCAGAGCGACGAACGGCGGCCCCCGCTCTCGGTGGTGGAGACCGCCGAGAAGCTGGTGAAGGGCCCGCTGAGCGGCCTCCGGGTGGAGATCCTGCACGGCCGGCTCGCGCCCGAGGCCAAGGACGACGTGATGCGGCGGTTCTCGGCGGGCGAGGTGGACGTCCTGGTCGCCACCACCGTGATCGAGGTCGGCGTCAACGTCCCCAACTCCACCGCGATGGTCATCATGGACGCCGACCGCTTCGGCGTCTCCCAGCTGCACCAGCTGCGCGGCCGGGTCGGCCGCGGCAGCGCGGCGGGCCTGTGCCTGCTGGTCAGCGACATGCCCGCGGGCAGCGCGGCCCGGGCCCGGCTGGACGCCGTGGCCGGCACGCTGGACGGCTTCGAGCTGTCCCGGATCGACCTCGAACAGCGTCGCGAGGGCGACGTGCTGGGCCAGGCGCAATCCGGTGTGAAGTCCTCGCTCAAGGTGCTCTCGGTGCTGGAGGACGAGGAGGTCATCCTCACCGCCCGGACGGAGGCCACCCGGCTGGTCGCCGAGGACCCGGAGCTCACCGCCCACCCGGAGCTGCGCACCGCGCTGGAGAGCCTCATCGACGAGGACCGCGCGGCCTACATGGAGAAGGGCTGAGCGGGCCGGCCCCGGCCGGTCGGGCGGTCCCGCGCGGCCCGGGAATTGTCAGACCCCCGCGAGAGAATGAAGGTGTTCAGGGCGCACCTCAAGGTGCGTACCTGGCGCGACACTTGGGGGTCCTGCCATGGCATTCCGTCATCTCAACGAGCTCCCGCTGGGCGACAAGGTCTTCCGGATCGAACTCGCCAGCGACGACGACCGCGAGGTCACCCTCACCCTGACCGGCTGGCGCGAGGGGGCGGCCGCCGCGCCGCTCGCCTCGGGCAAGCTCCGCCTGCCGGTCGAGGACGTCGCCTCGCTGCGGATCGCGCTCAACCGCGCGCTGCGGGCGCTGGCGATCGTCGCCGACGTCTCCGAGCCCATCCCCGACCGCGACGTGCTGCGCGAGCTGTACCCCGGCCACGGCGCCCCCTGGGTGCCGCAGCACGAGGAGGAGCTGGTCCGGCGCTTCCACGACGGCGAGACCGTCGCCCGGATCGCCGCCCGCTTCGGTCGCACGCCCGACTCCGTCCGCACCAAGCTGCGCGAGCTCGGGCACGACCCGCGCCGCCCCGAGTTCTGCCCGCCCGACGGCTGCCTCTCCTGGTCCCGCTACGCCTCGCCGGCCCTGCTCGGCGCGGCGGTCCCGGCGCAGTCGACGGGCTCCGAGGCGAGCTAGGCGGTGCCCCCGCGGCCCCCGCCGGTACGCCCGGCGGGGCCGCGCTGCTGTTCGCCCACTCGCCTCCGGTCCGCTCGGGCCCGGCGCCGACGGTCGGCGCTCCCCTTCGGCTCGGGGCGGGTAGCGTGGTCGGGCAGCGACGAAAGGACCTCCCACCACCATGACCCGCGTGATCGCCGGAGCGGCCGGCGGCCGCCGGCTGGCCGTACCGCCAGGCCGGGGCACCCGACCGACCTCCGACAAGGCCCGTGAGGCGATGTTCTCCACCCTGGAGGCGCTGCGCGGCACCCTGCACGGGAGCCGGATGCTCGACCTGTTCGGCGGATCGGGCGCGGTCGGCCTGGAGGCGCTGTCCCGGGGGGCCGATCACGTCCTGCTGGTCGAGGCCGACGGCCAGGCGGCCCGGGTGATCCGCGAGAACGTCCGCACGATCGGCCTGCCGGGCGCGGAACTGAAGGCCGCCAAGGCCGAGAAGGTGATCGCCGGGCCGCCCCCGCAGGCCCCGTACGACCTGGTGTTCCTCGATCCTCCGTACGCCGTCACGGACGACGAGCTGCGCGAGATGCTGATCACACTCCTGGCCGGGGGCTGGCTCGCGGCGGACGCACTCGTCACCGTGGAGCGCAGCACCCGCGGCGGAGAGTTCGGCTGGCCCGACGGCTTCGAGGTGCTGCGCTCCCGCCGCTACGGCGAGGGCACGCTCTGGTACGGTCGCGCCGCCGCCCGCCAGCACGAGTAGCGGGCCGAGGCCCGCAGCAGCCGTCACCCCACGAGGGAGCACAAACGCCATGCGCCGAGCCGTCTGCCCCGGTTCGTTCGACCCGATCACCAACGGCCACCTCGACATCATCGGGCGGGCCTCGAAGCTCTACGACGTGGTGCACGTCGCGGTGCTGATCAACCGGAGCAAGCGCGGCATGTTCAGCGTCGAGGAGCGGATCGGCCTGATCGAGGAGGTCACCGCGGAGTTCGGGAACGTGGTGGTCGAGTCGCACCACGGCCTGCTGGTGGACTACTGCCGCGAGCGCGGCATCCCCGCGATCATCAAGGGGCTGCGGGCCGTCAGCGACTTCGACTACGAGCTGCAGATGGCCCAGATGAACCACGGGCTGACGGGCGTCGAGACGCTGTTCGTGCCGACCTCGCCGACGTACAGCTTCCTGTCCTCGACCCTGGTCAAGGAGGTGGCCTCGTACGGCGGCGACGTCTCGCACCTGCTGCCGGAGACGGTGCACCGCCGGCTGGTCGAGCGGATCGCGGAGCGCAAGGCCGAGCAGTAGTCCGGCCGTTCCCTTCCTACCGCTTCGTCATGGTTTGTCCGTGTCGCCGGGATCCCCCGGGAGCCCGGCCCGGTTCGGGCGTTGTGACCGTGCCCCGCAGTGGCCGTACAGTCTGTATTCCTGCCCTGCGGTGAGGTCCACCGCGCCGGGCCTGCCTCCGCCGGACCGTCGGCGGCACACGGAAAGACGAAGCCCCGTGGACGTGCAGAACAAGGTCGACGAGATCGTGGCGGCGATCGAGAACGCGCGCTCGATGCCGATGTCGGCCTCCTGCGTGGTGAACCGGGCCGAGCTGATCGGCCTGATCAACGACCTGAAGGCGGTCCTGCCCGCCGAACTGGCCCAGGCGCAGTCGGTGATGGCCGACCACGAGCAGGTGGTGGCCGGTGCCCAGGCCGAGGCCGACCGGATCATCCAGGGCGCGCACGCCGAGCGCGGCTCCCTGATCTCGGACACCGAGGTGGTCCGCCGGGCCCAGGCCGAGGCCGACCGGATCCTCGCCGAGGCGCGCTCCGACGTGGACACCAAGCGGGCCGAGGCCGACGACTACGTGGACAGCAAGCTCGCCAACTTCGAGGTCGTGCTGACCAAGACGCTCGGCGCCGTCGGCCGCGGCCGGACCAAGCTGCGCGGCGACTCCAGCGTCTTCGAGAACGAGTACGACGGCGAGACGGACGGCGAGGAGTTCCGGCCGCAGCGGGTCAGCCCGAGTCCCGAGGTCGACGAGTACGTCGATGTGAAGCTCGCCACCCTGGAGAACGTGCTCAGCGCGACCCTGGAGGCCGTCGGCAAGGGCCGCGACAAGCTCCTCGGCAAGCGGCCGATCGACGAGCTGGGCGCCTACCTGGCCGCCGCCGACGAGGCGCAGCAGGCCAAGGAGCGGGCCGAGGCGGTCGCGGCGGGCTTCGCCGCCGAGGGCGACGGCGAGGAGCTCGCCTGGTACCGCGAGGACGTGCCGCAGCAGCAGAGCTGGCCGGAGCAGACCCCGGCCGCGGCCGGCTGGCAGAACCCCGGCGCCGACCAGTACGCGGCGGCGGCCCAGCAGCAGGGCGGGCAGTACGCCGAGGTGTACGGCGGCGGCTTCGACCCGGCCGCCCAGGGCGACCCGTACGCGGCCCAGTGGGCCCAGCAGCAGGACGCCACGGGCGGGTACCCGCAACAGCAGCAGCACGGGGACTACGCGGGCCGGCAGCACGCCGACTACGGCTATCCGCAGCAGCAACAGGGCTACGGCGCGCAGCAGTACGACGCCTACGGCTACCCGCAGCAGCCCGCCGCCCCGCCGGTCGTGCCCCAGCAGCAGCCCGGGCTGGACGAGACGAGCTTCTTCGACACCAGCATGATCGACATGACCAGGCTGCGGGAGCTCGGCGGGCGCTGAACACCGGTCCCGGGGCGTTCCTCCGGGACCGAAGTTGGGCCTGGCGGGAGACTCCGGTAGTCTGACCACTCCGGCCCCTCCATGTCGGACGCTCGGCTTGCCCTCGGGGCGCCGCCGCACATGGGGCCCCACCGATCACCTTCCATGGAAGTCAGGACACCTTGAACCGCCTCGACCACCGCGACCCCCTCGTGTTCGACACGCACGAGCTCGGCCGCCGTCCGGGGTCGATGCGCAAGGTGTCCCGCACCCTGGAGGCCCCCGAGGGCTTCGGCATCATCGACGTGATCGGCGTGCCGGAGAAGAGCGAGGTCCAGCTGGAGCTCCGCCTGGAGTCCGTGGTCGAGGGCGTGCTGGTGACCGGCACCGCCGAGGCCGTGGTCGAGGGCGAGTGCGTCCGGTGCCTGGAGCCCGTCGAGTTCGACATCGACGTGGACTTCCAGGAGCTGTACTACTACCCGGAGTCCGACGAGCGTCACCGCGCCCGGACCACCGGGACCGAGGACCTCGACGAGGACTCGGAAGAAGAGACTTACCGCCTGGAGGGCGATTTCTTCGACCTCCAGCCGGTGCTGCGTGACGCGGTGGTGCTCGCACTGCCGCTGCAGCCGGTGTGCCAGGACGACTGCCTGGGCCTGTGCTCCGAGTGCGGAGCGCGCCTGAGCGACGACCCGGCGCACCACCACGACGCCGCCGACCCCCGGTGGGCGGCTCTGCAGGGACTCTCCGCCGCCCCCGGCGACGAGGGTGACGGGATCAAGAACAGCGACACCCGTGAGGGTGCCGCCGAGAACCAGGAGAAGTAGCCGTGGCTGTTCCGAAGCGGAAGATGTCGCGCAGCAACACGCGCCACCGCCGTTCCAACTGGAAGGCCGTCGTTCCGGCCCTCGTGGCGTGCGACAGCTGCCACGAGCCGAAGCTCGGCCACATCGCGTGCCCCAGCTGCGGCACGTACAACCGCCGCCAGGTCCTCTCGGTCTGATCGGCGGGGTGCACGGATCGATGTCGGACGGTAACTCCACCCGCAAGGCGTCCTCCGCCCCGAAGGGTCCTTCGGGCGGTGGCAAGGCCGGTGGGCCGGCTTCGACCGAATACGACGTCCTGGAAGGGCGCCTCGGGTACACGCTCGAGCGCGCCCTTCTGGTGCGTGCCCTGACCCACCGCTCGTACGCGTACGAGAACGGCGGGCTGCCCACCAACGAGCGCCTGGAGTTCCTCGGCGACTCGGTGCTGGGCCTCGTGGTGACGGACACCCTCTACCGCGTCCACCCGGACGTCCCCGAGGGCACCCTCGCCAAGCTGCGCGCCGCGGTGGTCAACTCCCGCGCGCTCGCGGACGTCGGGCGCGGGCTCGACCTGGGCGTCTTCATCCGCCTCGGCAAGGGCGAGGAGGGCACCGGCGGCCGCGACAAGTCGTCGATCCTCGCCGACACCGTCGAGGCCGTGATCGGCGCCGTCTACCTGGACCAGGGCCTGGACGCGGCGACCGAGTTCGTCCACCGCCTGTTCGACCCGCTGATCGAGGAGTCCTCTCAGCTGGGCGCGGGCCTGGACTGGAAGACCAGCCTGCAGGAGCTCACCGCCTCGGTGAGCATCGGCGTGCCCGAGTACGTGGTCATGGAGTCCGGTCCGGACCACGAGAAGACCTTCACCGCGGTGGCCCGCGTGGCCGGCCAGGACTTCGGCAGCGGCGTCGGCCGTTCGAAGAAGGAAGCCGAGCAGAAGGCCGCCGAGAGCGCCTGGCGCGCGATCAAGGAGAAGTACGCCGACCGGCTGCCCGCCGGCGCGTGACGAGGCAGTAGCCTTCCTCCTGCCGGTCCCTTTCCGCAGGAGGAATGCTGCCTTGCCCGAACTTCCCGAGGTCGAGGTGGTCCGCCGCGGACTGGCGAACTGGGTCGCCGGGCGGACCGTCTCCGACGTCCAGGTCCTGCACCCGCGCGCGGTGCGCCGCCAGCCCGCCGGTGCCGCCGACTTCGCCGCCCGGCTCACCGGGACGACGCTCGGCGCCGCGCAGCGCCGCGGCAAGTACCTGTGGCTGCCGCTGGCCGGCACCGGCTCGGGCTTCTCGCTGATCGGCCACCTCGGGATGAGCGGCCAACTCCTCGTCCAGGACCCGTCGGTGCCCGACGAGACGCACCTGCGGGTGCGGCTGCGCTTCTCCGACGGCGGACGCGAACTGCGCTTCGTCGACCAGCGGACCTTCGGCGGCCTCGCGGTCGAGGAGGCCGAGGAGGACGACCCGGAGGGCACGCCCGTCTCCATCGCGCACATCGCCCGCGACCCGCTCGACCCGCGCTTCGACGACGACGCCTTCACGGCCGCGCTGCGCGCCAAGCGCACCACCGTCAAGCGCGCGCTGCTCGACCAGACGCTGATCAGCGGTGTCGGCAACATCTACGCCGACGAGGCGCTCTGGCGCTCCAAGCTGCACTACGACCGGCCGACGGCGACGCTCACCCGCCCGCAGGCGGCCGTGCTGTTGGCCAGTGCCCGGGACGTGATGACCGCGGCGCTGGCCGTCGGCGGCACCAGCTTCGACAGCCTGTACGTCAACGTGAACGGCGAGAGCGGCTACTTCTCGCGGGACCTCGACGCGTACGGCCGGGAGCACGAGCCCTGCCGCCGCTGCGGTACGGCGATCCGCCGGGCCGCGTGGATGAACCGCTCCAGCTACTTCTGCCCCCGCTGCCAGCGGGTGCCGCGGGAGCGCAGCGGGGGCTGACGGGCGGCGCTACTTGTGCGCGAGTTCGGGCTGCTGGTCGGCCGCGTCCCCGAGGGCTCCGTGGTCGCCCTGGCCGAAGTAGGCGACGCCGACGGCGGACACCACCGCGAGCAGGAAGCCGGCCACGCCGAGCCAGCCCAGGCCGGACTTGGAGGAGTCGCCGAGCCACAGCACGCCGACCGCGCCGGGCAGCACCGTCTCGCCGACCACCAGGGCGGCCGTCGCGCCGTTCACCGAGCCGATCTGCAGCGCGACCGTGTGCACGTACATGCCGCCCAGGCCGCCGATGAGGATCGCGTACAGCGCCGGGTCGGAGAGCAGGCCGCCGAGCTCGAACGGCTCGACGCCGTTGAGGATGCGCACACCGACGCCGAGGGCGCCGAAGCCGAGGCCGGAGAGCAGACCTGCGACGATCGCGCCCTTCGAGCCCATCCGCCGCACCAGCAGGCCGCCGCCGACCAGCAGGACGGTGGTGATGATCAGCAGCCACCAGTGGAAGGACATCTCCGCGTGGTGGCCGCCCTCGGGGCCGGCCGAGACGGCCAGCAGCACCAGCGCCGAGCAGAGCACGCCGATCGACGCCCACTCCAGCTGCTTGAGCCGGATGCCGAGCAGCTTGATGCTCAGCACCGCGGTGATCACCAGGTTGGCGCTGATGATCGTCTGGGAGAGGAACAGCGGCAGCAGCCGGGCGGCCAGCGCGCCGAGTCCGAAGCCGATCAGGTCGAGCACCGTGCCGAGGATGAACTCCCAGGTGACGGCGGCCTTCGCGGTCGAGGACAGGCTCGGCCCGCCGTGCTCGGTGGTGGCGGTGGAGGCGCCCTTGGCCGCCTCCTCGCGGGCGGACCGCCGGGAACCGACGGCCTGCAGGACCGAGCCGGTGCCGTAACAGGCGGATGCCGCCACGGCGGTGACGAGGCCGATGATCACCGAGCGCTCCGATCAGAGGGGTTGGGGCCACGAGGGGCGGTGGGTCAAGAGCGGGTAATGGACCCGCGGTCCGGGACCACTATGCCCGTCCGCACGATACGGTCAGGACACCCCCTCCGACCGCTCCGGGCCTGCCGGGACGTACGTCCGGCCGCCTGCCGCGGTTCCCGGCGGCAGTCCGCTTCAGGGTGACTTGGGGGAAATCTCATCCCCGAGGAGGGGGCGGCCCCGGCGTCCGGCGGGGAATCCCTTCATCACCAGTATGCGAAGGGTATGGCGTGCTTCGCCGCCGGTCGCGGTAGCGTCGGGTGTTATGAGAACCCTTGCTCGACGTTCCCGGGGCACCGGGCCGCTCGCCGTGGTCGCGGCGACGCTGCTCGGGCTTCTGCTTCTGCTCGCCCCGGCGGCCTCCGCGGCCGGTGGCTTGAGCGACGCCGCGGCCACCCTGAAGAAGGGCCAGGTCTACGTCGCCCCGACGATGCTGGACCGCTTCAGCCAGGCGCAGGCGGACGCCCTGACCAAGAAGATCGAGAAGGCCGACAAGCCGATCTTCATCGCGGTCGTCCCCGACAGCGCCAACAAGGACACCATCCTCACCGATCTGCGCACCCTGGTGGGCATCGACGGCGTCTACGGCGTCTGGCGGGGCACCGGCGGCTTCATGGCCCGCTCCGACCGCGGCGCCATGGGCGTCGGCGTCGCGGACCGGATCGGAGGCGCCGTCGCCCGCGCCGACAAGGGCGACATCAACGCGACCCTGAACGACTTCGTCGACCAGGCCGCCCCGCAGACCAAGGGCACCGGGGTGAACCACAGCACCTCGATCGCCTGGGTGGTCATCCCGGTCGTGCTGCTCGCGCTGGCTGGCGCCGGTGTCTTCTTCCTCTTCCGCCGCGCCAAGAAGCGCAAGGAGGAGCAGGCCCGCGCCGAGCTGGAGCAGCTGCGCCGCGTGGTCGACGAGGACATCACCGCCTACGGCGTCGAGCTGGAGCGCCTGGACTTCAACCCGCGCGCCGCCGACGCGGACGACGTCCAGCGCACCGACTACAGCCACGCGCTCGAGTCGTACGAGAAGGCCAAGCGCCTGATGGACGAGGCCAAGAAGCCCGAGGACGTCAAGGTCGTCACCGAGACGATCGAGGACGGCCGGTTCGCGCTGGCCACTCTGGCCGCCCGGCGCGACAAGCGCCCGCTGCCCGAGCGCCGTCCCCCGTGCTTCATGGACCCGCGCCACGGCCCCTCCGTCAAGGACGTCGAGTGGGCCCCGGCCGGCGGCTCCGCCCGCAGCGTCCCGGTCTGCCAGGCGGACGCGGACCGCGTCGCCGCCGGCCTCGACCCGGCCGTCCGCACGGTCGACACCGAGTACGGCCCGCAGCCGTACTGGAACGCCGGCCCGGCCTACGCCCCGTACGCGGGTGGCTACTACAGCAGCTTCGGCGGCGGCCTGCTGCCCGGTCTGCTGGTCGGCACCGTGCTCGGCTCGATGATCAGCAGCCCGGCCTACGCCGCGGCGCCGATGATGGAGGGTGGCCACCACGGCTACCAGGACCAGTACGAGGGCGGCGACTTCACCGGGGCGGACTTCAACGCCGGGGACTTCAGCGGCAGTGACTGGAGCGGTGGCGGCGACTTCGGCGGTGGCGGCGGCGACTGGTGACCCGCTGACCCGACGCGCACCCCGCTGCGGCCTCGCCGGATCCTCCGGCGGGGCCGCAGTGCCGTCCGGCCCGGGTTTGAGAACACAACCCTGTGTGGCACGCTGGCGCCGTGACCCCTGACACCCCGGGCCCGCTCCCGTCGCTCCCCGCCGCCCTGCCCGGCCGGCCGTGCTCGATGGCGGCGGCGCTGCACGTCGTCGGCGAGAAGTGGGCCCTGCTGGTGGTCCGGGAGCTGTTCTACGGAAACCACCGCTTCGACCGGATCGCCCGCAACACGGGCGCGCCCCGGGACCGGCTCACCGCCCGGCTGCGGGCACTGGAGGAGGCGGGGATCGTCGAGCGGCGCGCCTACAGCGAGCGGCCGCCGCGCTACGAGTACCACCTCACCGAGGCCGGCCGGGACCTCGCCCCGCTCGCCCACGCCTTGCGCACGTGGGGCGACCGCTGGCTGCTGCCCGAGTCGCCGGTCACCTTCGACCACGAGCCGGAAGGGCACGAGCCGCACGCCTTCGACGCGGCCTGGGTCTGCCGCACCTGCGGCCGGGAGGCCCGGCGCGGCGAACTGCACGCGCGGGTGCACAGCCCGGGGTGGACCGTCGAGGGGCCCGCGGAGCCGTGACCGCCCGCGGAGCTGTGACCGGGCCCGCGGCCGGTTAGGGTCGGGGCATGCACGGTCGCGACGCCCACAGTGAGGAACCGGTCCGGGTCACCGCCTGGGTCCGGGGGAAGGTCCAGCAGGTCGGCTTCCGCTGGTGGACCAGGGCGCGGGCGCTGGAGGTCGGCCTGACCGGCTACGCGAGCAACCTCGGCGACGGCCGGGTCCAGGTGGTGGCCGAGGGCCTCGCCGACGACTGCGAGGAGTTGCTCGCCCTGCTCCGCGGCCCCGACACACCCGGCAGCGTGAGCGGCGTGACCGAGATCTGGACCGCCGTCGGCGCCGGCTACGAGGGCTTCGAGATCCGCTGAATTCCGCCGGGGCCGGGCCCCGCACGGCCCCCGGGGAAAAGATCCTCAACCGGCGGTGTCATACGGTTGCCATCCGGGCAGACTCGTGGTTGACTCCGCATCGAACGATGATCCACGAGCACCTGGTGGACCCGGCCCGGACCCCCTCGGCGTGACGACACCGCCAGGCAGGTGACAGGGGCGCGGTAGCGTGCGGTGATCGTGTTGACCCTTTCCGTCTTTGGTGAGACGCTGGAAGCCCGCGCACACGACCGCGTTTTCCCGGTCGGCGCATGCCCTCGTGAGCCCAGCTCACGATGGTTGCGCCGCAGTGCCAAGCCGGCACTTCCGGTGGCGCGCCGCGCGTGCGTCCCCCTTCCCCCTAGACCTGTACCGTTCCGGTTCGGTCACTCAGCGTGGAGGACCATTCATCATGGCAAAGGCGCTTCTCGGGTACGTCGGCGGCCCCGACCCGCGAATGCTCTCCGAGATGCGACGGCTTCAGCAGCGCGTCCAGGACCTTGAAGCCGAGCTCCTTCGGATGCAGGCTGAGAACGACGCTCTCACCGCTGTCGCTGACGAGCACTCGCTGCTCAACAGCATCGATCTGGATCAGCGGGAGCCGGCTCTCACCTGAGTCCCGCCCGGTCCTCGCAGATCGACGCCGCTGTGCACTGAGCCGCCCCGCAAGGGACGCAGCATGCAAGGGACGCCCGGTTGTGGCGTCCCTTCGTCGTGTCCGGGCGCCTTCGGCCGCCCGCCTGCCGGATACAGTCGCCGTCGGGGCCCGTGAACCCCGGCGAGCGATGAGGAGACCGGCCGCGTGCACCTGAAGAGTCTGACGCTGCGCGGGTTCAAGTCCTTCGCCTCCAGCACCACGCTGCGCTTCGAACCCGGCATCACGTGTGTCGTCGGCCCGAACGGCTCGGGCAAGTCCAACGTCGTCGACGCGCTCTCCTGGGTCATGGGCGAGCAGGGCGCCAAGTCGCTGCGCGGCGGCAAGATGGAGGACGTCATCTTCGCCGGGACCAGCGGGCGCGCCCCGCTCGGCCGGGCCGAGGTCAGCCTCACCATCGACAACACCGACGGCGCACTGCCCATCGAGTACGCCGAGGTGACCATCACCCGGACGATGTTCCGCAACGGCGGCAGCGAGTACGCGCTCAACGGCCAGACCTGCCGGCTGCTCGACATCCAGGAACTGCTCTCCGACTCCGGCATCGGCCGCGAGATGCACGTCATCGTCGGCCAGGGGCAGCTGGACTCCGTCCTGCACGCCGACCCGATGGGCCGCCGGGCCTTCATCGAGGAGGCGGCCGGCGTGCTCAAGCACCGCAAGCGCAAGGAGAAGGCGCTGCGGAAGCTCGACGCGATGCAGGCCAACCTCAACCGCGTCCAGGACCTGGTGGCCGAACTGCGCCGCCAGCTCGGCCCGCTCGGCCGGCAGGCCAGGATCGCCCGCCGCGCCGCCGGCATCCAGGCCGACCTGCGCGACGCCCGGCTGCGGCTGCTCGCCGACGACCTGCTCGCCCTCCGCCAGGCCGTCGAGGCCGAGATCGCCGACGAACTCGCGCTGCGCCTGCGCCGCACGACCGTCGAGCAGGAACTGGCCCGCGCCGTCCAGCGCGAGCGCGTCCTGGAGGCGCAGGTCGAGCAGCTCGGCCCGAGCCTGGAGGCCGCCCGGCAGACCTGGTACCGGCTCTCCGCGCTCGCCGAGCGCACCCGCGGCACGATCGGACTGGCCGAGGCGAGGGCCCGGCACGCCGTCGCCGGGGGGCAGGGCGAGGAACGGCGCGGGCGGGACCCGGAAGAGCTCGAACGGGAGGCCGAGCGCGTCCGCGAGGAGGAGGCCGCCCTCGCCGAGGCGCTGGAGGAGGCCCGGTACGCGCTGGCCGAGGCCGTCGAACGCAAGAACGAAGTGGAACGCGACCTGGCCGCCGAGGAACGCCGGCTGCGGGACGCCGCCCGCGCCATCGCCGACCGCCGCGAGGGGCTCGCCCGGCTCCAGGGGCAGGCGGCGGCCGCGCGCTCCAAGGCCGCGTCGGCCCAGGCCGAGATCGGCCGGCTCACCGAGGCCAGGGACGAGGCGCTGCTGCGCGCCGGCGCCGCGCAGCGCGAGTTCGAGCAACTGCAGGAACAGGTCGACGGCCTCGCCGGGGACGACGAGCGCGCCGACACCGCCCACGACGAGGCCCGCGCACGGCTCGCCGCCGTCGAACGCGACCTCACCGCCGCCCGGGAGGCCGCCGGCGCCGCCGAGCGCGAGCGCGCCGGGCTCACTGCGCGCCACGACGCGCTGGCGCTCGGACTGCGCCGCAAGGACGGCACGGGCGCGCTGCTCGCGGTTGGGGGCCGGCTGACCGGACTGCTCGGCCCGGCCGCCGCACTGCTGCGGATCGCCCCCGGCCACGAGGTCGCCGTCGCCGCCGCGCTCGGCGCAGCCGCCGACGCGGTGGCCGTCGACTCGCCGGACACCGCCGTCGCCGCGCTGCGCCTGCTGCGCGCCGACGACGCCGGACGGGCCGCGCTGCTCGTCGCCGGTGCGCCCGAACCCGTCCGGGCCGTGACCGAGTTGCCCGCCGGTGCCCGCTGGGCGGCCGAACTGGTGGACGGACCGGCCGAGTTGATTGCCGCCGTGCGCACGCTGCTGGCCGGGACGGCCGTCGTCGGCACCCTCGACGACGCCCTGTCCCTGATCACCGCGCACCCCGCCCTGAGCGCCGTCACCGCCGACGGCGACCGGCTCGGCGCCGGCCTCGCCCACGGCGGCTCCGGCGGCGCGCCGAGCCTGCTGGAGACCCAGGCCGCCGTGGACGAGACGGCCCGCGCGATCGACGAACTCGCCGTCCGCTGCGTCGACACGGCCGAACGGCTGGCCGGACTCACCGAACTGCGGAGCGGGTCGGCGGCCGAGGTGGAACGGCTGTCCGCCCAGCGGAGGCACGCGGAGAAGGAACGGGCCCAGGTGGCCGGAGCGCTCGGCCGCCTCGGCGGGCAGGCCCGCGCCGCCGCCGGCGAGGCCGAACGGCTGGCGGCCGCCGCCGCCCGGGCGGAGGAGGGCCTCGCCCAACTGCTCGCCACCGCCGGGGAACTGGCCGAACGCCTGGCCGCCGCCGAGGACTCGGCCGACGCGGGGGAGGACGAGCCCGACCCGGCCGAGCAGCAGCGGCTGGCCGGGGCCGCCTCGGCCGCCCGGCAGGCCGAGCTGGAGGCACGCCTCGCCGTGCGCACCCACGAGGAGCGGGTCCGCGCGCTGGCCGGCCGGGCCGACCAGCTGGACCGCGCCGCCCGCACCGAGCGCGAGGCGCGCGCCCGCGCCGCCGAGCGCCGTCGGCGCGCGCAGCACGACGCCGGGGTGGCGAACGCCGTCGCGGCGGGCGCCCGGCAGCTGCTCGCCTGCCTGGAGGTGTCGCTCGCGCGTGCGGACGCCGGGCGGGCGGCCGTCGAACGGGAGCGCGCGGAGCGCGAGGCGGAGCTCCGGGCGCACCGCGAGCAGGGCCGCGGCCTCAAGGAGGAACTGGACAAGCTGGTCGACGCCGGCCACCGGGACGAGGTCCTGCGGGCCGAGAAGCGGCTGCGGATCGAGCAGTTGGAGGCCAGGGCGCTGGAGGAGTTCGGCATCGACGGCGGCGAACTGCTCGCCTCGTACGGGCCCGACCAGCCCGTCCCGTCGGCCACGCCTGAGGAGGGGCAGGAGCCGGGCGAGCCGTACCCGTACGTCCGGGCCGAGCAGGAGAAGCGGCTGCGGGCGGCCGAGAAGGCCTACCAGCAGCTCGGCAAGGTCAACCCGCTCGCGCTGGAGGAGTTCGCCGCGCTGGAGGAACGCCACCAGTTCCTCGGCGAGCAGCTGGACGACCTCAAGCGGGGCCGGCGCGACCTGATGGACATCGTCCGGGACGTCGACGAGCGGGTCGAGCAGCTGTTCACCTCCGCCTACCACGACACCGCGGCCCAGTTCGAGGGCGTCTTCGCCCGGCTGTTCCCGGGCGGGGAGGGCCGGCTGGTGCTGACCGACCCCGACGACATGCTGACCACCGGCGTCGAGGTGGAGGCCCGCCCGCCGGGCAAGAAGGTCAAGCGCCTGTCGCTGCTCTCCGGCGGCGAGCGCTCGCTGACCGCCGTCGCGCTGCTGGTGGCCATCTTCAAGGCCAGGCCCAGCCCGTTCTACGTCATGGACGAGGTGGAGGCGGCGCTGGACGAGACCAACCTGCGCCGGCTGATCGGGATCATGGAGGAGCTGCGAGAGAGCTCCCAGCTGATCGTGATCACGCACCAGAAGCTGACGATGGAGTCCGCGGACGCGCTCTACGGCGTGACGATGAAGGGCGACGGGATCTCCCAGGTGATCAGCCAGCGGCTGCGGGTGGGGGAATCTCCCGGCAGCCAGGCCGGGGGAGAGGACCGGGAACGGCGCCGGGGCGTGGTGCGGGCCACATCCGCCTAGCCCGGGTGCGGTGCTTCTCGGGCCTCGTCACGGATACTGGGGGAGATATGGAATACGTGATCCTTGCCGTAGTCATCGCCGTGGTCGCCGTCGGCGCGATCGCGGGCCTCGTCGTTTCCGGCAGACGACGCCAGCAACTCCCGCCGAAGTCGCAGGCGCCGGTCATCACGGCGCCGCCGACCACCCCGCGCGAGCCCCAGGTCGGTGAGGAGGCCGCGCCGCCCACCGAGGAGCCGCGGCGCACCGTCGAGGAGGTTCCGCTCCCCGAGACCGCGGAGGCCCCGGAGGCCGTCGAGGTCGCCGAGGCCGAGGCGGCCCCCGCCGTCGAGGTCCCCGAGCCCACCGCCGGCCGGCTCGTCCGGCTGCGCTCCCGGCTCTCCCGTTCGCAGAACTCGCTCGGCAAGGGCCTGCTCTCGCTGCTCTCCCGCGAGCACCTCGACGAGGACACCTGGGAGGAGATCGAGGACACCCTGCTGACCGCCGACGTCGGCGTGGCCCCCACCCAGGAGCTGGTCGAGCGGCTGCGCACCCGGGTGAAGGTGCTCGGCACCCGCACCCCCGACGAGCTGCGCGCGCTGCTGCGCGAGGAGCTGGTCGAGCTGGTCGGCAAGGACGCCGACCGCACCGTGCGCTCCACCAAGCACGAGGAGGGCCCGGCCGTGGTCCTGGTCGTCGGCGTCAACGGCGTCGGCAAGACCACCACCACCGGCAAGCTGGCCCGCGTCCTGGTCGCCGACGGCCGCACGGTCGTGCTCGGCGCGGCCGACACCTTCCGCGCCGCCGCCGCCGACCAGCTGCAGACCTGGGGCGAGCGGGTCGGCGCCCGGACCGTGCGCGGTCCCGAGGGCGGCGACCCGGCCTCCGTCGCGTTCGACGCGGTCAAGGAGGGCATCGCCGAGGGCGTGGACACCGTCCTGGTGGACACCGCCGGCCGGCTGCACACCAAGACCGGCCTGATGGACGAGCTGGGCAAGGTCAAGCGGGTCGTCGAGAAGCACGGCCCGGTGGACGAGGTCCTGCTGGTGCTGGACGCCACCACCGGTCAGAACGGCCTGATCCAGGCCCGGGTGTTCGCCGAGGTGGTCGACATCACCGGCATCGTGCTGACCAAGCTGGACGGCACCGCCAAGGGCGGCATCGTCGTCGCGGTCCAGCGAGAGCTGGGGGTGCCGGTCAAGCTGATCGGCCTCGGCGAGGGCGCGGACGACCTGGCGCCGTTCGAGCCGGGCGCGTTCGTGGACGCGCTGATCGGGGACTGAGCCCCCCGGACACGGTGAAGGGTCCGCTCCCCGGTGGGGGCGGGCCCTTTGTGCTGGGCTCGGGTGGTTCCGGACCAGGGCTGCTCCGGGTCAGGGTCGTGCTGGGCCCGGGGTCGCGCCGAGCTCGGTCGTGCTGGGCTCAGGAGGCCATCCAGGCCGGCTCTGCGGTGCGCTCGCGGCCGCGGTGGCAGGCGTAGGCGAGGGTGCCCAGCAGCAGCCGGGCCTCGGGCGGGCAGCCCGCGTTGTCCCGGGTCGGGCGGCGCAGCCAGCGCACCGGGCCGAGGCCGGGCAGGACGGTGGGCGGGGCGGCGACGTAGCTGCCCTCGCCGTGGCAGGCCAGGTCGAGCGCGGCGTCGTCCCAGCCCATCCGGTACAGGAGGTCGGGCAGGCGGCGGGCGGTGCCGGGGGCGACCAGGAACTGCAGCCGGCCGGTGGGGGCGGTCAGCACCGGGCCGACCTGGGTGCCCATCCGCTCCAGCCGGACGAGCGCCTGGACGCCGGCCTGCTCGGGGACGTCCAGGACGTCGAACGCCCGGCCGGTGGGGAACAGGACGGAGCCCTCGGCGTCGGCGGTGTGCACGGCGGCCTCGCAGCCGGGCACGGGGTGCAGGCCCGGGGCGGCGCAGCGGGCGGTGCCGCACTGGCAGGCGGCCGGGGCGTTGCCGGCGGCCCGGCCGGTGACGGCGACCGCCCAGCCCCAGCGACCGGTGTACTCCGCGGCGGCCTGGGACGCGGTGACCTTGGTGCGGCGGCGCGCGCCCAGCGGAGCCAGCCGCAGGTGCCCCAGTCGAAGTTCGCCGAACAGGTTGTCCATGCCTCCCCCAACAGGTTCTCGTTGCCGATGGTTACGGGATGGTGACTTTGCGTTGATTGTCCGTTGCGTGGTGCGTTGTGCGGGTGCGGCGCGCAGCGCGTGGCGTGCGCCTTTTGCGGTGGTGCGCCTCGGGCGCCGCCTTGTGGCGGCTGTGCCGATGCCGGATCGTCGTGTGCGCGAGGCGGCCGTCGAGCTGGGCGGACGGCAAACTCGCCGGTGGCCGTGGCGGTCCGTCGGGACCGCCGGGATTGCTCGGGGACTTGGCGGCCCGCATATGCCGACCGCCGCGACTACCTAGTGAAGCGTGTGCCCCCTTGCTTCGGTTCACTCCTGGGGGTGGCGAAAGGTGGCGTTTCGCCAGGGGCCGTCCCGCGGACCCTCGGCGGGGCATTACGTTCAGCACACGGGCGTCGTCGGGGAGTCAGCTCCGAGCCGCAGGGGCGCGGGAGTTGGGCGAACTGACGCCCCGTCCGGAGTCGTGGCACACCAGTGCGACAGCGGGGTGCGGCGGCGCCGCGGCACGGCACGTCTGGCAACAGCCCGCAACCGTCGGGCGATGACGATCGGGGGCCCTCCGGGGCCGGGCGGGATGGGACGTTCCCCATGGCAGAGAAGCAACCCAACGAGAAGCTGACCACGTGGTTCGCCCGCAGCGGCTGGTCCAAGGGGGAGTTGGCCCGCCAGGTCAACCGCCGGGCCCGGCAGATCGGCGCCCACCACGTCTCCACCGACACCTCCCGCGTGCGGCGCTGGCTGGACGGCGAGCAGCCGCGCGAGCCGATCCCCAAGATCATGTCGGAGCTCTTCTCCGAGCGCTTCGGCTCGGTCGTCTCGATCGAGGACCTCGGCCTGCGCGCCGCGATCCCGGTCTCCACCGTCGGCGGCGGCGTGGACCTGCCGTGGAGCGCCCCGCAGACCGTCCAGCTGATCAGTGACTACTCCCGCAGCGACCTGATGCTCAACCGCCGGGGCTTCCTCGGCACCTCGCTGGCGCTGACCGCCGGCGCCGCCCTGATCGAGCCGATGCAGCGCTGGCTCGCCCCCGGCCCGAACGGCACCCCCACCCCGATCCTGACCGCGGCCAACGGCGGCGAGGCGTTCACCGGCCGGCTGTCCGAGCCCGAGCTCGAACTGCTGGAGCAGACCACGGTCATGTTCCGCCAGTGGGACGCGCAGAACGGCGGCGGGCTGCGCCGCAAGGCCGTCGTCGGCCAGCTGCACGAGGTCACCGACCTGCTCCAGGAGAGCTACCCCGAGCAGACCACCCGGCGGCTGTTCCGGCTCACCGCCGAACTCGCCCACCTGGCCGGGTGGATGTCCTACGACGTCGGCATGCACCCGAGCGCGCAGAAGTACTACGTGCTCGCGCTGCACGCCGCCAAGGAGGCCGGCGACCGCCCGTTCGGCGCGCTGATCCTCACCGACATGAGCCGCCAGATGATCCACCTCAACCGCGGCGAGGACGCCCTGGAGCTGATCCACCTCGCCCAGTACGGCAGCCGCGACACCGCCACCCCGCGCCAGCAGGCCCTGCTGTACGCGATGGAGGCGCGCGCCTACGCGACCATCGGCGAGGTGAACCGCTGCGCCCGGGCGGTGCGGCTGGCCGAGGACACCTTCACCGACATCCGCGAGGGGGACGAGGAGCCGGACTGGCTGAAGTTCTTCTCGCCCGCCGAGCTGAACGCCGAGAACGCGCACTCCTTCCGCGACCTCGCCTACCACTCCGACAACTCCGAGCTGTACGCGTCGATGTCCGCGCCGGTGATGGAGCGCGCGGTGGACCTGTTCCGCCAGGACGGCGACCACGTGCGCTCGTACGCCTTCAACCTGATCGGCATGGCCAGCGTGCACCTGCTGCAGAAGGAGGCCGAGCAGGCCGCGCTGATGGCCGAGCAGGCGGTGGACATCGCGACGAAGGTCCGCTCCGAGCGGCTGAACTCGCGGGTGCGCAAGACCACGGAGGCCGCGGCCGTCCGCTTCAAGGGCGTGGACGCGGTGAGCCGCCTGAAGGAAAGGGTCGTCCAGGACATCCCCGAGTACGTCTCGGTGGTCTGAGCCACGCCCCCCGCCGGACTCCACCGACCGTGACGGCCGCCGCCGCCACGGTCGGTGGCGGTTGCGGCACCGGGCGTGGCGTGCGGCGGCACGGTAACCCATCCGGACCCCCGACGGGGCTGCGGTTCACGCAGGTGTAACCCGCGCGTCGCACGCGTCACGGCCGCGAAACAACCGGCCGCACTGGCCGAAACCCGCCTTCGGCACTCTCCTCTTCATCGCCGACACCCCGGGTGGCACGGGACAGGTACCCGGGTGGTGGATCGGCTTTCACGCAGAGGAGACGCCGATGCCGGACGGCTTCAGCGCGGGCGACACCGCCTTCGTGCTCATCAGTGCGGCCCTGGTCATGGTGATGACCCCGGGCCTGGCCTTCTTCTACGGGGGCATGGTCCGGGCCAAGAGCACACTCAACATGCTGGCGATGAGCTTCCTCTCGCTCGGCATCGTCACGGTGCTCTGGGTCCTCTACGGTTACTCGCTCAGCTTCGGGCCGGACGCCGGCTTCGGCCTGATCGGCAACCTCGACTTCCTCGGGATGCGCGGGATCGGCCTGAACGAGCTGTCGGGCACGATCCCGGTCACGGCCTTCTCCGTGTTCCAGCTGATGTTCGCGATCATCACCCCGGCGCTGATCAGCGGCGCCATCGCGGACCGCGCCAAGTTCGCCGCCTGGGGCCTGTTCGTCGCGCTCTGGGTGTCCGTCGTCTACTTCCCCGTCGCGCACTGGGTGTTCATGGTGGACGGCGGCAAGGGCGGCTGGCTCGGTGACCGCAACGGCGTCATCGACTTCGCCGGCGGCACGGCCGTGCACATCAACGCCGGCGTGGCCGGACTCGCGCTCTGCCTGGTGCTCGGCAAGCGGATCGGCTTCAAGAAGGACCCGATGCGCCCGCACAGCCTGCCGCTGGTGATGCTCGGTTCCGGCCTGCTGTGGTTCGGCTGGTTCGGCTTCAACGCGGGCTCGGCACTGGCCGCCAACGGCGTCGCGGCGATGGCCTTCGTCAACACCCAGGTGGCGACGGGCGCCGCGCTGGTCGGCTGGCTGGTCTTCGAGAAGCTCAAGCACGGCGCGTTCACCACCCTGGGCGCCGCCTCCGGCGCGGTGGCCGGCCTGGTCGCCATCACCCCGGCCTGCGGCTCGGTCAGCCCGCTCGGCGCGGTGGCGATCGGCCTGATCGCGGGCGCCGTCTGCGCCGCCGCCATCTCCCTCAAGTACCGCCTCGGCTTCGACGACTCGCTCGACGTGGTGGGCGTGCACGCGGTCGGCGGCGCGATCGGCTCGCTGCTGATCGGCCTGTTCGCCACCGGCGGGGTCGGCCAGACCGCCAAGGGCCTGTTCTACGGCGGCGGTCTCGACCAGCTCGGCAAGCAGGCGCTCGGCGTGTCCGTGGTCGCGGCGTACTCCTTCGTCGTCTCCTGGCTGCTGGCCAAGGCGATCGACAAGACGGTCGGGTTCCGGGTCAGCGAGGAGGTGGAGGTGGCCGGCATCGACCAGGCCGAACACGCCGAGTCCGCCTACGATTTCAGCGCGGTGGGCGCCGGTCTGGCCCGGGCCCTCGCCCCGGCCGCGGCCGCCGCGGCGACCACGGCCCAGAAGGCCGACGTTCAGAAGCCCGCCGCCCCGACTGCCGAGAAGACCGAGGTCGACGCCCGATGAAGCTCATCACCGCCGTGATCAAGCCGCACCGCCTGGACGACGTGAAGGCCGCCCTGCAGGCCTTCGGGGTGCACGGGCTGACCGTCACCGAGGCCAGCGGCTACGGCCGCCAGCGCGGCCACACCGAGGTCTACCGCGGTGCCGAGTACACCGTGGACCTCGTGCCCAAGATCCGGATCGAGGTCCTGGTCGAGGACGACGACGCCGACCAGCTGATCGACGTCCTGGTGAAGGCGGCCAGGACCGGCAAGATCGGCGACGGCAAGGTGTGGAGCATCCCGGTCGACACGGCCGTCCGGGTCCGCACCGGCGAGCGCGGACCGGACGCGCTCTGACGACATGACGCACCGCGGGCGGGGCCGCCCGCCCCCCGGGG